>DASXRR010000124.1:0-20694 GCA_036506475.1 Chloroflexota bacterium
GGTGTCCAGAAGTCACGCTGCTGCCGGCGGATGGGGCGACGATCGATGCGCTCGTGGTGTGGGACCTCGACGTGGCGCTGGCCGTGCAAGCCATCGAGCAGCATCCGACCTTGCAGTGGGTGCACCTGCGCTGGGCAGGGGTGCCGAGTGAGGTGTTGCAGGCGCTCGAGGGACGCGACATTCCGCTGACGAACGGCAGCGGCGCGCACGGCGTGGCCATGGGCGAATACGTGGTTGGCGTTGTCCTGGCGCACTACAAACGATTCCATGACATGCATGCGGCGCAGCTGCGGTCGGAGTGGATCGACGGGTTTGGGCTGCGCGAGCTGCGCGGGCAGCGGGTAGGGATCATCGGGCTGGGTGACCTGGGCGGCTCGATCGCGCGGGTGCTGCGGCCGTTTGGCGTTGCGCTGCGCAGCCTGCGCCGGTCGGGCGCGCCGAGCGCAGACGTGGACGAGGTCTTCGCGACGGACCGTGTCGACGACTTTCTGGACGGGCTGGACGTCCTGGTCATTGCCGCGCCGCTGACTGTGGAGACGCGTGGACTCATCGGCGCCAACCAGTTGGCTCGGCTCGCGCCTGGGGCGTTTCTGGTCAATGTCGGGCGGGCGGCGATTGTCGACGAGGCGGCAATGCTGGCAGCACTGCGTTCGGGCCAGCTCGATGGCGCGGCGCTCGACGTATTCCTGACAGAGCCCCTTCCCGCGGACTCGCCACTGTGGACTGAGCCCAACGTGTATATCTCGCCGCACTGTGCCGATGCCTCGCCACAGTCCTTGGAACGTGGGCTTGCACTCTTCGTGGACAACGTCGAGCGGTTCGCGCGCGGCGAACAGCTGCGCAATGTGGTCGATCGCCAGGCGGGCTACTAGCCAGCAAGTAGCGAGGCGACGATGCGTTCGGCGGCGTGACCGTCGCCGAATGGGTTTTCGGCGTTGGCCATGCGCGCGTACTCGGCTGGATCGTCAAGCAGGCGGCTGGCCTCGGCGACGATGCGCTGACGGTCGGTGCCGACGACCCGCAGTGCGCCCGTTTCGACGCCTTCCGGCCGCTCCGTGACGTCGCGCAGCACGAGTGCGGGGATGCTCAGGCCGGGCGCCTCCTCCTGAATGCCGCCAGAGTCGGTGATGACCAGGTAGCAGCGGCGCATGAGTTGGAGCATGGGCAAGTAGTCCATCGGTGGTCGCACGGTCACGTTAGGGATGCCGCCAAGTAATTGGTGCACGGGGCCCCATACGTTGGGGTTGCGATGTACTGGGTAGACGACGCGTACGGCGCCCTCGTACCGCTCGACGAGATCACGCAGCGCCAGGCAGATGCTTTCCAGCGGTTCGCCAAAGTTTTCGCGACGGTGGGCAGTGACCAGGATGGTGCGCGTGTCGGCGGTCAGCAGGCCCGCGACTTCAGGTGGCTCAGGCTGGGCGGTAATCCAGCGCAAGGCGTCGATGCCCGGGTTTCCGGTGACCAGGATGCGCTCGGCTGGCACGTCCTCGCGCAAGAGGTTGTCGCGTGCGCGAGCGGTCGGCGCGAAGTGGCGGTCAGCAATGACGCCGGCGACGCGGCGGTTGATCTCCTCGGGGAACGGCTGCCAGCGATCGCCGGTGCGCAGACCGGCTTCGACGTGGCCGACTTTGCTGCGCGCGTAAAACGCTGCCAGCGCGGCGGCGGCAACCGTGGTCGTGTCGCCCTGGACGAGGACCCAGTCGGGCCGTTCGGCTTTCAGGATTGGTTCCAGTCGGGCCAGGACGGTGGCAGCAACCTGGGTCGGGGTCTGGTTGTCCTGCATGACGTCGAGGTCGTAATCGGGCTGGACGTCGAAGACGCGCAGGACCTGGTCGAGCATGTCCCTGTGCTGAGCTGTAACCAGGACTTTGCTGGCGATGCGCTCTGGAAAGCGTGCCAGCTCGCGGATGACCGGGCCGAGCTTGACGGCCTCCGGTCGCGTGCCGAACACCGTCAAGACCGTCAGTGGCACGGGCCAGATTGTAGGAGTGGGGAGTGGGGAGCGAGGAGTGAGGGAACGGAAACTGCCGCAACTCCCGGGACGTTCGGGTCGCCCCCCACTCCTCACTCCCCACTCCCCGCTCCTCACTCCCCACTCCCCGCTCCTCACTCCCCACTCCCCCGCGTCTCAACCAGCACGTAACCGGACAAGCCAACCCTCATTGACACCTGTGCGGACCATGCCTATACTCGCGCACGATGCAAAAGAGGCCGCAGGCCTACTCGTATTGGTTTACGTACGGCATGACGGGGCTGCCTCGGCGACGCTGAGCAGCCGCGGAACCCCGTCATGCCCAAAGGAGCGGTCCGGATTCGGACCGCTCCTTTGTTTGTCCTAGCCCACCAGGAGGTCCCACAGAACACTCATGATCGCAGTTATGTCGCCCAGCGCCACCAGCCAGGATATCGATCACGTCGTCGAAGTCCTGCGGCTGCACAACTTGAAGGCGCAGCTTTCACAGGGGGAGGAACGCACCGTGATCGGTGTGATTGGCACAGGGTTCCCGGAAGATCTACTCGAGACGCTCGAGGTTTTGCCAGGCGTCGACCGCGTCACCAGGATTACGCGGCCGTACAAACTGGCCAGTCGCGACTTCAAACCGGGCAACACCGTCGTCGAAGCTGGGGGAACGCCCGTCGGCGGTCGCGAGTTCGTGGTCATGGCCGGTCCGTGTTCGGTCGAAAGTCGCGAGCAGCTGCTGCGCACAGCCGACAGCGTCGCCGCCTCGGGCGCGAGCTTCCTGCGTGGCGGCGCCTTCAAGCCGCGCTCCTCGCCTTACGCGTTCCAGGGCCTGGGCGTCGACGGCCTCAGCCTGCTCGAGGAGGGACGGCGCTTGACGGGCCTGCCGATCATCACCGAGGTGATGGAGCCAGGTCAGGTCGATCGCGTCGCGCAGAGCGCCGACATCCTGCAGATCGGCGCGCGCAACATGCAGAATTTCCCGCTGCTCCGCGAGATCGGCCGCACGCGACGCCCGACCATGCTCAAGCGCGGTCTGTCGGCCACGATCGAGGAATGGCTGATGGCGGCCGAATACATCATGTCCGAGGGCAATCCGAACGTCATCCTGTGTGAGCGCGGCATTCGCACGTTCGAAACGGCCACGCGCAATACGCTCGATCTGAGTGCTATTCCGCTGATCAAGCGCATGAGCCACCTGCCGATCATTGCCGACCCGAGCCATGGCACGGGCCATCGCTATCTGGTTGAGCCGATGGCGCTAGCCGCCGCTGCCGCGGGTGCGGATGGCTTGATCATCGAAGTGCACCCTGAGCCCGACTCGGCCCTGTCGGATGGACCGCAGTCGCTGACGCTCGACGGGTTTGATCAGCTGATGCGCAAGTTGGCGGGCGTCCTGGCAGCGGTCGATCGGCCGATGCGACGCCTGCCGAAGCCACTGCTGCAGGCGAGCGCATGATGCGTTTGTGTCATTCTGAGGCGGAGCCCCTTCGGCTACGCTCAGGGCAGGCTCCGAATCCGCGAGCGCACGCGTTCCGGCCCGCGGATTCCTTCGCTGCGCTCAGGACAGGCTCTTCGCTACGGTCAGGATGACAACGGCCGTGGGGAGCGAGCGCGCAGTCAGTGCCGCGCGTTCGGTCCGGGGCAGCGTGCAGGTGCCCGGCGACAAGTCGATCTCGCATCGAGCGGCGCTGTTCAACGCGCTGGGCGAGGGCCATGCCAGCATCAGCAACTTTTCGCCAGGCGCGGATTGCGCTTCCACGCTGGCATGCCTGCGGGAGTTGGGCATCGAGGTAGCGCGCAGCGGCGCGCGCGTGGAGATCGGGGGCGGACGGGTGCGCGAGCCGTCGGACGTGCTCGATTGCGGGAACTCGGGCACGACCATGCGGCTGCTGAGTGGAGTCCTCGCGGGCAGCGATGTGTACGCCGTGCTCAGCGGCGACGGCTCACTGCGCCGCAGGCCAATGGCACGCATCCTCGAGCCGTTACGTCAGGCGGGGGCGCGGATCGACGGGCGTGACGGTGGGCGACTGGCGCCACTGACGATCCAGCCCGCACGGCTGCACGGGGTGGAGCATCGCTTGAGCGTGGCGAGTGCGCAGGTGAAGTCAGCGTTGCTGCTGGCGGGTCTGTTCGCGGACGGCGCGACGACCGTGATCGAGCCAGCGCAGACACGGGACCATACGGAACGGATGCTGTCGGCCATGGGCGTGGACATTCAGACCCATGAGTTACGAGTGACCGTCAAGCCTGGCCAGCGGCTGCGCTGTGTAGATGTTGACGTGCCGGGGGACTTCTCGTCGGCCGCGTTCTGGATGGTGCTCGGCGTGCTTCATCCCAACGCCGAAGTGCGGGTGAGCAACGTGGGTTTGAACCCGACGCGGACAGGATTGCTGACCATCCTGCAGCGGATGGGTGCCAACATAGAGCTCGACCGTGAACGGGACGTCGCGGGCGAGCCGGTGGCCGACCTGGTGGCATGGTCGAGTCAGCTGCGCGGCACGACGGTCAGCGGCGACCTGGTGCCATTGGCTATTGACGAGATTTCGCTCGTGGCGCTATTGGGTCTGTTTGCGGAGGGGGAGACCATTGTCAGCGATGCGGCTGAGTTACGCGGCAAGGAATCCGATCGACTTGCGGTGGTCGCGGAAGGCCTAGGCGCCCTGGGCGGGCGAGTCGAAGCGACCCAGGATGGCTGGCGTATTCGGCCGTCACGCCTTCGGGAGGCACGCGTCGACGCCCACGACGATCACCGCATGGCCATGCTGTTCGCACTGGCCGGCGCGCTAGGCGAAGGTGTCGACATCGCGGGCGCCGATAGCGTGGCGATTTCGTACCCGAGCTTCTGGGCCGATCTCGATCGCCTGACGCCGGCGTGAGCCATCGCTGGGCGTGTTTATTCGGGCATCCGGTCGCCCATTCGCTGTCGCCGACGCTGCACAACGCGGCCTTTCAGGCACTGGGCGTCGACGCCCACTACGAGGCGCGCGACGTAGACCCCGAATTGCTCGGTGACGCGGTTCAGGCGCTCCGCGAGCCAGCGTGCTACGGGGCGAATGTCACCGCGCCGCACAAGCAGGCGATCATGGCCTTGCTGGACGCGCTCACGCCTGAGGTGCGGGCACTGGGCGCCGTCAACACGGTCGTCAATCAGGGCGGGCGACTGACGGGCGGTAACACCGATGGGCCTGGTTTAGCGCGCTGGATGTCGGAGGTAGGCATTGAGCCACGCGGGCGGCCCGCGCTGGTCGTTGGTGCGGGAGGCGCGGCGCGGTCGGCGGTGTGGGCGCTGGCGACGCTCGGGGCAAGCCGCATTCATGTGGTCAATCGCACCCTGGAACGGGCACGGCAGGTGCAAGCCGATCTGGCGATGGGTGGCATTGCGGACCTGACCGTGGGTGCCCTGCACGAGGTCGCGGAGCACACCAACGAGCCGTGGGGCGTGATCGTCAACGCCACGTCGCTGGGCCACCACGGCGCGGCGCCCGACGTTCACCCTAGCTGCTACAGTCCTCAAAGCGTGGCGATTGAGCTGGCCTATAACCCGCCAGAGACCGGTTTCATGCGGGCAGCTCAGGCGGCCGGCGCACGCGCCGAAAACGGACTGGGCATGCTGGTGCATCAGGCGGCGCTGTCATTCGAGCGCTGGACCGGTCGCACGCCGCCGCTCGAGGTCATGTTCGGCGCAGTCGCGGACAGGATTGGCGTGTGAGCCTGGGCATGTTGCGGGTGCTCACCGCTGGTGAGTCGCACGGGCCGCAGCTGACGATCCTCGTTCAGAACCTGCCGGCTGGGCTGCCGGTGCTCGCCGAGGACATCAACGTCGACCTGCGGCGACGCCAGCTGGGCTACGGCCGCGGCGGTCGGCAGCAGATCGAGCGCGACTGCGTCGAGATCGTGGCCGGCGTGCGCCATGGGCGCACCATGGGCGGCCCGGTCGCGATGGTCGTGAAGAACCTCGATTGGCCGAACTGGCAGGGGCGCATGGACGTCGAACCGGTCGCGGAACCGCCCGAGCCAGTGACTCGTCTTCGGCCTGGCCATGCCGATCTGGCGGGCGTAGTCAAGTTCGGGCACGACGACGTACGCAACGTGCTCGAGCGGGCCAGTGCGCGCGAGACGGCCTCGAGGGTGGCCGCGGGCGCTCTGGGCAAGGTGTTTCTGCGCCAGTTCGGGATCGAGATTCGCAGTCACGTGCTGCGCGTCGGGCCAGCCACGGCGGCCGCGCCCGAGCACCTGGCGGTGACGCCGTCCGCCAACGATGCGTGGTGGACGGCCGTTGAGGAGTCGCAGCTGCGCACGGGCGACGTGGCGTTCGCGGAGCAAGCCACGGAGTTGATCAAAGCGGCGCGCACAGCGGGTGACACGCTGGGCGGGGTGTTCGAGGTCATCGCGTACGGGGCGCCGATCGGACTGGGGACGTACGCGCAGTGGGATGAACGCCTAGATGCGCGGCTCGCGGCAGCGGTGATGAGCATTCAATCGATCAAAGGTGTTGAGATCGGGGACGGGTTCGCCAATGCCGGACGGCATGGTTCGCAGGCGCACGATGTGATCGATTACGACGCGGCCAAAGGCTGGCAGCGGCCGACGAATCGGGCAGGCGGGCTCGAGGGTGGCATCACCAACGGCGCCCCGGTGGTCGTGCGCGGTGCCGCCAAGCCGATCTCGACGCTGATCCACCCGTTGCCGTCGATCGACTACGCTACGCGCGAGCGGAGCGTCGCCCACGTCGAGCGCAGCGACGTGTGTGTGCTGCCCGCGGCGGGGGTCGTCGGCGAAGCGATGGTCGCCATCGTGCTCGCCGACGCGCTGCGCATCAAGTTCGGCGGCGACAGCCTCGAAGATGCACTGACCAGCTTCCGCAACTTTCTGGAGCGCCATGGATAACCTCGTCCTGGTCGGCTTCAGCTGCAGCGGCAAGACGACGCTCGGTCGGAACCTGGCGCGTCGGATGCGCATGCACTTCGTCGACAGTGACCGCTTCGTGGAAGAGATGACCGGCCGTGCGATTCCCGACATCTTCCGCGAGGACGGCGAAGCCGCCTTCCGCGAGGTCGAGTCCGAAGCGATTGCCAAGATCACCGCCGCGCGGCGCCAGGTCATCAGCACGGGTGGCGGCGCGTTCGTCAATCCGGTCAATCGCGAAGCGCTGCGCACGGGCAACCTGGTGGTGCACCTGCAGGTGCGGCCGGAGACGGTGGTCGATCGACTGCGCAACAGCCGCTCGGGACGGCCGCGACCGCTGCTCGACAGCCCCGATCCGCTCGGGCGCGTCATCGAGCTGATGGAGCAGCGTAAAGAGGCGTACTCGGCCGCGCATGTCACCATTGGCGTTGACGGACGCACGCGCTACGAGCTCGTCGGCGAGCTTACGCGACGCTTCCTGTCCTGGCAGCGGCAGCGCCGACCGGCGACCGCCGGTCGATGACGGTCGCCACCCGCTGGCTGCGCGCTGGTGGCCGGCAGGTCCCGCTCCTCGCTGGCACGGACGCCCTCAGCCGCCTGCCTGGCGCGCTGACCGAAGCCGGGTTCGAGGGCCGGCTTTTTGTAGTTGGCGACGCCCGAGCGGTGGAGCTGCACGTCGGCCTGTTGCAAGCGGTTCTGCCCGCGGCGCCAGTGCTGCGCATCTCGGGCGACGAGGCGGACAAGACGCTCCAGCAGGTCGCATCGGTATGGGACTGGTTGGTGGCGCAGGGAGCGCAACGGCGGGATGCGCTGGTCGCCTTCGGCGGCGGCGTGGTGTGCGACCTGGTCGGCTTCGCCGCGGCGTCCTACCTGCGCGGCATCGGGCTGGTTAACGTGCCGACCACGCTGCTGGCACAAGTCGACGCGGCCGTGGGTGGCAAGACGGGCATCAATCACCCCCGCGGCAAGAATTTGATTGGTGCCTTCTATCAGCCGTTGTGCGTCGTGGCCGACACTGGGCTGCTTGGCTCACTGCCCAGGCGCGCGTTTAGCAACGGCATGGCCGAAGTCGTCAAGATGGCCATGATTCTCGACGCGGACCTGTTCGAACGGCTCGAGCACCAGGTTGACGAGCTTACAGCGAGCGCGGGGGACGTCTTGGCGCCGATCGTGGCGCGCTCTATCGAGCTCAAAGCCGACATCGTCGAGCGCGATGAACGCGAATCCGGCGATCGGATGCTGCTCAACTACGGGCATACGGTCGGCCACGCGCTCGAGGCCGCGGCCGGCTATGGCACGTTGCTGCACGGCGAAGCCGTCGCGGTCGGCATGCACGCGGCTGGGCTCATTGCGCACGAGCTGGGCGTGCTCGACGCGAGCGACATGCGGCGCCAGAACGAGCTGCTGGCTCGACTCGATCTGCCGCTGCGCTGGCCAGAGATCACGCCTGATGATGTGTTGCCACGTCTCGTTCTCGACAAGAAACGGGCAGGCAGCAGCCAACGCTGGATCCTGGCCGAGCGAGTTGGGGCGGCGCGGATCGTGAGTGATATCGCACAGGACGTCGTGCGGCGGGCGGTCGGCGCAGTTACGAGGACGCCCCAGACGGTCGGCCTATAATCGGGGCAGCCCGCGGCCCCGGCGGGCGTCGCCCTATGGACGAGCCTGCAGGCATCCCTGAGCATCGCCCGGCGCCACCTGGGCCACCCTTGTTCGCGGTGGCTACGTTCTGGGCGTTCGTCGTCGGCGGTGTCGTCTTCGGCGCCATCTTCCTGAGCAACTGGCGTGCGCTCGGCGCGCGCGACCTGCCGCCGAGCGGCGTCGTCGTTGCCGCGGGGCCAGTCAAGGTGACTGTGCCAGTCACGCTCAATCCACCGGCGCCGCTGGCAAGCCGGCCGGCGGCGTCGGAAACAGCGCCCGCGCCGGCATTGTCAGCGAGCATCGCCAGCGTGGTCAAAAACGTGCTGCCCGAGTGGAGTGGCCGGGAGCGCATCAACATCATGCTCTTGGGCGTGGACAAGCGCGACGACGAGCCGATATCGGGGACGCGCTCGGACACGATCATGATCGCCAGCATCGACCCGATCACGAAGTCCGCGGCGCTGGTGTCGCTGCCACGCGACTTGTGGGTCACGATTCCAGGCTGTACGGCTGCGATGGGCTGCTCGGGTGGGCAGCAGCGCATCAACTTCGCGCACGCCGCGGGCGGCCAGGAGATGGCCAAGCGCACCATCACCAACGACTTCGGGATACCCATCCAGTACTACGCGCGCGTCGACTTCCGAGGCTTCGAAGAGCTGGTCGACCTGGTTGGCGGCGTGCTCGTCGATGTTGATCGGCCGGTCAAGGACGACGAGTACCCGACTGACAACTACGGCTATCAGCGCATCTACTTCGCGCCGGGCCCGCAGCTGCTGGATGGCCAGCGCGCTTTGCAATACGCCCGCTCGCGGCACGGCACCAATGACTTCTCACGTGCTAGACGCCAGCAAATGGTGCTGGTGGCGCTGCGCGACCGTGCGCTGCAGCTGAACATGCTGTCGCGCGCGCCGGGCATGGTCAGCATCGTCACCAAGTCGTTGAGCACTGACCTGTCGCCCGTGCAATTGCTGTCCTTGGCGCGTCTGATCTCCGAGATCGATCGAGGGCACATCGAGAACCTGGTCGTCGATACCGCGTTGGCTACACCGTTCAAGGGTGCCGACGGCGCAGACCTGCTGGATCCGAATTTGATCGGGATTCGGCGCGCAGTGGAGTCGGCTCAACGTGTCGCCGCGCACCCGGAGCTCAAGGCGCGCATCGAGGTCTTGAACGGCAGCGGTACTGCTGGCATGGGCCAACGGACGGCGAACTACCTGAAGGCGCAAGGCTTCAACGTGGTCAATTTCGGCGACGCCGAACGGAACGACTACCGCTCATCGCTGGTCGAGGTGCTCACGTCGGATCGGCATGCCGCCGAAGTGCTGGCGACGACGCTGAAGGTGCCCACCACGGCGATCACCGAGACGCCGACGCCGAACGCCATGGCCGACATTCGCATTGTGGTCGGCCAGGACTTTCGGATTCCTACCTCGTAGAGATTTCTTCTCTAAAGAGAAGCAAGTTCTGGATACCACAGGGGTTCTTCTCTAAGAAGAAGGGCGCGTCGTGGGACGGAGTGCTACCAGGTGGTGGCGGCGCGGACCTCGGGGTGCTGGCGGTTCAGGCGGCACAGGGTGACGGCCTGGCGCGTGCCCGTCGCGGCGTCTATGCGTTCGCGGTAGTCGACGAGTAGAACAGCCGCGGCGATTTCGGCAGCGACGGAGCGACCGGCGGCGCGTTCGACGTCTTCGAGCGTCACGTAGCCCTGGGCTTCGAGCGCGTCGACGAGCGGGATCAGGTCCGAGGTCACTGAACCAGGCGCACGACGGCGACCAGGAGCACCACCTGGGCAACAGCCCCGCTGAGCCACAGCAGCCGCGCCAGCAGCCGCTCGCGTGGATGCAGCCACACACCTAATGCGAGGTCGACGAGCAGCACCAGCAAACCAAAGAGCGGTAGCCGCAACAGGTCTTCGCGCGGCCCGATCAGGCTCGCTTCGCCGCTGGCGTCGAAGCGCAGCGCAATTTCCGGCGGCAGGAACTCGAAGACGGCGCCCACCACGGTCAGAATCGCAAACAGGCCAAGACAAGCGGCGAGCAGCGACCACCCGAGCCAGCGGTCGTAGAGCGCCGTCCAGGGCGGGCCGCGCGGCGGTTCGCGCGTGGGCGCAGCCGCCGACGCCGCGTCGACCACGTCCTGGATGCGCTCGATCAGCGCCAGGCGAAACTCGTGCGGGTTGCGCGCCGACACGACCACGCCACCGTGCTCCAGCGTGATCAGCGTCAAGGCGGCGGGATCGGGTGAGGTGGCGAAGAAGCGCAATCGTCCTACTGCCCGGGCACGGCCAGGACCGACGTAGATGCCTGGCCAGGCGGGCACGGTTGGCGTCGCGCTGCCGACCAGGCGCTGGCCGGTGTAGATGCCGTCGATCGCCGTGTATGGCACGACCAGTGTTCGACCGAACCAGGCCACCTCGAGCGCCTGGTCCGTCAGCACGTACGTCATGCGACGGTAGGCCAGCGCCCACAGGAACAGCGCTGCTGCGAGCGCCGCAAGCACAACTGCCGCGAAGGCCCACAGCAGCATGGCGCCACCGGGCTCGCGCGTCGACGCCACCGCCAGCACCGCCAGGGCCACCAGCGCGACACCGAGCGCTGCCCACAGCGCGGCATCACCGCCCGTCGAGCGGCGCGCCGGCCAGACGGTATGGGTTTCGGGTGTCGGATGTCGGGTGTCGGGTCTACTCAGAATCGATCCCATCGTGTCATGCGCCCGGTGTCAGCATCGGCTTATCCGAGACCTGGGACCCGACACCTGACACCCCCGAGTAGACTGCATCGACCACAAGCTGTGCACGTAGCACTGAACGCTCTGCTCCTGTCGCGCGCCCAGAGCTACCGCAGCGGCGGCATCAGCCGCGTCATCTATCACTTGTTGGCCGAGTTTGCGCGCGATGCGCGCGGCCATCGCTTCGACGCCTTCGTGCCCGAAGCACCATCCGACGCCAAACTGGCTCAGGGCAGCGTCCGCTATCACAGCGCTGGAGCGGCGACCGAGCGACCGACCCTGCGCATCGCCTGGGAGCAGGCGCGCTTGCCGCGGGCGCTGCAGCGCGCCAAGCCGGATCTTCTGCACGGGCTGGCCTATGCCCTGCCATTAGGTTGGAGCGGGCCAGCCGTTGTGTCCGTGTATGACTTGAGCTTCTTTCACTATCCCCGAGCGTTCAAACCGGCCAATCGCATCTATCTCGCCGCGGCGACCCGCGCGGCGACCCGGCGCGCGCGGCGGGTACTCACGATTTCGGAAAGCACGCGCCGTGATATCGTGCGCCTGCTGAGCGTGCCCCAGGATCGCGTCGAGGTCATCTACCCCGCCGCGGAGGAGCGCTACCGCGTACTACCCGCGGATGAGGTTGAGGCGTTTCGTCAGGCGCGCAATCTGCCGGAGGTGTTCATCTTCGCTGTTGGGACACTCGAGCCGCGCAAGAACCTGGTCGGCCTCCTCGAGGCCTACGCCCGCCTGAGTCGGCCGCGCCCGCCGCTGGTGGTCGGCGGAGGGACGGGTTGGCGCTTCAGTCCCATTTTCGACACAGTGGAACGGCTCAACCTACACGACCAGGTGACGTTTCTTGGCTTTGTCGCCGAAGATGAATTGCCCCTCTGGTACAATGCCGCCCGGCTCTTCGCCTTTCCCAGCCTGTACGAAGGCTTCGGTTTGCCCGTTCTAGAGGCGATGGCCTGCGGCACTCCAGTGATCACTTCTAACGCTGCCTCGCTGCCCGAGGTTGGCGGCACAGCGGTCGCCCTGGTGGCCCCCCAGGACTCAGGCCAGCTTGCGCGTGAAATGCAGCGCCTCCTCGACGATGGTCAGGCGCGCAAAGAGATGCGCGCGGCCGGACGCATTCAAGCCACTCGCTTCAGTTGGCGCGCGCTGGCCGACGAGACCGCGGCAAGTTACACCCGAGCGATGGGCAGCTAATGGCAGCCTCGCCGCGTCCGCTGATTGCGCGTTCAGTACCTGAGGCGCGGCGGCCGGCCGACAAGGAGGTGGTCAGGCCAACATCCGCGTCGCATGCCTACGAGCGACTCATCCTGGTCTTGCTCGATCTGGCGATGGTCAATGTCGCGTTCTACCTGGCCTGGTATGCCCGCTATCGGCTTGGGCTAGTACTCGATCTCGACCCTGGTAATTATGTCGAGCACGAAATCTACATTCCGCTGCAGGTCACACTAGCGCTGGTCTTCGTCAGCATCGTCGGGCTGCGCGGGTTGTATCGACTGCCGCGTGCGGCGAGCGCGCTCGACGATCTGTCCACGATCTTCACCGCGGCCGGCCTATCGCTCATGACGTTGTTCGCGGCTTCGACGTTCGTGCGTTACCCGGCCGAATCGCGCCTGACCTTGATCTTCGCCTGGGCGCTCATCACCGTCCTGGTGGTGTTCGGTCGGGCCATCTATCTCTCGCTGGTCGGTCGATTGCACCAGCGCGGCATCGGCGTCGCGCGCACGCTGGTCGTCGGCGATAGCACCGTTGGGCGGATGATCATGCAGGCGCTCGCCGATCGGCCGCACCTGGGCTACGAGGTGGCCGGCTTCCTCTCGTCGGAGGCGAGCGCCGACTTTGGACGGTTCCATCACCTGGGCACGCCGGACGAGATCGAGCGCGTCATCGGCGACTTCGCCATCGACCAGGTGGTGATCGCGCTGCCGAGCGCTTCGCACGAGGCCATCATGCGCATCGTCGACCACTGTCGTAATGATGGGGTCCAGTTCCGCCTCGTGCCTGACCTGTACGAGATGAGCCTGGGTCGGCTGGATATCGACACCGTGAGCGGCATCCCGCTCATGGGCATGAAGGAACACTCGATCCGCGGGCTCAACTTCTTTATCAAGCGCATCATCGACGTCGTTGTCGCGCTCGCCTTCTTCGTCCTGTTCTCGTGGCTGTTCGTCATCCTGGCCGTACTGATCTGGCTCGAAGATCGCGCTGGCTCGCCGTTCTTTTGCCAGATTCGAGTTGGGCAAGGCGGCAAGGAGTTCAACTGCTGGAAGTTCCGATCGATGCGGCCTGATGCTGAAGGGCAGCTCGACCAGCTGCTCAAGTTCAACGAAGCCGAGGGTCCGATCTTCAAAATGCGCGATGATCCGCGACGCACGCGGCTGGGCGCGTTCATTCGCCGCTGGAGCCTGGACGAGCTGCCGCAGCTGTGGAATGTGCTGGTCGGCGACATGAGCATCGTCGGTCCGCGGCCGGCGACGCCACGCGAGGTGGCGCTATATGAGGAGTGGCAGCGCCAGCGGCTCGAGACTTTGCCCGGGATTACCGGGCTGTGGCAGGTGAGTGGTCGGAGCCAGCTTGGCTTTGCCGAGCAGGTGCTACTGGACATCATGTATCTCGAGAACTGGTCGCTGGGACTGGACTTGCGGATCATGCTGCGCACCGCGCCCGCCGTGTTGAGTGGCAAGGGAGCGTTCTGATGGGGGACGGGGGTCAGGGGTCGGGGGTCGGCTGGACCGCTCTCGGCGCCAATGGCATCGACCCAAGGATGAATGGTGCGCTGTCACTGACGGCAGATGACCGACCCCCGACCCCCGACCCCTGGCCCCCAAATCTGCGGGTCGCGCTCGTCCACGACTATCTGAATCAGTACGGTGGTGCCGAACGGGTACTCGAAGAGCTGCACGGGCTGTTTCCCTCGGCACCGGTCTACACGTCGATGTACTGGCCGCAAAAGATGTCGCCGATTATCCGTGGCCTCGACGTACGCACCTCGTTCATGCAGCGCCTGCCGCTGGTCACGCGCAATCACCAGCCCTTCCTGCTGCTGTATCCGCTGGCGTTCGAGAGCTTCGATCTGACTGGCTATGACGTCGTCATCTCGAATAGCTCTGCTTTCTGCAAGGGCGTCGTCACCGCGCCCGGCACGCTGCACATTTGCTACTGCCTGACGCCGATGCGCTGGGTGTGGAACTACCACGCCTATATCGAGCGCGAGCGGCTCGGCACGGCAGCGCGGCTGGTGCTGCCCGCGGCAATTAGCCAGCTACGCGCTTGGGACGTCGCGACTGCGCAGAATGTCGATCGGTTTCTGGCAATCTCCAATACGGTCGCCGCGCGGATCAGCAAGTACTACCGGCGCGATGCTGCTGTTATCTATCCACCGGTCAATTGCGAGGCGTTCACGCCCCAGCCCGGACGAACTGATGACTACTACCTGGTCGTCTCGCGGCTGATTCCGTACAAGCGCATCGACCTGGCCGTGGATGCGTTCACGCGGCTGGGCATTCGGCTGAAGATCGTGAGCTCTGGCGGGCGCGACCTGGCTGCCTTGCGAGCGCGGGCGGGGCGGAACGTCGAGTTCGTGGGGACCGTGTCGGATTGGGAGCTGAAAGAGCTGTACGCGCGCTGTCGCGGCTACGTCTTTCCTGGGGAAGAGGATTTCGGTATTGCGCCGGTCGAGGCCAATGCCAGTGGCCGGCCAGTGGTCGCCTTCGCCGGTGGCGGAGCGCTGGATACGGTGATCGACGGTCGCACGGGCGTGCTGTTTCACGACCAGACGGTCGAGTGCCTGATGGACGCCGTGCGGCGGTGCGAGGCCACGCATTGGGACGCTGAAGCGCTGCGCGCGCACGCGCAGAAATTCGATCGCAACGTCTTTCGGCATCAGTTGGGCCAGTTCGTGACCGAATCGATCGCGGCTCACGCCGCGGGCACCCGCTTCGCCTAGCCGCATGGCGCGCACTGTCGCGCCCGTGGCCGGCCCGGGCCGCCCTGAGGACAGGGAGGTGCCGGCACACGAGCCCATACGGGCAGCCAACAGCCCGTCTCCGCGCAGTGAAACGCTGTTTTTGGCAGGCGCGGGGCTGTTGGTGCTCGGCACAGTGGCCTCGCGGGTGCCGTTTATGACGCGCACGCTGTATGCGTTCGACTCGGCCAACTATGCGCTCGCGGTGCGCGACTTTTACAACGTGGCGTTCCATCAGCCGCACCCGCCGGGGTATCCGCTGTATGTGTTCTTTGCGCGCGCGATCGACCTGGTGGTCAACGACGCGAATAGAAGCTTGATCCTGGAGGGGATAGGCTGGTCGGCGCTGGCGGTGCTGTGCACCGTCTTGCTGGCACGGCAGTGGTTTGGGCGCACAGCGGGGCTACTGGCGGGGCTGCTCCTGGCGACGACTGTCGGCTTCTGGGGCTACGGCGAGGTGGCCTATCCGTACGTCGCGCTGGCGGGCGAGACGGCGACGCTGGCGCTGCTGGCGCAGGCCACGCTGGCGGGTCAGCAGGGCCGGGTCGTGTGGCTGGGACTGGCGTGGGCTATCGCGGCGGGCACGCGGTGGGACGCCGCGGTGTTCTGCCTGCCCCTGTGGCTGTGGGCATTGGCGGCTGTCGGTTGGCAGTACCGGGCGGCGTCGGTGGCCCTGGCGGGAGCGGTCGTGGTGGCTTGGGCGGTGCCGATGATTCAGCTCAGCGGCGGCTGGGACGTCTACCGCCAGGCGCTCGCCAGCTACCTGCAAGTCTGGTCGCCGCAGTCGGCGTACGTCGTCGGCGACTTCGCCAGCGGCGGCGACACCCAGGCCACGTACAACCTGAACTTCCTGGTCAATTACCTGCGCCAGATGCTGGGCATCGGCATCGTCATGGTGCTGTATGTCCTGGGCCGACGCTTCGGTCCAGCGCGACTGGCATCGGACCAGCGCAGTCGGTTTCTGGCGTTGTGGACCGTGCCGCCGCTGGCGGTATACGTCTTCGCCCACCTGGGCGAAGCGGGCTATGTGCTGTCGCTGGCGCCGCAGGCGGCCATCCTGGTCGCACTCGGCCTGCTCGACCTCGGCGCCGACATGGCTCGAGCCAGCCAGGTGCTGAGCGCGCGCGGCTGGCGCTGGCTGCCGCGGTCAGGCCGCCTTGGCTCGGCCACCAGCGCGGTCCTGGCGCTCGCGATCGTAGGTTGGAACATGCAGGCATTTGCGCGCGGTGTTGGCCCGGGCCGGCTGCCCGATCTGCGCACGCATGACGCCATGACCAGCGCTCAGGTGGAGTACTTGCGCAAGCAGCCTGCCGCGGGCACGTTCGTGCTGGCGCATGACATCCTCCGCCAACTTGCCTTCTACAAGCCTGGCCCGCCGGTGGAGCTGCTGTACAGCGAATACGTGCCCGACTTTCAGACGGCGCGCACACGCACGGAGCTACCGCCGGGCACGCAGCAAGTCGTAGTGCTGGACACGCCGCTGCAGGTCGAAGGCGCCGAGGCGCAGCAAGTGGTGCTGGCGGGCGGCGTGCCGGTCACGGTGATCGACGTCGGCGGAGCCCGGGCCGTGGAGCACGGGTATCGCTACGTGCGGGTGCTCGCGCAGTAGCTACGCAGCGCGCAGTTGAAGTGGGCCGCTCAGGTCGATGTTGGAAGGTGCGGCGGGGCGGGCGAAGAAGTAGCCCTGGCCACGATGGCAGCCTAGGGCGCGCAGGCGCGCGGCCTGCTCGGGCTGTTCGATACCCTCGGCGGTCACGCTCAGGTTCAACGTGTGCGCCAGCGCCACGATCGTGCGCACGACCGCATCGCTTTCGGGCTCATGGCCCAGGCGACTGACGAAGGAGCGGTCGATCTTGAGCGTGTCGATCGGCAGCCGGCTCAAGTACGCCAGCGACGAATAGCCGGTGCCAAAGTCGTCGATGGCCAGGTGGATGCCCAGCGCGGCGAGGCTGGCCAATCGCGCGGCATCGGAATCCTGCATCAGCACACTTTCGGTGATCTCGAGCTTGAGGCAGCTCGGGTCGAGGCCGCTGGCCTGCAAGATCTCGCGCACCGATGTCGCGAGATCGGGCTGCTGGAGCTGACGGGCGGACAGGTTGACGCTGACCGTCAGCGGCGGGTCGCTCGGGTGATCGTGCTGCCATTGGCGCGCCTGGAAGCACGCTTGCTCGAGCACCCAGCGGCCCAGCGGCACGATCAGCCCGGTTTCCTCGGCAAGCGGAATAAACGCCGCGGGGGACATGAAGCCGCGCCGCGGATGGTCCCAGCGCACCAGTGCCTCGAGCTCGGCGACTCGGCCAGTCGCGAGATCCACGATCGGCTGGTAGTAGACGATCAGGCTGTTGCGTTCGATGGCGCGGCGCAGCTCGGTTTCGAGCTCGAGGCGATCGGCGGCGTTGCGCCCCATCGTGCCGTCGTACACCACGCGCTGGCTACGGCCGCTGGTCTTGGCGCGGTACATGGCTACGTCGGCGGCGCGCAGCAGGTCACTCGCCCGGGTCGGGCCGGAGCTGCTCAGGGCGATACCGATGCTGGCCGAGACGAACAGCTCGTGCTCGTCGATCAAGAATGGCGTCGCGAGCTCGCCCAAAACGCAATCGGCAAGCTCGATCGCCGCGTGACCGTCTCCAGCGTGCGGCATCAACAACGTGAATTCGTCGCCACCCAGGCGAGCAATCGTCGCGCCCGCCGGATCGTCGTCCAGGCAGCGCCGCAGCCGCTCGGCCACGGCGACGATCAGTCGATCGCCCGAGCCGTGACCGAGGCTGTCGTTGACAATCTTGAAGTTGTCCAGATCGAGAAACAGGACCGCGACGGCGTCGTTCGGCGCGACTTCGGCCAGCGCCCGATCGACCCGCTCGACGAAGTGCAGTCGGTTGGGCAACCCTGAAAGCGGATCGTGCGTTGCCTGGCGGGTCAGCTCGGCAACTTTGCGCTCGAGCTCACCGGCCAGGTGATTGACCGCCTGACCGAGCTCATGGAGCTCGAAGTTGCGTGTCGGGGCGACGCGGCGGCGATAGTCACCACGCATGAGCGCGCCAGCTACGCCAACCAGGCTGTCGACCGGACGAGCGATGGCGCGCGCCTGCAGCGTCGCCATCAGAATCAACGTGATCAGCAGTGCCAGCGTGCCGCCGATGACCATGCGCGCGCGTTCGCGCGAGGCTTCCTCGAGGTCCGTCACGGGCACCAGGGCGACCAGCACGCCTTCGGTGTCGATACGCGTGCCCGCCGCGCGCATGTGCAGCGACGACGCCAGGGCACCGTTCAGGTTGTCGAGCTCACCGCGCTGGACGGGTTCCTCGAGCGCGCCGAGCGGCGCGCTGTCTGCCAACGAGGTCTCGATCAGGTGGCCTGAGCGAAACACGGCAACATCCTCGCCCGAGGGCCCATCGCCGCGCAGGTCGTGCGCGGCAACCGCGGTGCCCACGACGATCACACCCGCCGTACCGTTCCGACCTGACACGGCCGACGCCGCCGCGACGATCAGGCCCTTCTCGCCGACGGTGACGGCCGAATGGTTCTTGCCGAGGATGGCGGAGGCGACCAGTGGGCCGTCGATGCGTTCGGCGCCGTTGCCGCCCAACTGCAACATTCGCGCGCCGTTCGACCCGTACACGTTGATGTAGGTGATGTCGAGAGCGGCTTGCATGAGCACCAGGGTCTGGGCCAGGCGGAGCGTGTTGCCCGCATCGAGCGCGGTTTCGATCGTGTCGCGCTTGGCCAGCAGGTAGCTGATCGTTTCGTTCGCCTGACGGCGTTCTTTCAGCTGGGCATTCAGCCCGGTCAGTGCCGTGGTCTGGCGCTGGGCGACCAGTTGCTCTGCCTCGCGCCGAGTCACCGCCTCCCAGGACAGCGCGGTGACCGCGAGAACCATCGGCACGAGCAGCACGATGGGCATTAGCAGGCCGGTACGCAGGCGCCAGTGGCGCGTGGATCGGGGCAGTTTGAGGCCAGACCAGAACCAATTCATGACGAGGCAAGCGGGTGCCAGTCAAGCATCGGCTGCGCGCGGCCGGGCTTGAGTCGCTGGCCGTGACGATCGCCCCGCGTGGCCGTTCTTCACGTGTCATCCCGAGGCGAGGAACGAGCCGAGGGATCTCGCCGGCATGTCGCTCGCTCTTGTGCGACAGCCCCTCCTGCGTCGGGGTACATCAGCCAGGCGATGAGAACCTCGCAAGCTCCGGATGACAGTGGGAAGAAGGGATACACTTCTCGCGATCGTGGAACTGCGTGATTACTGGACCATTATTCGCCGTCGCTGGTGGGTACCGGCGCTCGTCACCGCGGTGGCGTTCATCGCATCCTCAGCGATCGGGCTGCGCGGCGCCGCGGCCTACCGCACCGACATGCGCATCGCGATCAGCACCCTGCCGGTCGCGGTCCCCGCGACACAGCTCTATTACGATCCGACGTACTACTCGAACCTGAACTCCGAGTACCTCGCCGACGACATGAGCGAGTTCATGCACAGCGAGGCATTCGCGAGCGAAGTGCGCCGCGAGCTGGCCACCGGTCGGAACCTGAACGTCGACGTCAATACGATCATCAACTCGACGCGCACCAAGAAGACGCATCGGTTCATCGACGTGACCGTGAACAGCGCCACGCCCGAGGACGGCAAGGAGATCGCCGAGTCGATCAGCCGCATCGTCAACGACCAGGCGCGCATCGCGCAGTACCTGGCCGCCTTGGCCGCCTACAACACGCATATGACGGTCATCACACCGCCCGATACGCACCGCGCGAACACGCTGCCTGGTCTGGTCAGCGAGGTCGGGTTGCGAACGCTGATCGGGCTGTTGATCGGTATCGCGTTGGCGTTCCTGCTCGACTACCTGGACACCAGCGTGCGCTCGCGCGATGACGCCGAAAATGTGCTGCGTCTGCCCGTGGTGGGCACGATCCCGCGCACGCGCCGCGGGATGGTGGCCTAGAGGGGCGGCCGGCCTGAGACTTGTCTTGCCATCACTTGCCGCCCCTCCAGGCCTGGCATTCAGACGGAGTTCGGCCGCTTTGCGCATCGACGGGCAACCTTTCGGCCGAACTCCTGAGCTGAGCAGCAGGTGGTGATCGGGTGACCGCCGTCGAGGCCCTGCGCGCCTTACGTGAGCGCTGGTGGGTCCTGGTGGCGGCGACGATCCTGGCCGCAGCGACGGCCTACATCTATGTCAGGCTGCCGTGGGTCGAGCCGCGCTGGAGATCCTCGGTACTCATCCAGGCGACAGGTCGGCTCGACTATGGCAATTTCCTGGCCCTCGAAAAGGAGCTGCGGCCATTGGCCGAACAGGTTCGCCAGCTAGCCATCATGCGCGAGGTCGATCGCGATCTGCACACTGATTTGCCGCCGCAGCGCATGCTCGAACGCACCAAGGCCGAGCCGGTCCAGGACAGCGGCCAGATTCGGATCGACTTCGAAGATGCCGATCCACGCCGCGCCGAGCAGGTCAGCCTCGAGATCGCCGACGTCTACGTTCGACAACACAACGCCGACGAG
>DASXRR010000125.1:0-18854 GCA_036506475.1 Chloroflexota bacterium
CCGTCAGCAGTCAGCAGTCAGCACTCCGCAGTCCGCCGTCAGCAGTCAGCAGTCAGCAGTCCGCCGGCAGCCGTCAGCAGTCCGCCGGCAGCCGGCAGCAGTCAGCAGTCAGCAGTCCGCCGGCAGCAGTCAGCAGTCAGCAGTCCGCCGGGAGCCGGCAGCAGTCCGCCGGCAGCCGGCAGCAGTCAGCAGTCCGCCGGCAGCCGGCAGCAGTCAGCAGTCCGCCGGCAGCAGTGACCCGTCAGCCGTCAGATCGCTGAATGGCTGATAGCTGATAGCTGATAGCTGATAGCTGATAGCTGATAGCTGATAGCTAATTAGCTACGTCCGCAGCCAGGGCAGCGCGGCGGCGAGCCGCGGCATGCTCGCCTCGGCCGCGCGCTCGCCAATCTCGATAAAGCGCATCCCGTCGCGGAAGTTGCGCAAACCGAGTCCACGCGAGGCATCGAATTCCGGCGCGACCACGACCGTGGCGACGTCCGGGGCATTGGCCGGGACATGGCTTTGCACGATCTCGAATGAGCGCATCATTACTTCGAGCACCCCTGGTGGCGCGCCGCGCGGTTCGACAGCCTCGATGTACTGCGGTCCACGGATCGTGTGACCGAGCAACTTGACCGCGATCACCACGTCAGCGCCCATGGCTGCCGCGACGCTGGCTGGGACGGGATTGCTCAGCCCGCCGTCGACGAGCATGTACTCGCCCATCACCTGGGCTGGGTAAACACCAGGAATGGTCAGGCTCGCCAGAACCGCCGGCCAGAGTAGCCCAGTTCGGAAAACGACCTCGCGACGGGTAGCGAGGTCGGTCGCGGTCAGCGCCAGCGGAATGGGCACGTCTTCAATGCGCGTATCGCCGCCGATGGCGCGCAACTGCTTCTGCAGTGCGGCGCTGGACAACATGCCACGCGTCGGAAGCGTGAGGCGGAACGCCGCGTTGCCCGCGGCGGTCAGCGAGATCGCGATTTCCGTCGGTTGGCGGCCCAGCGCATGGAGGGCCGCCACAGCCGCGCCGATGCTCGTACCGGCGATGTAGTCCACGGGCAGCTTGATGCGATCGAACACGCGCAGGACGCCCACGTGGGCGTAGCCGCGCACCGAGCCGGCGCCCAGCGCGATCCCGACCTTGAGTCCGGTGAGGTGGCGCGCCGCCCAGCCCAGCGCTTCGCCGGCCTGGCCCCGCGCCGTTAGCAGTCCAGCACGCAGCCCCTGTTCGTCAATTGGCTCCAAAGCAGGTATGTGCAGGATCCCGTCGCGATCCGGGCGACTGCTCGCCCGTTCGCTCCAGGCGCGGATGACAGTGCTCCCGTCCCGCACCGCCGCGTTGACGCTGCCAGTCAGATAGAAACGCCGCCCGACATTCAGCACCGACACGAAGTCGGGTGGCACCTGTACCAGGACCTGCTCGTACTGACTCGTGAGATGGTCGAGGGTCGCCGCCAGCGCGCCCGGGGCGAATGCTCCCGTCGGTGGCGTCAACGAGATGACGGCGCGAGGCCGAACACCGTCCTGCGTGCGCGCGTGGCCGCCCCCAAACGTAAGCCGAGGATCATCCATCGCGTGCGCCGCGGCGGCGCTCGCCAGCTCCATAAGCTCGGCCGCCGGCGGGCGGTCGTCGATCCGAAGCAGGAGGGTTGAGCACTGCGCATGCCAGGCGACGCTGCTCGCCAGCGCATACCCGAGTACGGGCGGCGCATCGTCGTCAATGAGCAGCGTGACTCGTCCCAGCGGTGCGCCAAATGCGCGGCGGTTCGAGCGTACGAGCCGACGCGAAAGAATACCCACCAGGTTGCGGTACAGCTCGGGGAAGGCAGTGGCGGCGTCGCGCAGGTCGGCATCGTCGAGCACCAGTACGTCCAGCTCGGTGGACGCGCGCACGGATGCCGAGTGCGCCTGGCCGGTGATCAATGCGATTTCACCTAGTGTGCCGCCGGTGCCGACGCGATTGACCAGGTGCTCGACGCCGTCAGAGTCGCTCATGAACACTTCCGCCACGCCGGCCACCACGATGTACATCTCGCCCAGAAAGTCGCCTTCGGCGATGACCCGCGCGCCGGCGGGGAACCGCCGCTGCTTCAGTTGATCGAGCAGCGGCAGTAGAGCCTCGCTTGGTAGGCCCTCGAAGACTGGCGGGTTTTTATACGTGGTGCTCATTGCCGCCCGGCTCCCCTGGGCGGAACGGACTTGTATCTAGTATTCCAGTGCGCGTCAAGAGTGCTGAAAGACACAGATGGGGACAGGCCGCTGGCTGATCTACGGCGCAAACGGGTATACGGGCCGGCTGATTGCCCAGCACGCTTGGCGTCTGGGCCTGCGGCCAGTGCTGGCCGGTCGTCGGCCCGAGGTCATCCGGCCCCTGGCCGAAAGCTTGGGCCTCGAATTTCGGGTCTTCGATCTCCACCACTCTCGCGCGCTCGACGAGGCGCTGAGCGCAGTAGCCGCGATCGTGTTAGCTGCCGGCCCGTTCTCAGCCACGAGCCGGCTCGTCGTCGACGCCTGTTTGCGCACCGGCCGCGCCTACCTCGACATTACCGGTGAGTTCGCCGTTTTCGAGGCGATCCTGGGCCGTGACGCGGAGGCACGCCGGCGCGCGACGGTGTTGCTGCCCGGGGTCGGCTTCGACGTAGTGCCGTCTGATTGCCTCGCGGCAAGTCTGCATGCGGCGCTGCCCGAGGCAACCCATCTGGAGCTGGCATTCCATGGCGGCGGTCGGCCCAGCCGTGGCACGTTGCTCACCGCGCTCGAGGGAGCCCGCGACGGCGGCGCGATTCGGGTCAACGGAGACATCCGCCGTGAAGCTCTGTATGCACGCGTTCGCGAAATTCCGTTTCCCAATGGCCGCCGAGTCGGCGTGAGCATTCCCTGGGGTGACCTTTCGACCGCGTACCAATCGACGGGCATTCCCAACATCGTCATTTACCGCGCGGTCCCCCACGCTACCCTCAAATGGCTGCCGCTGCTTCGAGTCGTAACAGCGGCCGTTGGCGTCCCGCTCATCCACGCCACGCTGCGCCGGCTAGTCGAGCGCCTGACGCGAGACCAGGCGCCGCCTGGTTCCGAGCCGGGCCAACTGTGGGGCCGCGTCACGTCCGCCACCGGTCGCAGCATCGAGGGCACGCTGACCACGCCGCAGGCCTACGTCCTGACCGCGCGCACGGCCGTCGAGTGTGCCGAGCGTGTCGCGGCCGGCCGCCTGGAACCAGGTGCGCACACCCCATCGCAAGCATTCGGTACTGACTTCATCACCCAGTTCGAGGGATGCGACCTGCGCATTCAGGTGTGAACCACGCTGGCTGCGGTCAGGTCGAGCGTCTTGACGAGCGCCGAGCGCGCTGGGCATAGTATCTATTTGGGAGTTGATCTTTGAAGAGAGTAATTCTCTACTGGCAGGCCCGAGCGTGATCTGCCATGAATGCGCTCGTGGTGCCACCGAACTGCCCGCGGTTGCTGTGTGCCGATTCTGCATGGTTGGGCTGTGCAAACAGCACCTCGTCGAACTCTATCGTGACGCGCACGCCTTTCCCCAACTCGCCTGCCGCCACCAGCCGGCGCGCCCGTTCGAGCTTGACGAGCCCCGGCCTGGTGCTCATGCAACGATTCCGCGCCGAGCGACCAGCGGTCAGCGCCCGCACGTTCAGCTAGCGCCAGCACCGGGCATCTAGGCCCACGGCAACGAGCGCCGAGCGAACCCACCCATCAGCCACAAACACCGAGAGAGGAGACGGACCGTCATGTCGGAGACGGACCTGACTGCCAGGAACACCCAGACTGCGAGCGTCAGCGAGAGCGAGAACCCGGCCATCCCGGCCCCGACTCCCAAGCGGAGTCGGCCCAAGACAAACAGAGACTGGTGGCCGAATCAGCTGGACCTCTCGGTTCTCCACCAGCACTCCCCGTTGTCCAATCCGATGGGCGAGGACTTCAACTACGCAGCAGAGTTCCAGACCCTCGACCTCGATGCCTTGAAGCGGGACCTCGTCGAGGTGATGACGACGTCGCAGGACTGGTGGCCGGCCGACTACGGCCACTATGGGCCGCTGTTCATCCGGATGACGTGGCATGCCGCGGGTACGTACCGCATCGCCGATGGCCGGGGCGGTGGCGGCAGCGGCGCGCAGCGCTTCGCCCCGCTCAACAGTTGGCCCGATAACGCGAGCCTCGACAAAGCGCGCCGGTTGCTCTGGCCGATCAAGCAAAAATACGGGCGGAAGATCTCTTGGGCCGATCTGTTGGTCTTCGCCGGCAACGTCGCTATGGACTCGATGGGGTTCAAGACGTTTGGCTTCGGTTTCGGGCGAGTCGACATCTGGGAGCCCGAGGAGATTTTCTGGGGGTCCGAGGACACCTGGCTCGGGGATGAGCGCCACGGCGGCGATGGGCAAATCCAGGGGCCTTTCGGCGCCGATCACATGGGTCTGATCTATGTGAATCCGGAAGGCCCGGGCGGCGATCCGGACCCGCTCCGTGCAGCGACGTACATTCGCGAGACCTTCCGTCGCATGGCGATGAATGATGAGGAGACGGCTGCGCTCATCATTGGCGGCCACACGTTCGGCAAAACACATGGCGCTGCCCCCGCGGTCCAATATGTCGGTCCTGAACCGGAGGGTGCCCCAATAGAACAGCAAGGCCTCGGCTGGAGAAACACATTCGGCAGCGGCAATGGCGTCCACACGGTCACGAGCGGCCTCGAGGGCGCATGGACCAACAACCCGGTGCAGTGGGACAACGGGTTCTTGGAAAACCTGTTCAAGTATGACTGGGAGCTGACGACGAGCCCCGCCGGTGCGAAGCAGTGGACTCCCAAGAATCCCGAAGCCCATGGCACGGTGCCGGATGCCCATGATCCGTCGAAGCGGCACGCGCCCATGATGCTGACGACGGACCTGGCGTTGAGGTTGGATCCGATCTACGCGCCGATCGCGAGGCGCTTCTACGCGAACCCGGACCAGTTGGCCGATGCGTTCGCCCGTGCCTGGTACAAGCTCCTTCACCGCGACATGGGCCCCCTCTCGCGCTACCTTGGCCCGTGGGTTGCGGAGCCGCAGCTATGGCAGGACCCCGTGCCAGTGGTCGATCATGAGCTGATTGGGGAGGCGGACATCGCTGCCCTCAAGGGCAAGATCCTCGCCTCGGGACTGTCCATCGCCCGGCTGGTGTCCACTGCCTGGGCGTCGGCGGCCAGCTTCCGCGGCACCGACAAGCGTGGCGGGGCCAACGGGGCGCGCATTCGCCTGTCGCCCCAAAAGGACTGGGCGGTCAACGAGCCTGCCGAGCTCGCGAAGGTGCTGCAGACGCTCGAGCAGATCCAGCAGGACTTCAACCGCTCTCAGCCCCGCGGCAAGAAGGTCTCACTGGCTGACCTGATCGTTCTCGGCGGATGCGCGGCCATCGAGCAAGCGGCCAGGAACGCCGGTCACGAAATCCCGGTTCCATTTGCGCCAGGGCGCACGGACGCCTCGCAGGAGCAGACCGACGTGGAGGCATTCGCGGTGCTCGAGCCGACCTTCGACGGGTTCCGTAACTACCTCCGAGCCGGAGAGGTCTTGTCGCCGCAGACCCTGCTGCTGGAACGGGCCACGCTGTTGACGCTGACCGCTCCCCAGATGACGGTCCTGATCGGCGGCATGCGCGCCCTGAACGCCAACTCCGGGCAATCCGCACATGGCGTCTTTACCGACCGGCCCGAGACGTTGACCAATGACTTCTTCGTGAACCTGCTCGACATCAGCACGGCGTGGAAGCCATCCGCCTCGGCTGAGAACGTGTTCGAGGGTCGCGATCGCGCCACGGGTGCGGCGAAGTGGACCGCCACCGCCGTCGACCTCGTCTTCGGCTCGCATTCCCAGCTCCGAGCCATCGCGGAGGTCTACGCAGCTGATGACTCGAGTGCGAAGTTCGCGCGTGACTTTGTGGCTGCCTGGAACAAAGTGATGAACCTTGATCGTTTCGAGCTAGCCGGCGTCACCGCGGCGTAGCACGCGGCCGGCGCGCGCCCCAGTAACCGTGCCGTGATCGACTGCGATCTGCCCGCCGACGACGACGTAGTCGATGCCGGTTGGAAACTGGTGTGGCTGTTGGTAAGTCGCCTGGTCCGCGATGGTCAGCGGATCGAACACGACCAGGTCCGCGTCGGCACCAACCTGAACGCGACCTTTGCGTGCCAGGCCTAGCTTGTCCGCGACCCGATAACTCGCTTTGTGCACGGCTTGTTCGATGCTCAGGACACCTTCGTCGCGCACGTAGTGGCCGAGCACCCGCGGATACGTGCCGTAGCAGCGTGGATGCGGCTGGCCTTCCCCGAGAACGCCGGTCGGCGCCAGGCCAAATCCATCCGATCCGAACATGCTCAGCGGGTGCCGCATGACGAAGCGCACGTCGTCCTCAGCCATGGCGAAGTGGACCATCGCAGCTTCGCCATCGGATTCTCCGAGAACGCCGAACAGCGCGTCGATTGGGTCTTGTCCACGGTTCTTTGCGATGGCGTCAATGGATTGCCCCTCGATGCTCCGGTCGGCGGTTGCCGGCACCCAGGCGACGAACGTCTGATCCCATTCGCGGTCCTGGTCGCGCACGTCCTGCCTGATGCGCTCGCGCGATGCCGGTTGTCGCAAGCGCTCCAGAAGTTGACTGAGACCGCCTTCGTGTGCCCAATCAGGGATGATCTGCGTCAAGTTCGCGCTGCCCGCGGTGTAGGGATAGACGTCGAAGCCGACCACCTGGCCGCGCTCGACGGCTCGTTCGCTGAGCTGTATGGCCTCCTTCACCCGCCCCCAGTAGCGGCGGAACGTCGCTTTGTGGTGCGAAATCTGGACCGGTGCTCCGGATCGCTCGCCTACTTCAATTGCTTCGGCCGTCGCGCGCAGCAACGAATGACCCTCGCCGCGGATGTGGCTGGCGTACATGCCGCCGTGCGATGCCACTACGCGTGCGAGTTCGACCAGCTCGTCGGTGTCAGCGTACACGCTGGGCGGCGTCACCAGACCGGACGACATGCCGAAGTAGCCGGCGTCCATCGCCGATGACACCAGCTCGCGCATGTGCGCCAGCTCCTCAGCCGTGGGCGGACGCTGGACCATGCCGAGTGCCGCGATACGCACGGTGGCATGGCCGACCAGCAGGACCACGTTATGACTGAGCCCGCCCGATTCGAGGAGGTCGATGTACTCGGCTGGCGAGCGCCACTGCCAACCGAGGTCCTGCACGTAACTGCCAAAGAACCCGTGCAGGCGCATGACCATCGCGGCGCTGGTATCGCTCAGCGGCGCCGGGCTGAAGCCGCAATTACCGTTGACCTCTGTGGTCACGCCCTGCTGGAGCTTACTGTCGCCCGTTGGCCGAACGAGCAGAGTCAGGTCGGAATGCGCATGCATGTCGATGAACCCGGGACAGACAACGCGCCCGGCGACGTCGACGCACTGGCGCGCCTCAGTCTGCACAAGATCGCCCAGGGCCACGATCTTGCCCTCGTCCAGTCCCACGTCCGCGCGGTACGCACGCGCGCCCGTCCCGTCGACAATGAGCCCGCCTGCCAACACTGTGTCCAACACGGCGCTTACGATAACCCAGCTCATGCGGGTTGGTGTGGACGGTCGCAAGCTGCCGCGAGGGCTCGAGCGCGGTGCCGCGGACAGCCTCGACCTGGCGCGTGATCTCGGCTTGGACGGCGTCTTCTTTCGCACGGTCCTCGACATGTCGCCGACGCTGGATCTGGGTGAGTTGCGTGCGATTCGGAGTCACGCCGACGAGCTCGGCATGTACCTGGAAGCCGGACTCGGTAAGGTCAATCCGTACGCGCTGCCCGAAGCGCCAGAGATCCGCGCGGCGGGCGACGGCGACACCCGACTCGGCTTCGAGCGAATGTTGCGCGCTTGCGCAGAGATCGCCTGCCTCGAATTGTGGGTGGCCACGGCGAACTATAAATCCCAGTACCGCGGCAACTTCGCCTACGATCGCTTCCGCACCGACGTTACGTGGCCGGAGCAGCTACGCGCCTCCGAGGCGTTCCTGAAGCAGCTGGCGCCCGTGGCACGCGATCTCGGCATCCACATGAACCTGGAGACGCACGAAGAAATCACGACGTTCGAGTCGGTCCGTCTCGTCGAGGCGGTCGGTCCGGACGTGATGGGCATCACGTTCGACGTGGGCAACGTCGTCCAGCGCGGTGAGTCGCCGGTGCGGGCAGCTGAGCGTGTGGCGCCGTACGTGCGCCAGACGCATATGAAGGACGTCGTGCTCGCATTCGCGCCCGACGGAGTACAGCGCCAGCCACGGCCGTGCGGCCAGGGACTGGTCGACTTCGATGCCATCCTGCCGTTGCTGGCGCGCTCTCGGCCACAGCTGCACCTGTCGATCGAAAATCCAACGGACTTGAGCGTGGCCACCTTCGAGTTCTTCAATCCGGCCTGGCACGCCTCGCACGCCGACCTGAGCACCGAGGAGCGTGACGAGTTCGTCAGCCTGGTGAGCTCCGACCCAGCAGTCCTGGCCGCGCGCGCCGCGGAGGTGTTCGGCTATGAAGAATCAGTCGCGCTGTTGCATGAAAGCGCGCGCCACCTCCGCGGCATTTTGGCGCGGCACGGTCTTGGTCAACCGCCAGCGCGCTCGGCAGCTAGGAGACAGGCGTTCGAATGACACTCGTACGTGGCCGAATCTGGGACAAGCGGCGCGGCACACCATTGGAGGCGCGTGTTCAGGTCATTGCATCAAGTGGCGAATTCCGTGCTCCTGACCAGGCACTCCTCAAAGTGGGTTCGGGCGAGCCGTTCTTCTACGCAGGCGCTGGCGGCTTCGACGTGGAGGTTCCGGGTGGTCCGACGCAGGTCGTCGTCGAACGCGGAACCGAGTACACGCCGCTACGTTTGGCGTTCAATGCTCCGTGGACTGGCGGGATCGACGTCGACGCTCCGCTGGAACGGTGGATCGACTTGCCTGCGCAGGGCTGGTACGGCGGCAACACCCATGTCCATTACAGCGAGGTGGAGTCGCGGCCGGTGGACCGGCTGCGACTTGATCCACGTGTCGAAGACCTGCCGGTATTCGTGGTGAGCGTGCTTCAGCGACGTGAGATTCCGTACGCATCGAATGTGTTCCCGATCGGTCGCCATGCGCTCTCCACGGATCATCATGTCATCGACATCGGCGAGGAGAGCCGACACAACATGGAGCCATGGCGAATCGGGCTCGGCCACATTATGCTGCTCAATATCCGCGAGCTGGTCGAGCCAGTGAGCCGCGGCTTGCTCGTGGACGACGCCAGTCCCGATTATCCACCACTGGTAGACGCATGCGACAGAGCCCGCGCACAGGGTGGCCGCGTGCTGTGGTGCCACAACGGCAATGGGATGGAAGCGCCGATCGCCGCCGCACTCGGTCGATTGGACGGACTCAACCTGTTCGACCCGTACTGGATAGATCCGGAATACGACGTCTGGTACGCACTGCTCAACTGCGGAATCCGCCTGCCCGCATCGACCGGGTCCGATTGGTTTGTGTGTTCGAGCAATCGCGTGTACGTCTCACTCGCGGCGAATCAGTCGTTCTCCTATGCGGACTGGCTGGCCGGACTGGCGGCGGGTCGCACGCTCATTACCAATGGCCCGACTCTGAGGTTGCAGGTGGAGCAGCATACGCCAAGCAATGACGTGCTAGACGTCGGTTCAAGCCTGCGCTCCGTGGCGGCCTCCATCGAGTGGCAGTGGCACGCGCCGATCGACGTTATCGAGCTTATTTGCGACGGCGTGGTAGCGGCGGCTTACTCACTGGCCGCGGACGAGGCGCGGGGCGTGTGGAGAACCACAATCGATGCCGACACTGGCTGGGTTGCCGCGCGCGCGTTCGGCCAGCGACGGAATAGCTACGGCCACACGCAGTGGGCGCATACGAGTCCGGTGTACTTGCATGCGCGGCCACACCAGGACCGAGTGCGCGCGGCAAGCACGCTGTTTCTGGAGCGTATCGAAACCGCCTCCGCCTGGCTCGCCCAGAAAGCGCGCTTCGACGAAGCAAGTCAACGCCAGCGGATGATCCAGCTGTTCGACGCGGGGCGCTCCGCATACCAGGCGTTGTCATCGTCGTCAGGGTGAGCGCCCGCCACCCTCGCGGAGGCTGGGAACTGGTGCGCGAGTGTGCCCTCGGGCCTGGCGAGCCCGAGACCCTGCTGGCGGCCGCGGCGATAGTCGCCCTGGGCCTGTTCGCGATCGGCGCCTCCGCCGTTGTCGCACCGCTGCCCGCACTGGGCGGACTGATCGTACTGGGGCGACTGTTCAGTCGCCGATTGGTTCGTCGTCTGGTGCGACCATCGGATCACGCGGGCCGGGATCGCCGTCGGACGGCAGAACGGTGCCAAGCTGCGCACCACCCAGTAAGGCACGTTTCATGACGACGTCTTTGGCGCGTGGTTTGTCCGCCACGCCATCTTCGGCCAGCGGTGCCCCCTCGCCCGCCACCAGCGGCGAGTCGACCTCTGCGTCTAGGTCGAGCGCTGCGCGGTCATCGTTGAGTGTTTGGTGGCGATCTCGTTCTTCTGCCATCGGAGTTTCGCGCTCCCTTCGATTACGCTACATCTGAGCAAACCGCGTGCCGGCGGGCTACGACCAGAGTCGCTTGGAGGCGATCGCTGCGCCTTCGGACATCGCCTTCAGCTTGGCCCAGACGACCTCTTCGTGGCCGACGCGGGAGCCCATCCCGCAGTCAGTGCCGGCCTGCACGTTCTCGCGGCCAACCAGTTTCGCATAGTTCACCAGCCGCTCGGCCACCAGCTCCGGATGCTCCACCAGGTCCGTCGCGTGCGAGATCACGCCGGGCATCAGCATCTTGCCCGCGGGCAACTTGACACTCTCGAACACGTGATACTCGTGCGCGTGGCGCACGTTGCCCGCCTCGATCCCAAACTGCATGGCGTTGATTCGCAGCATCAGGTCGATGACATGTTTGAGCTCGATGTCCGTCACGTGCGGTCGATGACCACTACCCCAGCAACTATGAAACCGGATCTGCTCCTGGGGCAAGCCGCGCAGTGCGTGGTTGAGCACCTCAACCGCGTGCCCAAGATACTTGCGCAAGTCTTCAATGGACCAATCCGGATAGAAGGAATACGTGGTCAGGAATTCGGGCTCGTCTACCTGGAGGATCAGACCCGCGTCGGTGATGGCCTTGTACTCCACACGGCACGCATCCGCAACCGCGAGCATGTACTCCTCTTCGGTGTTGTAGTAGTTGTTGTGGACGCCGGCGCCCAGGCTGAGTGGACCGAGCGCTGCAATGTAGCCCTCGACGTCCTTGCCCTCGATGGCGGCTTTCAGGTTCTTGATGTCTTCGGCGACTGCCGCTTGGCCAATGTACGCCATGGGCGCGGTACACGCGCGACCTTCACGGTTGCCAACCTGGCGCACTTCACCTGGCGTCGCGAAGCCCGGCCGGATCGGCCCGCCCGAACCGGAGAACCACAACCCGGAGGCATAGAAGCCCGGGAATAGCCGCCGATCGCGTTCCGCCGTGCCGGCCCGTTTGGGTGGCCGGTTCGGATCGACCGGCACGGTCGCGAATCCGCTCACCCGCTCCTGCATGTAGCCGCCGTAGCTGCCAGCCTTGGCGTACTCGCCGTCGTTGACGATATCGATGCCGTGCTCGATCTGACGATCGACAATCTCGACGACCGCTTGTGGCAGTCGCGCGTGGTACTCCTGGCGATTCGCGCCTTCGCGCGCCTTGCCACCGTCAATCAGTTCGTCGATCGACCTCGGGCGCGGGAGATTGCCCGCGTGCGAGACGAGAATCCGGTCGCTGCTGCGCTTCATTCTGCTCTCCATGCTGGAGGTAGATCGTTGACCTGGAGCACCCAGGCCTGCTCGAGTTTTCTCAAATCGTCGGCCATGCCGATTTCGTCGAGTATCTGCGGTGCGTCAGCACCTGGTCTATGCGGTGGATCGCCGATGCGCATCGGCGTGCGCGACAACGTCACGGGCACACCGGGTGCAGTCGTTTCGCCAACGCCGTCCACGACCTGGCACACGCTCAGGCCGCGCTCGCGCACGTACGCGTCGGTCATCAACTCCGCCACAGGAACGCGCTCATGCGCCGCAATATCGCGCGCCCGCAAGCGCTCTACCCATACCTGCGCGGAGCACTCCGCGAACTGCGCCTCGAGTGACTGCTCCAATGCCGAGGGGTCCTCGCCGTCCAGCACCAGTCCTTCGACATCGCGCAGTGTGGACACGTCGGCGTGGGCGAGGAAGAACCAGCGGTCGGCCGCCTTGTAGAAGCGATTCATTGGCCCCGTGCCCAGGGTCATGTAGCCACGTGGTTCGTTCGAAACATGGCCGCGATAGTCCAACACGAACGGCGTCTGCTGGTACGTCGCCGTCTGGCACAACGATGCTTGCACATGCTGGCCCTGACCTGTCCGAGCGCGGTGGTACAGGCCGAGCGCGGTCGCGAACGTGGCCAGGGTGCCGGTGCCGATATCGATCAGGTTGTACGGACCGAGCACCGCCGGCGGATCCTGGCGCTCCATAATGCCAGCCACTGCCTGACCCTGGCGCTCCCAACCACGCCCGTTTTTCCACGGACCGAACTGGCCATAGCTGCTTACCGAGCAATACACGACGTCCGGCTTGCGCGCCTTGACCTCTCGATAGCCAATGCCGAGCCGATCGGCAGTGCCGGGCGAGAAATTTTCGACGATCACGTCCGCGGACTCGACCAATCGCCAGAACACCTGCTGCGCTTCGAACGACTCGAGATCGAGCAAGATGGAACGCTTGCCGCGATTCAAGTACCCGCCGACGCCGGCCTTGGGCGCGTTGATCTTGATCGTGTCGGCGCCAAACTCGAGCAGTAGGCGCCCGCACGTGGGTCCCGCCAGCGCGACACACAGGTCGAGCACGTGCAACCCCTGCAGCGGATGCTGCAACGGCGGCCCCATGCCTTTCGTGGCCGTGGCCGGAGCGGTCGCTTCGAGCTCCTGCAGGATCGCCGCGTGGTCTGCATCGGGCAGCCGGCGTGGACCTTTGACCTTGCCTGGCGTAGCAGTGAGGTGCACGGGCAGACCGGCCATCCACGTGGGACCGAGCTCCGGATCCTCGACCTGCACCACCGCCCCGATTTCCCGCGCATGCGCGGTGGCGATCCACTCGTCCGTCGTCCGCGCCCAGCCGATCGCGGCGCCGGCCCGGTTGCCGAGCTCTTCCCACTCGGCGGCCGAGCGGGTCAGGAATAACTCGCGCAGCCGCGCATGCAACCGCTGATTGGCCGTTTCGTCACGCAGGCGCATGATGTCCAGGAATTCGGGGCCCCAATCGGTGATGCCGGCCGCCTGCGCGAACCAGACCAGGTGGCGCGCGCTCGAGCTGTCGAACTGGACGTACTTGCCATCCTGGCACCGAAAGGCGCCGGCGCCGCGGCCGTGGATTCCGCGCGGTGGGTGCAGGCCGCTCTTGCTGACATGGGCGCCCGAGTGCCCGATGAGCGTGAACATCGCCGCGAACATAGGCACCTCAACGCGCTGGCCGAAGCCACTGCGCTGGCGCGCGATCAGCGCCATGACGATCCCCGTCGCGCCGAAGAACGCACCGAAATTGCTGGCCAGCGGCGGCGCCGAGTAGAACGGGCGCGACCAGTCCCACCCGGGCGGCTCTTCGCCAGCGCGGGGGATGCAGTTGTCGGTGGCGGCGTTGAGGATGCCTTCCCACGCCCGCATTTTTGCCCGCGCGTCGTCCGCCGCGAAGCCAGGGATAGAGCAGTAGATGAGTCCTGGGTTGCGTTCGGTCGCCCCCGCCGCGCCCAGGCCCAGGCGGTCCATCACGCCGGGTCTGAAGTTCTCGATCACGACGTCGGCACTGCCGATCAGCCGGCGCGCCGTCTCCTGGCCAAAGGGCATTTTGAGATCGAGTGCGATGCGCTGCTTGCCGCGCTGCAGGAAGGCGTCGGCGTCCGACTTCCAGAGCGGTCCCGTCGGCGGATCGACGTGGATCACGTCGGCGCCCTGGTCGGCCAGCATGACTGCCGCGAGCGGCCCGGCGATGTACTGACCGAAATCGATGACTCGGATCCCATCCAACGCGCCCGTCATGGCGCACGATGGTACGGCGCTACGCCTCAGTGGGGCTCAGGTCATTTCCGAAGGAGCCTCGGCCTCAAGTACCCTCGCGCCACGGCGCGGCGACCATGTACCTCGACGGCAACCTCGTGGCGCAGGAGAAGCTGGCGTCGTCCAGCACTGGCAACGCGCTGCCTGTGCAGATCGGACGCAATGGACCAGGCGCTGGCAAATACTTCCGCGGCAAGCTCGACGACGTTCGGTTGTGGAGCGCCGCCGCGGTCCGCGTCAGACATCAGCGCGAACTTCCGGCAACAGCTCGTAGGTCCGCAGGCCGGCCTGGTCGCGAACTGGCGCTTCGACGAATCGAGCGGCGGGGTCGCGGCCGACAGCTCCGGTAAGAACCACCCGGCGACTATCGCCGGCGGAGCCACGTTCGCGAGCGACATCCACCCCTGAGCGCACCACGGCGCGACGGTGCACGCCACAGTGATGTTGTCGTACTCGAACCGCGGGTCCGGCCGAGCCGGCGCGTGTGCATAATGAGCTGAACTCTCCGAATGTCGCAGCGTACTCCTGCCTCCACAGCGCCCTGTCGAGACCTGGTGCTCGACACCAATATTTTCGTCGCCGCGGGCTTCAACACCCGCAGCAACGCAGCACGGTTGGTCGATGCCGTGCGTGACGGTCGCCTGCGCATGATCTGGACGAACGCCACCCGAGCCGAGGCCGAGCACATCCTGCGGCACATTCCACGCCTGTCCTGGGAGCATTTCGCCGACCTGTTCCGTCCTGCTGACCGTTTTCCAGGCGAGGTCGCGCCGGCAGCCTTCGCGCAGGTCAGCGACCCCGCCGACCGCATCTTCGCCGCGCTGGCCCACGCGGCCAACGTGCCACTGGTGACGCAGGACCGAGCCCTCCTCGAAGACCTCGCGCGCATCGGCGTGCCAGCCCATACTGCCCACGAGTTCGTGGATCACTGCGGGCTCTGACCCCAGTGGAGCCGGCCCGCCGTGCTTGACGCGTTTCCGGCGCGCGTGTCATGCGCACGTGGCGTTAGAAGCCGAGCAGCGCCCAGGTCGCGCCCGTGGTCGGCGCCGGCGCCAGGATGCAAGTGTCGATCGTGAGCAAAGTCACCCAGGATATCTTTCCCTCCGACTTGATGAAGAACTGGCAACCCGTCGACAACCGCTTCAAGCGTGAGAAGCAGTCGGTGGCATTTCGGGCCACGGCCTTCCCGACAAGACGGTGGCAGTGCGGTGCGTCTTAGGCTTTACTCGCTTAGCGTGATACCGGAGCGCTGAGCGCTGGGATCGCGTCGGTTGCAATGCGCTCCACGACGCTGAAGTGCGCCGCGCCGGTCAGATCGAGTATGAACTCCTGGATGCCTGCTTCGCGATAGCGCCCGATCACGTCATGGAAGGCTTCGACCGACGCGGATGGGCTCGGTTTCATGGACGTCGGGCAGTACAGCGAGCGCCGAATCGTGTGTGGATCGCGCCCGCTGACGGCGCAGAGCTCGTTCAAGGTCTCATTGCGCGTGCGTATCTCTTCGACCGTACCGAACGAATTCCAGACATCTGCGTACTTGGCCACCACGCGGAGCATTCTCGGCTTGTGCCCGCCGAGTGTCAGCGGTGGTCGAGGCTGCTGGATCGGGCGTGGACGAAAGCGCGCTTGCCGCACCTGGTAGTACTGCCCCTCGTAGGTTGTTTCGTCGTTTCGGAGGAGCTGATCGACAATCTCGACGGCCTCCCGAAAGCGGCCAACTCGCTCGGCGGCGTCGGGGAACGGGATACCGAACATTGCGTGTTCTGCTTCGAACCAGCCGGCGCCGAGTCCCAGGTCGAGGCGACCGCGGGAAATGTGGTCGACCGTGACCGCCTGCTTCGCGAGCAGCGCTGGATGGCGAAACGTGTTGGAGCTCACCAGCACCCCGATGCGGATGCGCTTCGTACTGGCGGCCAGCGCGGCGAGCACGGTCCAGGCCTCGAAGTTAGGCTCGGCGGACCAGCTCGGCTGAAAGAAGTGATCGGAATCCCAGACGCTGTCGAAGCCGAGCGCCTCGAACTGCAGCCAACGCTCGAGCAGCGTTGGCCACGGCCGGATCTGGTCCGTCACGATGCCGAAGTACAGCGCTTTCATGATGCTGATCACGGTATACGCTCCTTTGTCGACGCGACCGACCTCGAGAGCAAAACCGTCCTGACGCCCTTCGGTCGCGTCGGCTCAACGCCATGAGAGGGATTCCTTGCCGATGCGCTGTCGGTATGGATGATCATGCCCACAGGTGAACGCCTCCTCGGAGCCCACTGACAGGATCGAAACAACGCACTCAGGTAGGCGCGATACCCTCGCTCTCGGCATCCTGGTGATCGCACTGCTGGGTGTCACGGCGATCAGCCTCGCCGCGGGGCCGATCTGGCAACCGGGCACACCGGTTCCCGCACCCTGGTGTCAGAACGGCCAGACCCCCCGATTCGAATTTGGATTTGGCGATCTCGCTCGACACCTCGGCGACATGATGGGCCAACCAACCGAGTGTGAGCACGGAGAAGCCTGGACAACTGATACGCGCCAGGAGACCACCACGGGAGTGGCCGTCTATTACTGGTGTACGAATACGCCGACCTTCACGCGCGAACACGAGCACTGGATGGTGACGTCAAACGGAATCGAGCATTGGACAGACGGAGGTCCTCCGCCAGCCGCGCAGCCCGTCGTGCACGAACCCGACCTCCGACAGCCATGCAGCCCGTGAACTCGGCCTCGCGTGACGTTGCCTCAGGAGCTCGCCGTGCTTCACCCGACGAGCCGGATAGCCGTCGGCGTAGTCATCGTTGGCGCTACATCCGGTTGGAAGAGGGGTTGGCCATCCTATGCCTGGCGACGGTCCTGATCTCCGACCTGGCACTGATTCGAGTCGGCCTGGACGCCATCGACGAAGGCTACTTCGTCGAGCAGGCAACTCGCGTGCTGCGCGGCGACCTCCCGTACCGAGACTTCGATTCGTTGTACACGCCCGGTCTGCTCTACGTGCATGCTGTTCTGTTCAGCCTGTTCGGCGATACTCATGTCGTCGTCGCCCGCGCTGTCGGGCTCCTGGCACGCGTGTTGTTGGCAGGTGGCTTGTACCTCTTGTGCCGGCCGCTGGCCCGGCCCGCGTTCGCCATCCTGCCCAGCCTGTATGTGCTGGTGGGGCTGGACTGGGTGCCTCGCACCTGGGAGCCCCATCCTGGCTGGCCCAGCGCTGCGCTGACCGTGCTCGCTGCGTGGGGAGTCACCTGTCTGCCGCGGCTGAGCAGCGGCCGGCGTACCCGCGGGCTGATCGCCATCGGCGCTGTCACCGGACTCGTGTTCGCGTTCAAGCAGAACGCCGGGGCTCTCCTCCTGCTAGCACTGGTCGCCTTCAGCGCCTGGCAGGGCTTCGAACCCAGGCATTTACTCGTGACCCGCACGTTGCGTTTGACGCAGCTGGTGCTCCTGGTGGCGGTCGTCCTTGCGGCAGTGTGGCTCATCCATCCCAGCGAGAGCGTCACGGCTAACGTCTACTTTCTGGTGCCGCTTGCCGCGGCTGGAGTCGCGGTGTTGGGACGTGTTTCAGTGTCGCCAGACGGCCGGCAGCTCGGGTCCTGGCTGCGAGTCGCGCTCCTGCTCGGACTTGGGTGCGCTCTGGTCACGCTGCCCTGGATTGTCATACTGGCCATCGCGCTCGACGGCAGGCTCGACCTGCTCCGGGGTTTCGTCGGCGCGGTGGACCATGCTCTTCTATTTCATCCATTGACAGGTCCAAGTGGCGGAGCGTGGGCAAGTCTGCTGGGTGTTGCGATTGCGGGGATGCTCGCCGTACGCGCTCGGCAACAGCGTCCGCTGTTGTGCGCGGCGGTGGCAGCTGGTGTGGTGTTTGCCGCGAGCGGAGTGCTGCTGACGGGCGAGCCCGGGGAGACGGTCTTGCTCGCGACACTCATGGCACCTGGACGGACTGCCATTGACCTGCCGATCATGCTGCCAGTTGTATGCATCCTGGCGGGGGCGTGGCAGTCGCTGCGCTCTGCGCCGACCTTCGCCACGTGGCGACTGCGGTGGTTAACGTTCGCTGGCGCGCTCACCTTCTTGACCCAATACCCCAGAATTGACGACGGCCACCTGGCATGGTCGGCTTCTCTCCCGCTGGCGACTGGGGCAGTGGTCCTCGGCCAGCTTCACGCCACGCTTTCTGACCGCTGGAGCCTGGGTCGCGCGGCTCGCACCGTACTCGGCGTGGTACTGGTGGCTGTCCCAGTCGCCACCGCCCTTCCAGCGCTGGCCGACCGGAGTCATGGCTTTGTCGATGTCTCCGATGCCGGGCGCCTCGCCCCGCGCTTGGAGTCCACCACGATCGAGACGAGCCTCCCTGAGATCAAGGGCTTGATCGTTCCGAGCGAACAGGCGGCGACGCTCCTGGCAGCTGTTCGCTTCGTGCGGGCCAACACGGCGCCTGACGAGCCAATCTTCGTCTACCCGTCTTCACCGCTTGTGTACGTGGCCTCCGATCGCCCCAACCCGACGCGCTTCACCCACCTGTACCCCGGTGCAGCCTCCGCGCCGGAGCTCCAGGGCGTCATCGCAGCTCTGGATCAGATGCCTGTCCGACTCGTGGTTGTGTCTGGTGCGGAGCTCGCGTTCTGGGGTCCGCCGGCAGGCAACCAGCCGTTGGAGACGTACCTTGCCCAGAGCTATCGCGAAGTCGCGCGCTTCGGTTCGTACCGCGTGCTGATGCGCAGCTAATCGTGGTGCTCCCTGCCGCCAGGCGCCAAGCTTCGCGCACGAGCAGGTA
>DASXRR010000126.1:0-2337 GCA_036506475.1 Chloroflexota bacterium
ACAGGTCCGGATCGGCGCCCTGAATCTCATTGTTCGGCCCGAAAATCTCGAAGGAAGGAAACACCGTAACAGCGACCGTGAGCTCGTTCTTGGCGCGGTACTGCTGAGGTACTTGCTGCGCCAGCGTGTCATCGCGGGCAACCCCGGCCGCGGCGGGCGACGGGCTCGCGGCTGCAGGAGCGGCCGGGCTCGCCGCGGGACTCGCCGCGGGGCTGGCGGCGGGACTCGCCGCCGGGCTGGCAGCGCTGGTCGGTGCTGCCGCGGGCTTAGCGGGAGCGCTCGTGGGTGGCGGCGCCGCATGCAGCGGATGCCAGCAGCACGCTTGCGATCAGCAGAGGACGCATTAGCCCAAAGAGTCGATCAGCCATCGGCTATATCCGCTCCGTGTGTATCGAACTCCGCCCGAGCCTGCGTGAGCAGGTCAGGGTCGGTCAGCAAGTCGGCCCCCGTGTGGGCGAGCGCGATTGCCATGTTCCAGGCTGCGTCGTGCGCGCGCTGTGTGGAGGCCGCTTCGCGGAACGCGACGGAGTGGCTCGGTGTGCCGCGGTCCGCTATCTGGAGGTATGGATGAATGGCTGGCAGGACCAGGCTGACGTTGCCCATGTCGGATGATCCAGCCGGATTCGCAAATGACGGCGCCTCTACTGCCACTCCCAGGCTCTCCAGGTACATCGCCAGGCGCCCGGCGATCGTCTTGTTGTTCTTCCGTTCGGTGTACACCGGTGAAGCCTGCTTGACAGTCGTGGTCGTCCCTGTCGCCAGCGCAGCGCCCTGCGCGCAGGCGGTGACTCGCTCGACGAGCGCCAGCGCCCGCTCGCGGGTCACGTCCCGCACCAGCATCTCCGCCTCGGTGTAATCCGGGACAACGTTCGCCGCCGCCCCCCCATGTCGTATGACCCCGTGGATACGTGCCTTTTCGGGGATGTGTTGGCGCAGGCCGTCGACAGCGACGAAGAACTGAATCATCGCCGCCAGAGCATTGCGGCCCGACTGTGGATCCTTGGCGGCGTGGGCTGCCTGGCCGTGGAAGCTGATGCTGAGATGGGCTGAGGAAATCGAGTGGCGCCAGGGCAAGGTGCGATCGCCGGGGTGAAACATCAACGCGGCGGCGACGCCATCGAAGACTCCAGCTTCGAGTTCGATGATTTTGCCGCCACCGCCCTCCTCGGCAGGCGTGCCAATGACCGAAAGAGTGCCAGCATGGTCTGGCAGCGCCTGTTGCAGCAGCGTCGCAGCCAATGTGCCGCCAGCCGCGATCAGGTTGTGGCCACACGCGTGCCCGATCTCAGGCAGCGCGTCGTACTCCAGCAGGTAAGCGATGTGTGGCGCACCTGAGCCGGCGCTGGCCATGAACGCGGTGTCCAGCTCGGCAATTGGGTTGGTGACGAGGAAGCCAGCGCGCTCGAGCCAGTCCATCAGCCTGCGACTGGCGAACCGCTCCTCGAATGCCAGTTCGGGATGCGCGTGAATGTCCTGGCTCAGGTCGACGAAGTCGTTGCGCAACGCGACGGCCCGCTCGCGCAGCCGAGAGCGGTCGCCCCTCGGGTCAATCGTCAACGTTGACACCTCGTCTACGTTGATTGTAAACATACACGTACGTGTATGCCGCCTGTCAATACTCCTGACCGTCTCAGTGCTCAGGAAGCGGCCGAACGGCTGGGCGTCAGCGTGCGCACGCTCTACGCGTACGTCAGCCGCGGCATGCTGCGATCCGAGCGGTCATCCGATCATCGCTTGAGCCTGTTCGACCCCGCTGAAGTGGAGCGATTGGCTCGTCGACCGTCCCGACGTATGCGACCGCTTCGCACGACCGCTCGCCCTGGAGCGAGCGACCTTACGCGTATCGAGGGCACCTCTCTGAGCTTTAGAGGTCAGGACGCATGCGAGCTAGCGCAGTCGCATCAATTCGAAGGCGTCGCTCACTGGCTGTGGACGGGCCGTTGGGACGGTATCGTGCATTGGTCGGCGAGTGAGCACGTCATCGCCGCTGCCCAGCAGTCGCAGAAGGTCCTGCCTGAGGGTGCGCTGGTGGGCGACCGTCTGTTGATGATCGTGCCGGCCGCGGCTCTCAACGATCCATTACGCCTGGATACGTCGGAGGCGGCGGTGGTGTCGACGGCGCGTTCGCTCCTGACCACGATGGTCGAAGCCCTGCCCGTGATGGATGCAGCGCCCGTCAACCACTCGCTAGCAGCGCGTTTGTGGGCGCGGCTCGCGCCAGAACGACCGGCTCATGACCTGCTCGAGGTACTCAATGCCGCGCTTATCCTGGTTGCGGACCATGGCCCGCGACCGCCGGCGACGGTTGCGGCTACTCTGGCAGCCGCTGCCGGGTCC
>DASXRR010000127.1:0-3169 GCA_036506475.1 Chloroflexota bacterium
TCTCGTGGAGTCGCTGTCGGCCAACGAGTGCTATCCTCCATCTGTCCAGCGCAGCACAAGTGTTCTATTGTTGCTGGGTGATGGACATGTGCCAGCAGCGCGGACTCGTGGATGCCAATTAGGCGGGCACGGGATGGGAGACGACGACTTCGTTGCGAGGGTCAGGCGTGGCGACGGATCAATTGCTTGAGGCGGCGGAGGAGGCCGCGGCGGCGGGCGGGGCGTTCCAGGCGCAGGACGCGCTGACTGCGCAGCGGGGTGCGGCGCATCAGGCGGCGGCCTGGTGGTCGTCGGCGGCCAGGACTTCCAGGCGGCTGCGTAGCGCCAGCAGGCGCGCGAACTGTCGGTCGGTGAAGGGGAACGGGGCGGCGACCGAGGGCCGGCGGCCGAAGCGATACGGCTCGTCGAAAGCGTCGGTGCTGGAGGAGGAGCTCGAGCAGTTTGACGAGGTGTCCATAAGAGTGTCTCTCCGAGTGGGCTGCGCCCAGCGCGTCTGAAGTGCGCCGATAGTGATGTGTTGTGGGTGCGCACGGCAGAGCGCTGGGTACTGACTGGGCTAGCTGGGGGTATGGGCTGACCAGGGGCAAAACGCCTTGGGCGACATGCCTGCTCGGGGGGGCCACACCTCGCGGTGAAAACTGGCACGGGCGCGGGCTGAGATCGAGCGTTCAGGGACACGGCTGAGATCGACAGTTCAGGGACACGGCTGAGATCGACCGTTCCGGGCCGCGGTTGAGATCGAGCGTTGGGGGTACGGCTGGCTGGTGCGGGCCCGTGATCGGCCCGTGGTCAGCCTGCAGAGCGGTGGCGCCTGCTACCGCGGTGACTCGTGGCGCGCCACGAGAGAGCGGTGTGGCATGTGGTGACGGTGTGTGCACACAAGGGCACGCGCGCTTCTGGAATTTTTTGGCAAGGGCTGAGCAGTGCCGATCAGCGCGCTAGCATCAAATTTGCGTCTTCGCGGGCGCTGAGATGTTTGGCGAACGGCTCGATTATGTGATCCTGCGCGGGCTGGCGCATCGGCGCAATCTGGCTAGCGAGGCGGAGTTGGATGCGCGGTTCCGGTGCGTGTCGGTCGAGACCTATGAGGCGGAGATGCCGAAGTTCCGCAAGCTGGTCGAGCGATTTGGCGGGCATCTGCCGATCGATGGCTCCAAGCGCTACCTGGATATGGGGTGTGGGACGGGAGAGCTGACGATTGCGTTCGCTCGGGCCGGGGTGGGGCACATCACGGGGGTAGACGTTCTGCCGCGGAGTATCGAGCGGGCGCGGGCGTATGCGGCGCGGCTGGGGGTGGGCGAGCGGACCGAGTTCGTGTGCGCGGATCTGCATGCCTGGAAGCCCGCGCAGCGGTTCGATGTGTTGTTGTCGTTCGATGCGCTCGAGCACATCGACGAGCCGAAGCTGTTTCTACGTCGGATGGCCGAGTTTGTGGCGCCGGGCGGGATCGCGGTGTTGGCGTTCGGGCCGTTCTTCCACTCGCCGTTTGGCGACCACATGTGGGACTTCTTCCGTGTCCAGCTGCCCTGGCGGCAGCTGCTCTTTTCGGAAGCAACCATGCTGCGCGTGCGGCGCGAGGTGTTTCGGCCGACTGATCTGGGCACGGGCTATCGGGACATCGCCGAGGGCCTTAATCGGATGCGCTACTCGGAGTTCCTGCGGTATGTCGGCGAGACGGGCTGGCGGGTCGACTACCTGGCGACGAATACGTTCCTGCGACGGACGCCACTCCTGAAAGCGGTGTCCGATGCGGTCATGCACGTGCCCGGGGTCAGGGACTACTTCGCGCACAACGTGTACGCCGTGTTACAGCGAGATGAACATGGGTGACGCGCTACCGAATCGCAGAAGCTGGTCATGAAATGACGCAGGGCTGAAGTCCTTGTGCCGCTCGGCCTGACGGCGTAGCGCGACGATGCGATCGCGGCCGAGGACGTAGCTGCTCGGCTGGGTGGGCGAGGTGGTGTAGCGCAGCGCTTCGCCGCGGGCGGTATGGGGTTCCAGGGCGCCGAGGCTGACGAGCGGTTCGGAGGCGGATTCGAGGGATGCAAAGCGGCAGTGCAGGTTCACGTCGACCATCAGCCTGGCGGCGCGCCAGAGCGCGTTCTTCAAGCGCCACAGGCTGAGCTCGGGCGTGTCGTAGTAGCCGGTTTCTTCCATCAGCTCTTCGCAGTACAGCGCCCAACCTTCAGTAAAGACTGCGCTGGGGAACTGGCGACGGATCGGCGAGCCGTGCAGCTTGGCGAGCCACAGCTGGACGTGATGGCCCGGAAACGTCTCGTGCAGGCAGATCGCGCGGATAGCGGTGTGGCAGTGCGCTGACAGCAATTCCTGCTGTTGTTGCTCGGGCAGCGCTGGGTCGATCGGGGTGATGTACAGCACGCCCAGGTTGTCGTCGGCGGCGAAGGGCGGCGTCTTGTCGAAGTGGCCGAGCGGCGTTGTCGCGCGGAGGAAGGGCGCCGTGGGGCGGACTTCGAAGTGCTCGCCGTCAGGGATGGTGACTAACTTGTGTTCGGTAACGAAGGCACGAGCTCGCGCGGCCTCATCGGCATAGGCCTGGTGGAGGCCGTCGCGCGTCGGGTGGTGCTGCTTGAGCGCTTCGGCTTGCGATTGCCAGTCACCCGGCAGGCGGGCCAGCAGATCGTCGGCAAGTTCACGGCCGTAGCTGTGGAGCTCGTCTGGTGAGAGCGAGATGCCCTGGGCACGCAGGAGCTCGGTGAAGCGGTCGGGGCCGATAGCGAACGTGCCTTCGGGTTGGAGGTCCCGACGCAGGAACCTTTCGAAGTCGGCGACGGCCTGGCGGGCGACCTGAGTGGGCAGGTCGAGGCCGGCCAGGAAGCGTTGGGCACCGTCGGCGGCGACCAGGGCGATCTCGACGAGCTCGGGGGCGACCTGTTTGGGATCGAGACTGGCGCGGCCGTGCTGGAGCAGTCGGGGTACGGCTTCCAGGCGAGCATGCAGGGCTGTCGCCTGGTGTTCGGCGGGCCGTGGGCGGGCAAGCAGGTAGTGCAGCCCGTTCATGGCCTGTTCGAGATAGAACGCGGGCGCCGCCACCGTGAGCTGTTCGGCGGTGAGTGCGCCAGTCAGGACCTGGCGGTCGAGCGGGTCAAGCGACGCCAGGTCGATGCCGGATGCCCACTGACCGCGCTCGGCTAAGCCTTCCGGGCTG
>DASXRR010000128.1:0-40892 GCA_036506475.1 Chloroflexota bacterium
GTCAATCTCGGGCCAGGCGTACGACGTGGATTGGTCGCGCAACAGGTAGGCCGAGCGCAGCAACTCGGGGTTTTCGCGCAACTGCTGGGTCGTCGGTTGCGCCGCGGGTGCGCTGGCGCACGCCACGGCGAGCAATGTCAGCCAGGCGACAAACACGGTCCGGCCAAGGGGCGTACGCATGCCCGTACTCCTCCTCGAAGGTCCCCCAACTCGGCGCGTCGTGGTGCCGAGCCTGAGGCACGAGGCTACTTTGGGAGCGCGCCCAGGGACAAGACCTATTTCGTCGAGGCGGGCAGGATGCCGGGCGTGTCGATGCGCACGATCATGCCAGTCGCGTCGCTGGCGACGCTGTTGACTGAGGCGTACAAGCCATCGAAGCCCCAACGCAGAATGGTCGGGAAGAACAACGGCACCGCCACATCCGAGACGCCGTCCGGTGTGGCGCGTACGATTCGCCCCGGCGGAACCAGGAACGGTGGCACCCCCGGAGTCATGCCGATCTCGGTGACGAAGAGCGTTCCGTCGACGGCCACGGCCAGCCCGGCGCCGGCGCTCACCCCGGCGGCAACCTCGGTCGCCGTACCGCTCATGCTGACCCGGAACACGCGCCCGGCGGCGGTCGGGAACGGGAACGCCGTGAGCTGCGACACGTACAGGTTGCCGTCGGCGCCCTGAGCGATACCGGTCAGCACTTTGTGTGTGCCGGCGGACATATCGATCAAACGGCTAATGCGCGCTCCCTCAGGCGCCGCGGGATCCACGACGTGGATGACGTCCTTGTTGCCATCGGTGATGTACAGCTTGCTGCCGACGGCGATCATGTCGTACGGGTTGCTGAGCTCTTCGCTGTTTTCGTCGTGGACGTTCTGCGCGGGCGGATTGGCCACGTTGTACGCGTCGGTGTCGGCGATCAACGTCAGTCCGCCGCCTGACTCGACGCGGTAAATCCCGCCGGCCATCTCCGGATGGCCGTGCTTGGGTCAGGCCGAGATGGCCACATAGAGCGTGTTGCCAATGAACGCCACATTGGCGGCGCCGAGCGTGTCGCCCAGTGGTCCGACGAAGACCGGTAGGCCACTGACCAGAACCGTGCGCGCACCCTCGGGCACGACGCGCGAGACGCGCCCATTGTTGTTGGTCACCGGCGGTGTGCCGGGCGGTGGCGGTCCGCCAGCCGGGGGCATGAAGCCCGCGGGCGGTGTGCCGGACTCGGCGATATACAGTGCGCCGTCAGGTCCCCAGGTGAATCCGCGCGGGTTGGCGAGCCCGCTCGCGACGACGTGCGCGTTGCTGGGCAGCGGAGGCGGCGCGGGCTGGGCCAGGGACGCCGGCGCGGCAAGCGCCACTGTCGCCAGCAGCACACTGAGCATGAGACCAACGAGGCGCCAGAAGCGACGTTGCACGGGCAGTCTCCCTAGGCTGGTCAGATCTCCGAAAGGCCAGCCTACCATGCACAGCATGAGCACTTTCGTCCTGGTCCATGGCGCCTGGGGTGGCGCCCACGGCTGGCGCTGGGTCCGGCCGCTGTTGCAGCAGGCTGGCCATCAGGTATCTACGCCGTCGCTGACTGGTTTGGGCGAGCGATCGCATCTGTCCAATCCGGGCGTCAACCTGAGCACGCACGTCCAGGACGTGGTCAATCACCTCTTCTACGAAGATCTGTCGGACGTCGTCCTGGTCGGTCACAGCTATGGCGGCATGGTCGTGAGCGGTGCCGCGGATAGGGTTCCGGAGCGCATCGCGCATCTTGTGTTTCTCGATGCCTTCCAGCCGTCCTCGGGCCAGAGCCTGGTCGATCTCACCGGCGGTCAAGGTCAACAGCCCGACCAGCCAGGCGGTTGGCAGGTTCCGCCGATGCGGCGCACCTTGGACCCGAGTGATCCGCTAGTCCAGTGGTCGGCGGCACGGCGTGGGCCGCAGTCACGCGCGTGCTTCGACGAAAAGGTGGTGCTGTCGATGCCGCTCGAGGACCGCCCGTTCAGCCTGACCTACATCGTGGCCACGCAGCGGCCAGATCCGAGCCCCTACTTCGATCAGACCGCCGAACGCCTGCGCCAGAATCCACGGTGGACGGTGCGCCCGATTGAAGGCGACCACAACATGCAGATGGGCAACCCCCGCGGGCTGGCGGAGCTACTGCTGGAGTTGTGCGGCAGCAAAGTGCCAGCGGCCACACTGTCATCCTGAGCTTGCGAAGTGCCATCCCGTGCCCGGGGAGTTTCGTGCCAAACCGCGGAAGGGAGATCCGCTTGCTTCGAGCTGCCAATCGCTGTGGCTTGCTTCGGGATGGGCCACGCACTGACAAGCGGATTCTTCGCTCCGCTTCGCTGCGCTCAGAATGACAAGGGAGTTGGCACGCGCACGTAGGCGCCCTGGCGGCGCAGCTCGGCCTGCAGCGCGGCGATATCGACGGCGCGTGGTGCGCAACCCGAGCTCGCGGCCAGCGCGGCGGCAGCGCCGGCCGCCTGACCGGTCAGCCAGCACTGCGGGATCTCGCGCAGGAACGTATGCGAGCCCGCATCGCTGGCCATGTGCCGCCCGGGCGCGAGCAGTCCATCGAGCGCGACTGGTAGGAGCGAGCCGTACGGCACCGACACACTCGGATACGTAGGCGACAGGCTCGGCGAAACGCCAATCTCATCGGCGTGATATGCCCCGGCCTGCCATTCCTCGCGCACGACGGGGTGCACACCGCGCAACCGTCGGCTGTGGCGCACTCCGATCTGCGGCGCCGTCTGCATCAGCCAGGCGTCTTCGAACCCAGGCATATGCGCTCGATAGAAGCGCAAAAGGTCGGCCATCCAGCGCCGTGATTCGATCTCGACCGCGGTCAGGTCCTCGACGTCGATGGCGCTATAGCCGGTCAGTCGCGGACCGAGAAACAGCGCCACGTCATCGCGCCACGAGACGTACGGTCGCTCGAGCTCGCCCAGCAGCTGCCGGCCCTGGTCGGCTAGCGCAGCGTAGCGCTCAGCCTCAGCGGAGCGGAACGCGAGATACCGCGGCATGTCCACGCCCGCCCACAGCCAGGCCACGTTGACCGAGTGGTGCATCGATTTTTCGTCGACGTCCGACGCGAAGGCGGCACCCGCCTGCGCGAAAACATCGCCATCGCCAGTGGCGTCGACCGTGCAGTGCGCGAAGATCGCCTGGCGGCCCGCTTTGGACTCGAAAACGATGCCGCGCACCTGGCCGTCTTCGACGATCGCCGCGACGCCCCACGAATGAAACACGATGCGCACGCCAAGCTCGAGCGCCATGTGCAACGACTCCAGCTTGAGCCATTCTGGATCGATTAGCGGCGACCAGGTCACGATGTTGCGGAACGAGCCGAGGCGCTGGCCCCAATAGCTATTCGCCGCCGGATCTTTCGAGCCCCACTGCTCCTTCGGAGCGCCGGTCACGCCGCCCTTGGGCAATCGATCGAGGATGTCCACGGCGAAACCTTCGATCACCTGGCGCCCGTCCCAATCAGTCATGCGGTCGATCCAGATCACCAGCCCGCCGGTGGAAAGTCCACCAAGATGGCCGTAGCGCTCGATCAGAAGGACATCGGCGCCGGTGCGCGCGGCGGCGACGGCGGCAGCGCAGCCGGCCGGTCCGCCGCCCACGACCAGGACGTCAGCCTCGGCGAAGACGGGCAGGTCGCGCGCGGGCTCGTGATACGACCGCGTGGGGCGTGGACGTCGGCCTTGCGCGGCGCGGCGAACGGTCAGAATTTCGGCGGCGTCGCCCGTTCGGAACGACAGATGCTCGATGGTCCCGGACACTGCTGGCGACAAGTATCGCCGATCGGGGCGCGGGGCAGAGCCGCGAAGTTTCGGCCCGAAAGGGGTCAGACCGAACTTGCCGCGCGTGAGCGCGAACCCCGCGACTCGCCTCCCCCGTATAGCCGACCGGGCGATCGGCCAGGGCTCACGCTACGCTCGGCGCGCCGCAAGCGCATCCCCGGAAGCATGTACTTTCCGCCGTCGGACGCGAGCCCTGGTCACCCGGCCAGGTCGAAGATCCGTCACGCGGATGGGCGCACAGCCCGTCAGCCGCACGGGTTCGGAGCACCTGTGGCTGCCTACAGTTGTGCCGTATTCAACCCACAGGAGACAGCCAACATGAACCGCATGCGGCATCTGATCTTGGTCTCGGGCGCTCTGGCCTCGTTGACCGCCCTCACGGTCGGTCCGGCCAGCGCCGCTTCGATTCCGCCGCGCACGGTGGAGATCGTCGGAAACCAGGACCTTGGTGCATCCAGCGGTGAGGTCTTCTACTTCAAGCAGGGCCGCATCGTCGTGCACAAGGACGACACGGTGACCTGGAGGAACGAGACCGTCGCCCCGCACTCGATCACAATCGTGAACAAGCAGGACGTCCCGCAGAGCCTGGCCGATACTGTCGCCTGGCCATTCATGGAGAACTTCCTGGTCGCGCATGCGCCGACCATCGGTCCCGAGGGTCCGCAACCGCCATTCGTCGCCAGCCTGGACAGCTTCAAGGCGAGCGCTGCTAGCCCGGCCCGCCTCGATACCGATGGCGACTCGCTCCTGGTTGCTGAGATGGGCGCCGGTTACCCATCCACATTCGGCAGCCTGATCCCCGACACCGTCAGCGCCGTGATCACCGCGCCTGAGGGCAGCACCCTGAGCTACGTGTGCGCCATCCACCCGTGGATGCACGGCGAGATCCAGGTCCTCAACCGCTTCGAGAACTAACGCTACTCCCTCTCTCTCGCGCTTTCTCTGCTTCCCGACGACGCAGGTGAGGCCGCCCTCATGTGGCGGCGCTCACCGCTCGTCGATCTTTTTGCCCACTGACAGAAAGGTCCCGTCCCGACTCATGCACCCGCTTCGCGCGAGCCTTGCCCGAACCGCGCTCATCGCGAGCCTGTTGCTGGCGCTGGTGGCCAGTCCGAGCGCAAGCGCTCAAGAGGCCGTGGACGAACCCGCCAGCTTCGACGAGCCCGTTGCCGTTCAACTGACGGCGCCGGACGCCGACCTGGCCCTCGAACCGCTGGCTGTTGAGGCAGTCGATCCGGTCGTCATCGCGCCCGTCGTGGTTGGGCCGACGGCCACGCTCGTTCCACACGCCCTGCCCTCGGCGACACCGCTGCCGACTATCGTCCCGACCTCGACGCCAGGTCCCGCACCAGCAGCGAAAGTGGCCGCGGGTGTCGCCGACAATCGTTTCCAGCCCACGGCCCTGACCGTTGCAGTCGGCTCGACCGTGACCTGGACCAACAATGGCAACAACATGCATACGCTGACCTCGTCTGACGGCCTGTTCGACAGTGGCGGCCTGCTCGGCGGTCAGTCGTTCAGCTTCACGTTCGACAGAGCCGGCACGTACCGCTTGATCTGCCGCCAGCACGGCCTGAACGGCATGGCCGGCCAGGTCGTCGTCCAGTAAGGAGCGGTCCATGACGATTACTCTGCCCGTTCCATCCACGCGCATCGGGGCATGGATCGTGGCCGCGCTGGCCAGCATCGCCGCGGTGCTCGCGCCGTATGCTCAGCTCGCCGGCTCGGCCCGCGCGCAAGAGCAGCCCACCCTGGCGCAGGATCGCGCCATCACCGAGATCGAGCTGACCGCGGGCGCGGTCAAGTGGGAGATCCAGCCGGGCATCACCGTCGACGGTTGGGGCTACAACGGCCAGGTCCCTGGACCAGTGCTGCGGGTGCGCGAAGGCGACCTGGTGCGGGTGAAGCTGCATAACCGGCTGCCGGTCTCGACGACGATCCACTGGCACGGCATCGACGTCCCGCTGAACCAGGACGGCGTGCCCGGTCTCAGCCAGCTCCCGGTCGAGCCGGGCGCCGACTTCACCTACGAATTCGTGGCGACCAACCCAGGGACGCGCTGGTACCACAGTCACGTCGACGGTGCGAGCCAGCTCGAGCTCGGCCTGTACGGCGCCATGATTGTCGAGCCGCGCGAGCCGGAGCCAGTCGCCTTCGATCGCGACTTTACGTACGTCCTGGATGAAAAGGCGCTCGACTTCACGCCCGCCGTCGCCCTGGGCGATGCCCAGGTGCGCAATCGCGAGGCCGGCAACGGTCGCGGCGGCGCCCTCCAGTACGACCAGTTCCTGTTCAACGGCAAGGCCGGCGATGCCATCGAGCCGCTGCGCATCGCCGCCGGCGAGCGCATCCGTGTCCGACTGATCAACGCCGGCAGCCTGCCGCACGCGATCCACCTGCACGGCCACAGCTTCAAGATCATCGCCACCGACGGCAATCCCGTCCCCGCGGTTGCGCAGCTGACGAAGGACACCGTCCTGATCGGCCCTGCCGAGCGCTACGACCTGCAGATCGACGGCACCAACCCGGGGGTGTGGATGTTCCACTGCCACATGCCCAATCACCAGGACAACGGCATGATGACGGCGATGGTGTACGACGGATTTACCCTCCCGGCTGGAGCGCACGACCACCACTAAAGGTTTACGCTTGTCATCCTGAGGTGAGGCACGAGCCGAAGGATCCGCGAGCACCGGCGTTCCGGCAAGCGGATCCTTCGCAGGCTCAGGATGACAAATGAGGGGTGGCGTATGAGAATCGCATTCATCGGCCTGGGCACCATGGGCAGCCGCATGGTGAACAATCTCCAGAACGCCGGACATGAGTTGATCGTCTATGACGTTCGGCGCGCGTCCGGCGAGCCCGCCCTCGCGCGCGGCGCGCGTTGGGCCGAGACACCGGCCGACGCCGCCCGCCAGGCCGAGGTCATCATGACCTCGCTGCCCGGTCCGAAAGAAGTCGAGCAGGTCGCACTTGGCGAACATGGCATCCTACAGGGCGCGCAGCGCGACTCGATTTACGCCGACGTCTCGACTAGCTCGCCGACGCTCATTCGACATATCTACGCCGTCTTTGCCGACAGCGGCGTGCACGTCGTGGACGCGCCAGTGAGCGGCGGACCCCAAGGCGCCCAGGACGCCACGCTGCAGGTCATGGTCGGCTGCGACGCCGACCTGTTCGAGCGCATCAAGCCCGTGCTGCTGGGCATCGGCGACAAGGTCGCCTACATCGGCGAGGTTGGCGCGGGCGAAGTGGCCAAGCTGGTCCACAACCAGATCGCCCTGGTCGTGCAGCAGGTGGTCGCCGAGGGCATCACGCTCGGGGTGAAGGCCGGCGTGCCGCCCGAAAAGCTGCTCGAAGCGATTCGCGGTGGCGCCTACGGTCGAGGCAATGGCGGCGTCGGCCAGAATATGGAGAACATCGTCTTCAAGGCGGACTGGGACTCGCCCCGCTTTCAGCTCGCCCTGGCGCGCAAGGACATTGGCCTGGCTACCGCGCTGGCCGCCGAAGTTGGTGTGCCCATGCCCCTCGCCAACATCGCCGAGCAGAACCTGATCGAATGCGTCAATCGCGGCTGGGGCGGCAAAGACATGAGCGCCGCGTGGATGCTCCAGGAAGACCGCGCCCGCGTACAGGTACGCGCGACAGCCCCAGCACTGTCAGGATGACAAACGTTGACTATTCCGCCTACCCAAGATCCGCGCGGCGATCATGTTGCGGTGGATCTGCATCGTGCCGCCGTAAATCAGCGTCCCGCGCACGCGCCGGTAGCGCTGATTGACCGGCGCATCATCCACATAGCCATAGCCGCCGAACAGCTGAATCGCCATGTCGCACACGCGCAAACACGTCTCGGCGACAAACACCTTGGCCATCGAAACTTGCAGTGGGTCGAGGTCCCCGGCGTCCTCCGAGGAAGCAGCCTGGTAGAGCACCGCGCGGCACGCATTGAGCTGGATGGCCATGTCGGCGAGTAGCCACTGCAAGCCCTGAAAATCGGCCAGCTCGCGGCCAAACTGGCGCCGCGTCTGGCAGTGCCGCAACGCGTCCTCGTACGACGCGGTCGCCATGCCCAGCGCTTGCGCGACACCAGATAACCGGTTGCGGTTGTAAATACGAATCAAGCGGCCGAACGCATTGCCGGTCACAAGAACGTTCTCCGCGGGGACGCGGCAGTCCTCGAACAAGAGCTGGGCCTGGTCCTCGCCGGCCATGTTGTGGTCGTTGCGCAGGATCGTGAACCCTGGCGTGCCGGCCTCGACGATCAGCGCGCCGATGCTCTTGCCGCCATCTTGCTCGGTGCCGAAGCGGGCGTAGGTCACGAACACGTCCGCATGCTTACCGCCGCTGATGAAGATCTTCCCGCCGTTCAAGCAGTAGGCTGAGCCATCTGGCGTGAGCAACGCCGTAGTGGTCATCTCCGTGGCCGCCGAGCCAGCCTCGGGCTCGGTCATCGCGATCGCGCAGCGCATGCGCCCCTCGCAGATCGGGCGCAGCCAGCGCTCTTGCTGCTCGGCCGTGCCGAGCACCCACAGATGACTCGCGGTGCCGGTGCCGTTGGTGTGCATCTCGGCCGCGCTGCGCGGATCGTGGCGGGCCATCTCTTCGACCGCGAGCAGCGCGTCGAAATACGACAGTCCGCCGCCGCCGTGTTCGACTGGCGCGGTCATCCCGAGCAAGCCCTGGTCCCCGAGTTTCTTCAGCCGCGCTCGGTAGCCCTCTTCGGACTCCGGTTTGAAGGCGTGCTCGGCCAGCTCGTGACGGGCAAAGTCGGCCACCATGCGCTGAATCGCTTGCTGCTGATCAGACAGCTGCATCGCCGTTGCCGTTCATTCTTGCTGAAAAACCAACGCGTTACTATGCGGGCGCGTGGTTCTGACCTGGCTCCTGGCCCGAGTGAAGTTCACCGTCGGCCTCGAGCGTTTCGAGGAGACCGTGCCGGTGCCTGACGGCTCTGCGCGGCCGCGCGACCTGGTCAAGACGGCGCAGGCATTGGCTGAGTCGATCGTGGCGCGCGCGGTCCAGTCGGCTGAAGCCAACGGCCAGGCGATCTCGTGTCGCAAGGGCTGCGGCGCGTGCTGCCGCCAGGTCGTGCCCGTCTCACAGCCGGAGGCGCGCCAGATCGCTGCGCTCGTCGCGAGTCTGCCGTCCGAACGGCGTTCCGTCATCGAGACACGTTTCGCGGCAGCGCGTGAGCGACTCGCGCTGACGGACCTGCCCCGCCGCATGGCGCATGCCGAGGACCTCGGCGATGCGGATCGACAAGCGCTCGCCGTCGACTACTTCCGTCAGGGCATCGCCTGTCCGTTTCTCGAAGACGAGTCGTGCTCGATCTATGAAGACCGGCCGCTGGTGTGCCGCGAATACCTGGTCACCACGCCCGCCGCGAATTGCGCGCGGCCGACCGTCGAGGCGGTCACCCGCATCAAGCTGCCAGCACGCATCTCACTCGCGCTGGGCCAGCTCGAACCGACCTCGTCCGAACGCGGCGTGTGGTGGTTGCCGCTCGTCGACGCCCCGGCCTGGGCCGCCGATCACCCCGAGGAGCCGCCGACACGGCCCGCGTTCGACGTGCTGCGCGACCTGCTGGGCTGGCTCAAACGGACCGCTTGACCGTGGACGGCCTCGCTGCACCAAGCGCTGGTCGCGCCAGCTTGGGCTCCCTCTTTGCGCCGGCGTCGATCGCGCTGATCGGTGCTTCGGCCGACGCGCTCTCGATCAGCGCCCGGCCGCTGCGCATGCTGGCGCAGCACGGCTACCCGGGACGCCTGTACCCCGTCAATCCACGCCACTCGACGTTGCACGGACGCACCGTCTTCGCCTCCATTGCCGACGTCCCCGAGCGGGTCGACCTTGCTTTAGTGGCCGTACCCGCCGCGGTAGTCCCCAGAGTGCTACGCGAGTGCGCTGCCGCGGGCGTCTCGTATGCCGTGGTGTTGAGCTCCGGCTTCGCCGAGACGGGTCCCGGCGGCTCGCGGCTGGAGACCGAGATTGCCGACATCGTGCGCGGATCGGCACTCCGTGTGTGTGGTCCGAACGCCGAGGGCTTCTTCTATCCCGCGAGCCGCGTGTGCGCGACGTTCAGCCCCGCCGTCGATCCCGAGCACGGCTATGTGCTGCAAGCGCCCGGCCCGGTGGCCGTGGTCTCGCAGAGCGGCGGACTCGGGTTCGCGCTACTCAATCGCGGACGCGATCTCGGTCTGACCTGCGGCGCCGTGGTCAGCACCGGCAATGAGGTTGACCTGGGCTGGCTCGACTACGTCGACTATCTGCTCGACGAGCCCTCCATTAAGGTAGTGCTCGGTTTCGTCGAGGGCCTGCGCGATCGCCATCGACTGAGCGAGGTTGCCCAGAAGGCAGCCCGGCTGCGCAAGCCCATCGTGGTGGCCAAGATGGGTCGCTCCGAAGTCGGTCGACGTGCCGCTGCCGCGCATACCGGCAGCGACACTGGCCGCGACGATGACTATGCAGCCGAGTTTCGCTCGCTGGGCATTCTGCGCGTGGACGACGTCGACGACCTGCTCGACCTGGCCGCCTTCTTCAGCTTTGGCCGCTTACCTGTTGGGCGACGCCTGGCAGTCCTGACCACCTCCGGCGGCGCCGGCGCGTGGCTGTCGGACGCCTGCGCCGCGCAGGGCTTTGCGTTTCCACTGCCGCCTGCTCAGATTGCTGACGACGTGCGCTCCTTCATCCCGTCGTACGGCAGCGTCGGCAATCCGATCGACATCACTGCGCAAGCTGTGTTCGGCGGTGGCTTCGAGCGCGCGCTCGGCCTCCTGGCTGGTTGTCCGGAGTACGACGTGATCGCCGGCGTGGGCAGCATGGCGCGCGAAGATCGCTTCCTGAGTAGCCTGCCCGAGTTGCGCGCCGCAACCGAGTCGAGCACGTCGTCGCTACTGTTCTACGCCTATACCCAGCCCAGTCCGGCGGTCATGTCCGCGCTGGGCGAGTTGGGCATCCCGTGCTACCCGACACCGGTCCGCGCCGCGCGCGCCCTGGCCGGCGCTCGCTGGTACCGCGAGTTTCTCGATCGGGAGGCCGCCGCTGTGTGACCGAGCTGCTGTATGAGGTGGGCGACGACGGCGTCGCGACGATCACGCTCAATCGACCCGACAAGTTGAACGCGTTCACGCGCGACATGATCGACCTGTGGGTCTCGGCTCTGGACGACGCGCGGTCGAATGAAGCCGTGCGCGCTGTCGTGGTGACTGGCGCGGGCCGCGCGTTCTGCTCAGGCGGCGACGTGGGCGGCATGAACTCCCGCTCGCGGGACGTTTCTGGCCTGGACCATAAGCAGTGGCTCGAGGCCGTTCACCGCGTGCCGCTGACCTTGGAAACTATGGACAAGCCCGTGATTGCCGCGCTGAACGGCGTGGCCGTTGGCGCTGGCCTCGACATGGCGCTGATGTGCGACCTGCGCTACGCCGCCGCGGGCAGTCGCTTCTCCGAGGGCTACGTCAAAGTTGGCCTCATTCCTGGCGATGGCGGAACGTTCTTCCTGCCGCGCCTGGTCGGCACCGCGCGCGCTCTGGAGCTGTTATGGACCGGCGACTTCGTCAGCGCCGAAGAGGCCGAGCGGATCGGCCTGGTGAACCGCTGTGTTCCGCCTGACGCACTGCTGCCAACCGTTCATGCACTCGCCGCGCGCCTGGCGGCCGGCCCGAGCACCGCGATTCGCATGATCAAACGCGCCGTCTATCAAGGCCGGCACATGGACCTGCGCACGCACCTCGACCTCATCTCCTCGCACATGGCCATCATCCGCCAGACCGCCGACCACCACGAAGGCACGCGCGCCTTCGTCGAGAAACGCCCTCCAAAGTTTAGTGGCCACTAAACAAAATGTGAGTTTTGACGCATTCGGGTCGGCGCTGTACCCGAAGAATCCAAAGAAGCCATCAGCCATTTAGACGGGTACGATAGCCAGGTAACTGTTAGCGACGGGGGCTGTGGATCGGGTATGTCCTTGAGCCGGCGTCAGTTTATTGAGAGCGCGAGCCGCGGGGCTGCGCTCGGCGTCATGGGTCTGCCGCTTCTGCAAGCTTGCGTTCCAGCCGCGCCGACCACCGCGCCGGCACCCGCGGGCGGGTCAACAGCAGGGGCGGGCACAGCGCCAGCGCCGAAGTCAAGTGCGCTGGTTCCGACCTACGTCTCGTTCCCGAACAAGCCCAAGCCAGACTTCCCATCCCAAGGCGACCCGTATCTCGACGGTTACCTCAACTTCCCGAAGAACCCCGTCAAGGCCCTGCCCGTCGAGGCGCCCGGCCAGGGTGGCACCGTCACCGCGATGACGATTGGACTCTTCCCACCGCCGACTCCGTTCGAGAACAACCCGGCCTGGCAAGAGATCAACAAGCAGCTCAACGTCGATTTCCGCATGAACATCGTGGCGCCGGGCGACTACGAGGCCAAGCTGGCCACGGTCATGGCCGGCAACGACCTGCCCGACTTGCTGTTCCTGTACTACAACCAGCGCACCGCGATCACCACCGTCGCGGGCGTGCCGCAGTTCCTGGCCGCCCAGGCGGCCGACTTGACGCCGTACCTCGCCGGTGACGCCATCAAGGACTACCCGAGCCTGGCCGCGCTGCCCACCAAGTCGTGGACCAATTCCGGCAGCGTCTACGGCGGCAAGATCCAGATGGTGCCCAAACCGCTCTACTCCGAGGGTTTCGTCCTGCTCAAGAACGTCTCGCAGTGGAACGCGGATATCGGCAAAGACACCCACCCGAAGAACGCCGACGACTTGAAGCGCATCATGCAAGCGCTCACCAAGCCGCAGGAAGGTCGCTATGCGACGGCCACGGCGGGCGCGTCGGCGACTGGTGACGGCTTCAACCTTGTCAGTTTCTGGTCGTCGTTGTTTGGCGCGCCGAATCAGTGGCGCCTGGACTCCGGCGGCAAGCTCACGCGCAGCTTCGAGACGCCCGAGTTCAAAGAAACCGTCGCGTTCATCAAAGACATTTTCACACTCGGCCTGTACCACCCGAACACGCTGCAGTACTCGAGCGGTCCGAACGCGCGGACCGACTTCGCGGGCGGACGCTGGACGCTGTGGATCGATGGTTTCGCGACGGCGTGGAGCGACCCGTGGCGGCGCGCCCGGACGTCGGCCAATCCGTTCGAGGTGCATATGGTGCCGCCGTTCGCGGCCAAGGACGGTCAGAAGCCGACGCACTTCCTGAACGCGGCGCACCTCGGCGCCACGGCGATCAAGAAGTCGACGCCGGAGCGCACCAAGGAGCTGCTGCGGATCTTGAACTGGCTCGCGGCGCCCTTCGGCTCACAGGAAGACTTGCTGCTGTCGTTCGGCGTCGACGGCCCGGATTACAAGCTCGATCCCAACGGCAATCCAGTGCTCACCGAGCGCGGCAACCCCGACGCCAACTACTTGCCCTTCAAGTACATCGCCCAGCGGCCCTCGGTCCTCTATCTGCCTGACATTCCGGACTACACCCAGACGCTCGTCGAGGCCGAAAAGGCGCTCTTGCCGAATGGCGTTGCCGACCCAACGGTCGGGTTCGTCTCGCCGACTGCCGTTCGACAGGGCGTCGTGCTGAACCAGACGTTCGGCGACGGCGTCAAAGACATCATCGTCGGCCGCCGGCCTTTCAGCGACTACGACACGCTTGTGAACGACTGGCGGAGCGGTGGCGGAGAGACGATTCGCAAGGAGCTCCAGGACGCGCTCGCTGCCAAGTAGGCAGAGCGCGCCGCCAGACGGACCAACCCTGAGTATGCCGGTTGGTCGACAAACGGCCGATTCTGGGCACAGTCGGACGACTGTCCCGGACAGCGCACCCCGAGTGATGTCCAGTACATCGATAAATGGTTGGGCACTTTCGACCGCAATCGTCAAACAGTTTAACTGTTGGATAGTTATGCACCGCGGCGGTTGGACCGGGCGGCAGGGTGCGGTGTGACGTAGCGGCGACGTGGAGCTGGCCGCGCCGCGGGTCGGTGGCGGTGGGCCAATTACCATGGCCGAGTGACTTTGGACTTCGTCAGCAACGAGGAGATCATTCGCGAGGCCCGCAAGCGCCTGAACCAGGGCGCGTGGGACTATCTGGTCGGTGGCTCCGAGTCGGAGACCACTTTGCGTCGCAATCGGCGAGCGTTCGATCGCATCGCTTTTCGGCCGCGCATCCTCGTGGACGTGTCGAGCATCGATCCGTCGACGACGTTTCTCGGTCAAAAGCTGCGCATACCGGCCATTCTGGCGCCGATCGGCTCGCTGCAGGTGTTCGACCCCGAAGGCGCGCTGGCGGTGACGCGCGCCGCGACCGAGTTCGGCATTATGCACACGGTCAGCTCGGTGACGCAGCCCGCGCTCGAGGAGACGGCCGCGGCGACGCCGACGCCCAAGGTCTTCCAGCTGTACGTGCAGGGCGATATGCGCTGGACCGAAGAGATCCTGTCGCGCGTCAAGCAAGCCGGCTACTCGGCGCTGGCGCTGACTGTCGACGTCGCCCATTACAGCCGTCGCGAGCGACCTATGATCACCCGCCAGCTGCCGCCGACGCAGCGTGGCCGCCTCCCCGAGATGCGGCGCTACCAGTCGGCGCTGACGTGGGACACGATGGACATGATCAAAGAGTTCACCGGCCTGCCGTTCATGCTCAAGGGCGTGCAGACCGCCGAAGACGCCGAGATCGCGGTCCAGCACGGCGTCGACGTGATCTGGGCTTCGAACCACGGCGGGCGTCAGATCGACCACGGGCTGGGCAGCATGGACACGTTGCCCGAGATCGTCGCAGCGGTGGCGGGCCGTGCGCGGATTGTCCTGGACGGCGGCGTCCAACGCGGCACGGACATCCTGAAAGCAGTTGCGCTCGGCGCGGACGTCGTTGCCCTGGGCCGGCTTCAGGCGTGGGGCTTATCGGCTGGTTCGACCGCGGGGTTGGTGCGTATGCTGGAGATCCTCGAAGACGAGCTGATCGCCGCGATGGGCCTGTGTGGGCTGACCTCGATGTCACAGGTCACGCCCAAGTACGTGTGCGAGGCCGAGCCAGTCGTCGAAGCCCACGAGATGAGCTCGTGGGTCAACATGCCGACTCCGCGCATCCTCTAAGCGCCCACGTTGTCATCCTGAGCCTGCGAAGGATCCGCTTGCTTCGAGTTGCCAATCCCTGTGGCTTGCTTTGGGATGGGGCACGCACCGACAAGCGGATCCTTCGCAGGCTCAGGATGACATGTGTGTGGTTGACAACAGGGCTTGAAGGACGCGTTCGGCGGTGAGCGGCATGTGCGTCACGCGGGCGCCACAAGCGGCTACGGCGTTGGCGACGGCGGGGGCGACGCTGGTGTTCGTCAGCTCGCCGGCGGCTTTGGCGCCGAGTGGGCCGGGGCCGGTGGGGTCACGGAGCAACACGGTCCGAAACGGCGGGGTGTCCAGTGCGCACGGTAGCTTGTAGTCGCCCAGGGTGACGGTCGTGATCTGGCCGTCCTGCGTCGTCAGCTCTTCCATGAGCGCAGCTCCGACGCCAAACATCAGGCCGCCCTCGAGCTGGCCCTGATGCGCAATAGGATTGATGATCGTGCCGACGTCGGCAGCAAGCAGGACGTCGTGGATGATCACGGCGCCGGTCTCGCGATCCACTTCAGCCTCGACGACGTAGCCGGCGAACTCGTAGTCGCCCGGCTCGCCGGGCTTGTGGGTGCCGTCGTATTCGCCCAGCACCTCGACGGGTCCAGTCCGCGCAATCTGGTCAGCGACCTCGTCGAAGGCAGCCGAGCCATCGGGGTGGACGAAGCGGTCATGCTCGATGCGTACCTGACCGGCGGGCCAGCCCATGGCTTCGGCAGCCAGGTCTTCCAAGCGCGACTTGAGCTCGCCGGCGCCGGCCTGGGCAGCGCGCCCGAGGACATGGGTGACCCGTTGGCCGCCCACGCCCGGGTCAGGCGCCTCGCCCGACGTATCGCAATGGACAATCGCGACGCGCCGCGGATCGACCGACAGCACGACGGCCGCGACGCGGCGCAGCACCGTGTACGCGCCGCCACCCTGGTCGGCCACACCAGTCAACACCTCAACCTGGCCACGAGCGCCGAGCCGCATGATCACCGAGGTTCCGCCGGCGCCGATATGACGCACGCCGAGCGCCACGCCGCGCCCCCGCCCGGGCGGCAGAGCACTGTGCCAGTGCGACTCTCGCTCCAGTGCGTCCAGCACTTCAGCGGCACGGGCGCGATGCACGCGTTCGCCAGTAACGCTCGGATCACCGTCGTGCAGTGCATTGCGGCGGCGAATCTCGATCGGATCAATGCCCAGCGCGGAAGCGATCAGGTCGACGTGACTTTCGCTGGCAAACATCGACTGTGGATCGCCAGGCGCCCGCATCGAGCCGCCCGGGATGCTGTTGGTGTACACGGCGCGCGCTTCGAGCCGCGTCACCGGCACGTGGTACGCCGACAACGTGTTGTGGGCCGGAATGACCAGCGTTGGACCGACCTTGCCTGCCGCGTAGGCACCACCGTCGATCAGCACGTCCGACTGATGGGCCAGGAACCGTCCATCGCTGTTGACGGCAGTGCGCAGCGTCAGCACCGCCGAGTGCCGAGAGTTCGACGCCTGTAGCTCGTCGACGTACTGCATGACCGCCTTGATCGGTCGACCGGTGGCGCGGGCCAGGAAATAGCACGTGAACTCGTCGATGGACAGGCCTTTGCCGCCGAAGTCGCCGCCGATGAAGGTCGACTCGATGACAATCTGCGCTTCGGGCAATTGCAGGGCAGCCGCAAGCTGCTGGCGCAATGCAGCTGGCGACTTGTTCGTGCAGATCACGCGCATGCGCTGCTGCTCGTCGATCCACACCACACACGCGCGCGGCTCGATGAAGCCCTGGAACTCGCGCGCGGTAGTGAACGTGTGCTCGAAGACGTGGTCGGCTCGGGCGAACACGTCGTCAATCTTTTCGCCGGTCTCGCTCTTCTCGATCAGGCCGTAGCCGTGCACGTTCGGGTGCGACGTCGTGGGCCGCTTCGGACCGAGAAATGTGTAGCTCGCGCTGTCTGGATGCAGCATCGGCGCGTCGTCGGCGATGGCGTCCTGGGGACTGAATACGCCTGGCAGGTCCTCATAGTCGACCTCGACCAGGCGCGCGGCAGCTTCGGCGGCGTCCTTTGTCTCGGCGGCTACGGCTGCCACGCGATCGCCAACCATGCGCACGCGCTCCGTGGCCAGGACTGGCCAGTCGAGCAGGCGCCGCCCGATGCGCGCGCTGCCGATGTCCTTGCCGGTCAACACGGCGTGGACTCCGGGCACGTTGCGGGCGGCGGTCGTGTCGACAGAGACGATGCGCGCGTGAGGCCGCGGGCTGCGGTTGTACGCCAGCCACAGCATGCCGGGCAGACTCACATCGGCGGTGTAGCGGGCTGCCCCGGTCACCTTGAGTGGACCCTCGACGCGGTACTCGGGCTCGCCGAAAGGGTCTGGTTCGACCATCGTGGTTGTGGTCATGCTGTCAGGCTCCGCAGCGCGCGCTCGGTCCAGACACGCGCCATCTGGCGCTTATAGCGCGCCGAGCCGCGGGCATCGTCAGGCGGATCGACCAGGGCGAGGACGAGCGCCGCTGCTTCGGCGATGCGTCGGTCGCTCAGGATTTCGCCGCGCAGCGCCTCCTCGACTGCTTTCGGGCGCAGGGGCACGCTGGCGGCGCCGCCGAGCGCAATGCGTACGTCCTGGCAGCGACCCTGCTCGTCCACCAGCATGGTCGCGCCCACGGACACGGTGGCATAGTCGTCCTGCGAGCGCGGTAGGAACTTGTGATAGACGGCGCGGGTGCCTTCGGGTAGCGGCGGCAGCCTGACCGCGCTGACGACCTCGCCAGGTTGCAAGACCGTGGTCAGGTAGCCGACGAAGAACTCTTCCAGGGGCAGGCTGCGCTCGCCCAGCTCGCTGGCCAGAACGACCTGCGCGCCGAGTGCGATGAGCATCGGCGGTGGATCCTGAGCCGGATCGGCGTGCGCCAGATTGCCACCAACGGTGGCCTGGTTGCGGATACGGATCGTTGCCACGTGTGCGAAGGTCTTGGCCAGCTCTGGGCAATAGGCCTGAACATCAGGCGAACGTTCGGCCTGGCGGTGGGTGGCCAGTGCGCGAATCTCCAGGCCGCCGTCGCCTGTACGCTGGATTCCTTTGAGCTCACGTACGTGATGCAGTGCGATCACGTTGGTCGGCTCGACGAGGCCGAGATTCATGAGCACCATTAGCGAGGTACCGCCGGCCATCAGGTGGACATCGTCAGGGCCGTAGCGCTCGAGCAGCGCGAACGTATGGTCGAGGCTTTCGGCCTGGTGCAGCTGGAACGGTCTCACCATGGCTAGACGCTGACGCCCACCGCCTCACGTGGGACGGGCGTGGGGCCCATCTCGGCGGCGGCGAGGATGCTCTCGACGATCTTGTAGTAGCCGGTGCAGCGGCACAGGTTGCCCATCATCCAGTGCTTGACCTCGTCCTCACTCGGTCTTGGGTTCTCCTGAAGCAATGCCGTGGCGGCGATGATCTGACCTGGTGTGCAAATGCCGCACTGGAAGCCGCCGTAGCGGATGAAGGCGTCCTGGAGCGGACTGAGGTGGTCCTCGTCGGGCGCCAGGCCTTCGATGGTGATGAGGTTTGTGCCGTCGACGAAGACCGCTGGCATGAGGCAAGCGCTCATAACCTGGCCATCGATCAGCACGCTGCACGCGCCGCACACGCCGACGCTGCAGCCCTCCTTGGTCCCGGTGAGTGCCAGGTCCTCGCGCAGCAGGTCGATCAGCCGCCGATGGGCTGGCACTGCCAAGTTCCGCGGCGTGCCATTGAGGGTGAACGCAATCGCATGTGTACTCGCGGTGTCCACCTGAACGATCCTACCGGGGACCGCGCCTAGTACCACGGGGCGCAGCTCTGAGGTTGTCATCCTGAGCTTGCGAAGGATCCGCGGGCTGGGGCGGTTTCGGCAAGCGGATTCCCCTGTTGCGCTCGAGGACAGGCTCTTCGCAGCGCTCAGGATGACAATCCAACGGCAGACCCGCGCCGGCCGGCATTAGGCGGCGGCGGGAGGGGCGAGCGCGGTGGCCAGGCGCTGGTTGGCCAGGGCGATGTAGGTGGGCGAGCGGTCTGCGCCTAGGGCGCGGCGGCCGAGGCGGGCGGCGGCGAGGGCGGTGGTGCCGGACCCGACGAACGGGTCGGCGACGGTGTCCTCGGGGTAGCTGTAGAGCTTGATCAAACGCCTTGGCAGCTCTTCGGGGAATGGCGCGGGATGGCCAACCAACCGCGCGTTGGCGCCGGCGAAGGACCACATCGCCAGACTCCAGTCACGCTGTTCGGCGGGCAAGATGTCGCCGCGTCGCCCTTTGGCCGGGCGACGGTACTCGCCCGCGTGACAGACCACGATCATCTCGGTCGGATTAACCACATGCGGTGCCGATGGCAGCAGCCACGAGCCCCATGCGGTGCGGCGACTGATGTTTGACTCGTTCCAGGTGATGTTGTGCTTGACCGTCCAGCCGGCGTCGAGCAGCACGCGCAGCCAATCAGCGTAGAACGTCGTGCTCCAGGTTGTGTCGAGCGCGATGTTTAGTGCCAGCCGGCCGCCGTTCGGCCGCACCACCCGATGCATCTCGACTGCCCATGCTCGTGCCAGCGACCAGTAGTCAGCCGGCGCCACGTCGCCGCCATCGGCATACGGCACACCCACGCCATACGGTGGCGAGCACACGATGAGGTCGACGGCGCAGTCGGGCCATGGCAACGCAGCGGCATCGCCGACCCGCAAGTCGATGTCAGGCACAGGACTATCGAGCTTACTCGACCCTCGCTTTGCGCTCAGGAACCACATCGCCGAGCGGCTGAAGATCAGTCGGTCGACGGTCGACTTTTACGTAAGCAACGTGCTCGGCAGATTCGGCGCGACCTCGCGCACAGAGGCAGTTGCTCGGGCGGTCAGTCAGCACCTGGCGTCCTGACCAGGTTCGCAACCCAACCATGGACGGGCGTATTTATCGCGCCCAGCGCCGATAGTAGGACTGTGCCGTTGCGCGTTCTGATTGCTGAGGGCGATACAACCCTCCGTTCCGCGCTGCGGCTGCTGTTGACGAACGACGACTCGGTCGAGCTGGTCGGCGAGGCGTGCAGCACCGACGAGCTCATGGAGCTGCTGGCGCAGGCGCGCGCGGACGTGGTCCTGGTCGACTGGAACCTGCCGGGCTGGTGCCCCGGGCGGATCAACGGTCAGTTCACGAGCGTGCGGCTCGTCGGTCTGGATGGGCGGCCTGAGCGACGCGACCAGATCCTGGCCGAAGGTGCGCACGCGTTTTTCAGCAAGCTCGAGTCACCCGATCTGCTCCTGCGCGTGCTCAGCGGTACACCCCGTTATGACCCAAGCTGAACCGCCCCGGCTGCGGAAAGTACGTCAGCCCGTGCGGTGCCGCCCCAGTGCGGATCCGATCGAGCAGCTCACCCGAGCGCGTATCGATCACGTACACCACCCCGTGCGACCGACCTGAGGCCCACAGCTCGGTGCCGTCCGGCGAGACCTGGAGCATGTCCGGACTGCCGCCGATCGGCCATGTGTCGACGATCGCACGCGTGGCGAAGTCGACCACTGAGACGGTGCCGCCGAGCCTGTTGCTGACGTACAGCGAACGCGTGTCACGACTGATGGCCATACCGTGCGCGCCGCGGCCCGTCGGCAGGAAATCGATCTCGCGCAGCGACTCTGGCTCGACCACGCACACGCCATGGCGACCCTGGTTGGCCACGTAGAACAGATCGCCCTCGGGCGCGAGCTTGACGTCAACGGGCAGCCCGCCCAGGCGCAGGACGCCAGCAACGGCGAGGCGCTGCAAGTCGACTTTGACCAGCTGGCCGCCGAACTCGCCGCTGACCAGGAGATAGCTGCCATCGGCCGAGAAATCGAGGTGATCAACGCCTGAGGCTGGAATCTGCAGGCGCGCGATTGGCCGCCATGAGCCCGGATCGTAGAAGTCGAGGCGATTGGCCGGCTCGGCGGCGACGATGGCCATGCTGCCGTCGAGCGTGAAATAAAGGTTGTAGGGCGACTGGACCGGATAACTCTTCACCGGTCGGCCGGCCCACGGATCGATCTGCACGAGCCTGCTCGCACCCATCACGTTCACGTACAGGCTGGTCAAGTCGTAGGCCGGCGTGACGTGGTGCGGAATGCGCCCGACGACGAAGCGGTCGACGATGGTGCGGCTTAGTGGGTCGATAACCGCCACGTCACCGCCCGCCTCGTGCGGCACGTAGACCCTGGGTGGTAGCTCTTGCAGGCCCTCGGCTAGTGGCGCGTTGATGGCGGCCCAGACGTTGAGCGCCGGCTCAGCTGCTTGCTGCTGGGCACTCGCAGCCCATGGCAGGGCAGCGCTGGCGAAGGCTCCGCCAAGCGCGGCGAGGGCCGAACGCCGCGTCAGGGTCATCAATCAGGCGACGCGACGATACACGACCTCTTCATCTTGTGCGTACCAGCGCACGGCGCGGCCGGTGCGGCGCAGATGCTCCAACGCGAAGTGGACCACTTCGGGCTTGATGCGCTGGCCTTTTAGCGGCGCACGCTTGCAGATGCTGGTCAGCGGCAGCGCCTCTTCGTGCGACAGCGCGGCGAGCACGTCTGACTCGACGTCGGCCGCGCTGGGTACCAGGAATCCGTGAATGATGAAGCCCACCCCTGCCGCGGCAATGAATAGTGGAAAAATCGCGGCTAGCGCGAACAGCGGATCGTCCATGCCTCCACTAAACGCTGGAGCATGCACCGCTCGTGCCAGGCGGTCTATGCTGGGCCTGGATGGCGACCGAACGTCAGCCTGGGCTGGACAAAATCGAGAAGATCTTGTTTGTCTTTGGCGTGCTCGCCTTTGCCTTCCTGATGATCGCGTTCGGCGATCCGCTTGCGGGGTCGCTCTATCTGCCTGTTGTCGGCCTATGGGTGGTGTGCGGCCTCGGCTTCATCTGGTGGTTCGATCGGCGGCTCAAGCGCTGACTCATCGGGCCCCTGGTTGGCCCAGCGGAGCAGGAAATAGGCGGCGCCCATCATGACGATTGGCAAGAGGATCACGAACTCCTCGCCTTGATGGGCCGCCGCCAGCATAATCACGCGCTACGCGCCAGCGTCAAAGGTTTCCGTCTGCGGCGGCACGTTAGCAATTCGCGCGGCCAAGCGGACGCCTTCCGCCTTCGGCGGGTCATCTGCAAGCCCCGTATCCAGGCGGAACGCGTTGGGCTCGCGATGCGGTTCCGAATCCGGCGCGTAGATAGGAGGAGCCGGGTGCCGCCCGCCGCCCGGCTGTAAGGCGTGCTGTGCCAAGCGAAGCCCGCCGCCGGCGGAAAACCTGCTGGTGGCAAGTGTGTTCCTCCTGGACGGCTCGGGCTGGGCATGAGAACTTAGATGAGTTTGGGATTGACGCTCGAGGCGATGGTCGTTTGATTCTGTACCCCGGCCGAGTCCTGGAACAGTAACTGTCCAGCAACCTCGATCCGTGGGCGATTGACCTCGATCATGCGCGCGTCGCGCCACACGGGGTCGCGCAGCGTCAAGCTCAAGGTCTTGGTCTCACCTGGCGCAATCGTCGGCGCCGGCGAGATGACCATGACGTGCTCGGCGCCGGTGCCGGCTGACGTCTGATCGACGAACGTCAAGCTCGACGTGGTAAAGCCCTTGAGCGTCATCGGCACCTTGCCGGTATTCGTGACGTCGACGTTCATGACCAGCGTCGAAGTCTGTGGATCGAACGTTGCCTCCTTGGGAATCGCGGACGCGAACGTGGGCGGCTGCGGCAGCTCAGGCGGTGTGAAGCGCAGCACCTGCTGCGGAATCTTGATCGGGAACGACACCGACTGGTAGATCCAGCCTACGGCCAGCAGCGCAAACGTCGCCAGCAGCAGGTAGTTCGAGACGCGATGATCGCGTGGCGTGATCAGGCCAATGTCCTGACCGTCGGTATTCAGCGGTATCCGCAAGGTCACGGGCAGCTTGGACACCGTGCGGTGATTGGCGCCGCCAATGGCCGGCACGGTCCAGTACAGCATCCACGCCATACCCAGCGCGAAGCCGAGCCAGTGGAAGATCGTCAGCTGACCGAGGCCGTAGTTCTCGAGATTGACGGTCTGGCCATTGACCAGCGTGTGGTTGTTGGCGAAGCCACCGGCGTCCTGGACCGTGATCCACTGGCCTGGCCCGATCAGTGTGCCCGAGCCAGCCACGGAGAACGTGGGATGCACGTGCCAGCGCCCGACGTCACGCCCAACCAGGGTGAGTTTGAAGTCGTACGCGTTGCCCTTCTTGACGAAGAACGCGTCCGGCGCGCTCATGCCGTTGATCTCGCGGTTCTTCATCAACAGCACCGGGCCTGGCGCAGTCACGTTCAAGAAGCCCGTGTCCGGTTCGCCGAGCGTCCGCGGCCACGTAGTGAGCAACGAGGCCTTGCCGGTGATGGTGATCTCTTCGCCCTGCTTGATGGTGTCCTTGGTGAACTGCACGTTGGAGAACGCGACCGTCTCCATGCGCAGGAAGCCTTCTTGTGAGTTCTCGCCATGGGCGTACGCCGCCGCCGCGGTCGTGAGGACTGCGCTAACGCCCAGCAGCAACGAGATGATGATCGTGCGTCGCATGCCTGCCTCCCTCAGAACCGCTTGATGAATCGGCCGATCGGCCAGATCGCCAGGTAGCGGGCAATCAGCTGCCCGATCCAGTACCCGGCAATCGTGACGGTCGCGCCAAAGACGAGCGAGACGTACTGGGTCTCGTCGAGGAAGCTGCGCAGCGTGCCGTTTTCGACCAGACGCAGGTACTCAGGCGTCTGGCTGCGCAGATATTGGATGCCCTGCACGTCGGCGAGGGTCAGGATGTGACCCATGAACTGGGTCGGCTGGAGGTACGGTGCGAGCGTGATGTAGTTGCTCGACCAGAACACCAGCGTCCAGACCATGCTGCCCAGCACCGAGGTGAGGACGAAGCTCTTGGTCTTCAGCAGCACCCAGTCCAGGAAGATGCCCGCGGGAATGATCGTCGCAGGCCAGACGAAGACCAATGGGTACGTGACGAAGGCGTCCCACTGATAGACGCGGCCCACCCACGAGCACAGGAACATGCATACGGCGGTGTAGGTCGCGCCTGTCGGGAAGCGCCACGCCAGCCACTGGATGTACTGCAGCGCCGAGGGGATGATGATGAACGCGAAGGGTGAGATGATCGGCCACCACTGGCGGTCCTTCCAGTCCGTCCAGAAGTCCCAGTCACCCGCGAACAGGAGTTTCGTGATGTCCGCGGCGGCGCCGACCACGAAGGCGGCCGTGACCCAGAAGACCAGGTCGAATTTGTAGTCGAGCCAGCGATATTTCTTGTGCAGCAGCCCGCGAAGTTCCTGCCGTTCGGCCTCGGCGGCCGAGACGGCGGCAGCAGTTGCAGCCATAAGCACTTCCTCCGTGCCTCGCGGCACGAACTTTCAGCTTGCGAACGCACGACCGCGCATTGCGCGGAAACCCTCTGGAATACCCGCAACGCCCGCCGAAAGCGGAACCCGCCATGGGGCACTCTCGCCGAGCGAAAGCGTGCACCCCGCGGCGCTTTCAGCGAGCTGACCCAGAAACGTGTGGCGGCGCGTGGGATGGCCAGTGTCATTCAGTCGGCCGGTTGAGCGACCGGTACTGCTTCCTTCTCTGCGTCGTCGGCTTCCTTCTCGATGCCCAGCAAGCGCAGGGCCGATTCGGCCCACAGGGCAAAGATGCCCGAGGCTAGCCAGCCGTAGGTGACAAACGGCCAGTGGAACGGCGCGGCGAAGAACTCTTCGGTGATCCACAGGCTGTGGCCCCACTCGTTCATCGCCACTTGCATCATCTCGGTGATGCTGGCCGCGATCAGGAAGAAGAAGGACCACGGAAAGCCATTCGTGGCGCTATAGATCTTCGGCAGGCGGGTCCGACCGTAGAGATACGTGCCGATGGTCATCGTGATCCCGAGCGGGAACGCGCAATAGAACATGATGATGTGCGGCGGCGTGAACGCCGTGTCGCGCACCGCGGTCTGATGCCATGCGCCGTCGGAATTCGGGAAGAACGACGCCATGAAGTACAGCACCACGCTGGTCGCGCCGATCAGGCCCCAGAACACGACGATGCGGCGCACTTCCTCTTCGCGCGTGATCGCCTGGGCGATGGTGCGTCCGCTGCGGACCAGCCATGCCCACCAGCCGATGGTGCCGGCGCCGACGCCGACCAGCTCGAGGATGAGCAAGCTGCGCCAGTACAACGCGAACTCGGGACTCGACGCATCGATGCCCGCCGTCCAGGCGAAGGCGTGCATGTAGATGCCGAGCGCGATGAAGAGCGCGCTGAAGCCGAGGCAGGACACGATGCACGTGCGCCAACCGCCCCACCAGTCGATGGGACCGTATTTGCTTTCGGCCGCGGCGCGCCGTACGGCGACGGATGATGTTGCCATCTAGTTCTCCCTTCCTAGCGGCTCGCGACCGCACCCACGGCGGTCCCTCGAGCACCTGCTGCGGCGCCTGCCGGTAGCAGCACGGCCCGCCCTTCGATGCGTCCGGCATCGAGCTCGTGCAGCACGTCGGCGGCGTCTTCGAGTGGGAATTGCTGAGCGGTGATGCGCACCTTGCCCTGGTGCGCGAGCTCCATCAGCTCGGCGAGGTCGTTGTAGGTCCCCACGATGTTGCCGACGATGTTGAATTCGCCCAGCAGCAGGTCGACCGTCTTGATGGTCAACGTGCCGCCGTAGCCAATCTGCGAATACGTTCCCCCCCGCCGCAACATCTTGAGCGCGGTATCCGGCGTCCCATGTTCGCCGACGTAGTCGAAGACGATGTCCGCGCCCTGGCCTTCGGTGGCTTCGCGCACGGCGTTGACGCCGCCGTCGAGCGCGGAATGGAAGGCCTCGTCCGCGCCTAGCCGCTTGGCAAATTCGAGCTTCTCGGGCCGGGTATCCAGCGCAATGACCCGTGCCGGGCTGAGCGCCTTCACGACCTGGATGCCGAAGTGACCGAGTCCTCCGACGCCGAGCACCACCGCCGTCGTCCCCGGGTGGATGAGTGGCAGGAGTTTCTTGACGGCGTGGTAGGCCGTGATGCCGGCATCGGCAAACGGTGCAAGGGTCGCCGGATCCGTGCCTGGGGCAAGCTTGATCACCGACCGCACGTTGGTTTTCAGCAAGTCGGCATAGCCGCCGTCGGTGCCGTCGAAGCCAGGGAAGAAGCTGCCACCGGTGCAGTGCATGTCGTTGCCCACACGACAGCTACGGCACAGGCCGCAGCTCGGCTGCGGATGCAGGATGACCGGGTCGCCCTTGGCCAGATTCGGCACGCCGGCGCCGACCTCTTCGATCCAGCCGGCATTCTCGTGACCCAGCGTGAACGGCAGCTTGTCGCCCATGCCGTCCTTGAATACGCCTTCGACCAGGTGCAGATCAGTACGACACACCCCTGCGCCGGCCACCCGGACGATGACGTCCAGTGGACCACTGATCGTTGGCTCGGCGACCTCGACCAGCTTGGGTGGCTGGTCGAATGCGAACAGTCGAACGGCCTTCATCGCGCATCCTCCTTTCTGGCCGGTTCGAGCCCGTAGCGGGTGTCGAGCAGACCTCGACACATCAGGCTGTTGAAAGTCATGCTGACGCGCTGCTTGCGCCCCTGGCGCACGTATTCGTCCAGGTCTTCAGCGGCGATTGGCTGGCCACGCTCATCCGTGATCAACCAGATGCTTTCGACGCCGAGTCGCTGGCGGCGGTCCAGATGGGCCCGCAGCATCGGTGCTGCGCCACGTGGCAGTGCACTCTCGGCGCGCAAGGCGACGATGTCGTGCGCTGCCAGGCCGACATCCTGGAGGAAGCGGACGAGCTGCTCCTGGCGCATACCGAATGCTTTGCGCCAGAACACGCGCCGCAGTGCCTCGAGATCCTCGTCTTCCGTCTGGCCTGCGAACGTGTCGCCGAACGACTTGCCACACGTCACGCCGACCGAGATCTCATCCGAATAGGCGTGGTCGCGCAGCTTGACCTGGACAGACGCAATCCCTGGCAAGGCGAGCACTGCCTGGCGTGTGTCGTACGCCATCAGGTAGGCGAAGTTGGGCGCGCACCAGAACGTCGGTAAGCGCAGCACGACCTCGACGGCGTCGCCACGCACATTGACGTGATCGACGAAGCCGAGCTCGACGATCGACTCGTCGAGCTCTGGATCGATCACCTGGCGCAGCGCGTCAACTAGTGCTCCCGAAGCGGGCCGCCAGGCACGCGTAGAGGGTAGGACTGCGTCGATCACGCCGGAACCGCGACCTGTGCGCCCATGGCCTCAGCCGGCACGGCGAGGTCGTACAGCTTGGCCGCGTTCAGGCCCATGATCTTGCGCTTGTCCTCGAGGCTCAGGCTCAGTCCGCGCGACGCCTTGATGTCCTCAGGGAAGTCGAAAGCCATGAACTTGTCGACGATCCACTTCGGGCTCCACAGCGCATAGTCGGACGAGAACAGCAGCCGGTCCGGACCCAGCCACCACGTCAGCTCGGCCAGGACTTCGGCGAAGTAATGCGGGCTGGCGTGAATGAACGGCATAACCACGGCGAGCCCGCCGTACACATTCGGCTCTTGCGCGGCGATCCAGCAGAAGTCCTCGATGCGCGGGATGCCGCAATGCTCGACGATGAAGCGCAGGCCGGCGTCGCGGTACAGCGTCGCTACCTCGTCAACATCCGCAACGTCGAACGCATCTCGGTTGAACGGCCAGATCGTCGGACCCTTGTGGATGTGGATGTTGACGATGCCCAGCTCGACGCACTTGTCGAGGTACTTGAGCGTCTCTGGCGCGCCGAGCTTGTAGCCGCGCGAATCGCCCTTCCACTCGGCGGTATACAGCTTGACGCCCTTGAGGTTGTAGCGCTTGGCGTCTTCCTCTAATTGTCGAAGACCGGCCTCGCCATCACGCGGATCCCAGGCGCCATTGAGGATGAACTTGTCGGGGTGTCTGTTTTTGAGGACGGCGTCTTGCTCGGTGGTATTCCAGCCATTGATGAAGAAGTCACGCAGATACGTCGGCTGAAAGATCCCGATGTCGACGTAGCCCTCGTCGAAGAGATCCTTCATCATCTGCTGCTCGGAGTACTTCTCGTACTGCTCGCGCGACCAGACGTAGTCCGCTGGGCTCAGGTTCTTGTGATAGTTGTAGAAGCACTCGACCCAGCCCTCGGCGTACCGATTCTTCTGGTTGGCGGGACTGCCATCCCAGAAGTGAATGTGGCTGTCGACGACGAAGACCTGTTCCCCATCCGCCGTGCGATACATAAACGTCCCTCCCTATGGTCGGGGTGCTACACCAAGGGTGGTTGTTGAGAACTGCCGCATGCGTCTGCCGGGCGGCCACAATTGATGGCCACATGGCTAGCCGCCAAATGGCGTATGCCATATGGCTTTTTTCGGCGTAGGATGGGCATGCGATGGGCCACCACATCGGCTCCGACGACACGTTTCTGGCCTTCATTCGCTTCGCGCCGCTGGTCTTCATCTTCGGCGGCGTCCTTGTTGTCTGGTGGCTATCCCGCCAGCGCGCGCCCGGCGAGCTACAGCCCGATGTCCTGGCCGCGATGTCGGAGACCGAAGCGCTGCCCGCGCGCACGATTCGCCAGCGCCCGCCCCTTGACCGCCTTGATATAGACGTGGATGCCCTGGCGCGCGTCTTGGACGAGCTCTGCGGCGCCGGCTTGGCCATCCGCTGGTACGAGACGGTCGACGCCGAGCGGTTGCTAGTCTACCGCCGCCGCCAGCTCGCCGCCGCGACGGCTGACTAGGCTACGCCGCCGTCACTGCACGCGCCGCGCGGTGTGGATTTTCTCTTGTGCGGAGGGCAATGGGGGGCAGCATCCGCTGGGTGGCCGCCTGGAATGATGGCGATGCATGCGCGTCAGGCTTGGGATTGCGAGGGCGAGCTGACATAGCCCAGCTCGACGGCTCTCACGGCGGCTTGGGTGCGATCGGAGACGCCGAGCTTGTCGATGATGCGCTCGACGTGCACTTTGACGGTACCCACGGAGATGAAGAGGCTCGAGGCGATCTCGGCGTTTGTTTTGCCCTCGGCGACCAGGCGCAGTACTTCGATCTCGCGATGCGTCAGCTCGTCGCCATGTGCGGCCGAGGTCTCGCGCGTGCGACTGGCCAATCGCCGAATGAGCTGCGCTGATAGCTTGGGATCCAAAGGAGACTCGCCATTGAGCACCTGGCGGACCGCGTCGACTACCTCCCGCCGGCTCGCATCTTTCAGCACATAGCCTGCTGCGCCCACGCGCAGTGCCTCGAGCAGGTAATCGGGGTCCTCTGACAGCGTGACAATCAAAATGCTGGTGCGTGGGTGAACTTCCTTAATGGCACGAGTCGCGACCAGACCATCGAGGTCGGGCATGCGGATGTCCATCAACACCAGGTCGGGCTGCAATTCCCTCGACAGGGCCACTGCTTCGCGGCCGGTGGCCGCTTCGCCAACCACCTCCAGGTCCGGCTCCGGCACGAGCATGGTCCGCAACCCGAGCCGCGCCAGCTCATGGTCGTCGGCAATGATCACCCGAGCACGTTTCGTGACCTCGCTGCTGGTCACGCCGGAGCTCGCGGGACCACGGCGATGACCTGTGTCCCAGCGCCCGGCTGACTGGTCACCGTGCACTGACCGCGCAGTAGCGCGACGCGCTCCTGCATGCTCAGCAACCCCACGCGCTCACCCGGTCGGGGCCGTTCAGAGGCAGCGGCCGGGCTGAACCCACGTCCCCAGTCGCGGACTTCGAGCCGCACATTGTCATCGTGCCGCTCCAAGGTGACGACCACCTGGGCGCGGCCGGCGTGCTTGCGCACATTGGTCAATGCCTCCTGCGTCACGCGGAACAGGGCCGTCTCGAGCGTCGAGGGCAACCGTTCTTCGCCCAGGTCCTCCTCATAGGTCACGTGCCAGCCTTCCGCGCGCAGCGCCTCGACTTCGAGCCGGATCGCCGTGCCGAGACCAAAGTCATCCAGCGCGGTCGGCCGCAGCCCGGCGATCAGCCGACGCGCCTCGCGGACGGTGCGCTGCACCAGGTCCACGGTGACGTCCAATGCAGCGCGACCGGCTACTGATGGCGGCGCGTGATAGTCAGCGTAGGTCTGCAGATGCTGGTGCGCGCTGGCGGCGACCTGGGCCAGGCCATCGTGGATCTCGTACGCGACGCGACGCCGCTCTTCCTCCTGCGCCACCTGCAGCTGCCTGACCAGATCCTGCAGCCGCTGTTCGCGTTCGGCGATCTGTCGCGTCGCAGCTTCGGCAGACACCCGCGCCTCCTGTTCGCGCCGCTCGCTGGAGCGCAGCTCGGCGACGTGGCGCTCGACGTCCTCAGCCATCTGGTTGAACACCGTCGCCAGCACGCCCACCTCGTCGCCTCGATCGGCATGGGTGCGCCGATCGAGCTCGCCGCGGCCGAGCGCGGACGCATCTGCAGCCAGCCGACGCAATGGCTCGGTGATACGGCCTGCGACCAGCCACGCCACCAGGACTGCCAGCCCGAGGGCCAGCACGCCAACCCACAGGTTACGCAGGAGCGCAACCCGCGAGGAGCCAAGCACGATCTCGCTCGGCAGGCCGACCATGACGACCCACGGTGCGCGTGTGGTGCTGGTGTACGCCGCGAGGCGACTGACGCCATCAGCGCTGACGATCTCTTCACTGCCCTGACGCCGTGTGAGCGCTTCCCGAACGTACGATTGATCGCTCAGATCGCGCCCAACCCAGGCCTCGTAGTCGGGCGAATAGGCGAGCACCCGACCTCGATCGTCGAGGACCATCATGCTCGAGCCGGGCGGCAGGTCGCGCCGTTCCAGGCGTGGCAGTCTGTCCAACCTGGTTTCGGCGTTGAGCGTGCCGGTGATGCTGCCAGCTTCATTTCTGACCGATCGCGACGTGATGACACCCTGGGCCGGCGTAGCGCCCGGCGGGCCGGCGAACAGCCTCGTGTATGTGGCTGGTAGCTCGGCCAGTGTGGCCTGTAGCAAGTCAGCCGAACTCGGGTCCTCGAGCGCACGGTCGGCGAGCGTAGCGGCGACGCCGCGCAGCAGGGTATCGACGGCGTCGAGGTGTTCGTCGATCAGGTTGGCCTGCATCTGCGCCACCCGCAGCGCCTCCATCTGCGCGTCGTGTCGCGCCGAGCCAACGTCCTGCGCGGCATTGATGGCCAGCAGGACCATCAGCGGCGCCGTCGCGACCAACGCCAGCAGGACCAGGCGGGTATGGATGCTGTCCCAGCTGGCAAGCACGTGCTGCGCGAGCTGCGCACCGCGCGCCGCGACGTTGAGTGCCCAACCGCCCGGGCTGCGCCAGTCCCTGCTCCCAACCAGGTGCACGGGAATGTCCTCCGCCGTGACCTATGGTGGCACCCTGCCGGGGGCGGGGCAAGTTCGACCGCGCTGACCTCGTACGCACCACTCCCTCTCTCGAGGTGGGGCGAGGCGGTCACAAACGGTCGGCCTCGAGGTAACTCCCTCGCCCCTCATGGGGAGAGGGCGCGGGTGAGGGGTGGTGGCCTTACCCGCGCGTCAGGCGCTGGCGGGCTGTTCGGGCTGATCGACCGCTGCCACTGGCCCTGGCTCGGGTGGCTCCGCGACGACCGCGGGGGGCGGCTCGTTGGCTTTCGCCTCAGCCGCCGCGGAGGCAGCAGCTGCGGCCTCCGCGGCCTCAGCGAGCTCGGGACAGCGCGGGCAGGCGCCGCCGACCAGGCAATGCCCGTCCGGATTGCCATCGAGCGCGGCCAGCTGGCGGCCTATCTCGCAGTGCGCCTCCAGATCCGTCGGCGCATCACAGTCCGCCAGGTGCCACGCCACTGTCGGCTGGTTGCCCGACGGATCGAGCTTCTTCCCGGCCGAGTGGATGACAGCGCGCCAGCGGAAGCGCCGCGGCGCAGTTTTGACGAGTGGCTTGCCCAACGCATCGGGCGAGCTTCGCTTGGGCGGGCTACTTTCGGCGTCGCTCTGGAGTTTCATGCTTGCCCGCCCCGGTGCTGGTCCGGCACAACCGCGCTAGCGGCCCCCAGGTCGTGCTCCCGGGCGCGGCGTGCGCGAACGTCGTGTCCGCCGCCGTGCGGCAGCTTTGGCTTTTTCGCGCTGGAGCTCACCATTGCTCTTGAAGTAACGCTTGCGCTTGTACTCGCGCAGAATACCCGACTTGTCCATGCTGGTCTTGAATCGACGCAGCAATTGATCGAAGGTCTCGCCCTCACGGGGCTCTACGTGCATTTATGTGCGCTCCCTAGCTTGCGTGGATGGGGGCACTAATAGCGCCCCCGAGCGCCCGAGCGACCACCGTAGCCGCCGCCGCCGCGATTGCCACCGCCGCGCTGCTGGAAGCAATCCGAGCAGTACACGGGCTTGTCGCCACTGGGGCGGAACGGAACCTGGGCTTCCTTGCCGCAGCTCGAACACGTGGCGCTGAACATCTCGCGCTGAGCGCGACCACCACCACCACCGTAGCCACCGCCGCCACCGCCGTACGAGCTGTATCCGCCACCTCCGCCACCACCGCGTTCAGCTTTGCGCTGGGCGCGGCAATCAGGACAACGGCTCGGCTCGGAATAGCCTCGGGCGGCATAGAAATCTTGTTCGCCGCTGGTGAACGTGAATGACTGGCCACAATCGCGGCAGGTCAGAATGGTATCGGCGGACATCGCGGACGTCGTCCCTCCTGGGAATCGGTCGCTCCGTACTGGCGCGGGAGCGATCGCAATGTATGGGTTCCGTCGCGACGAAGCGAGCCACGCAACAGCGGAACGTGCCAGCCGGCACATTCTGCCATACACGAGCGTGTCTGGGGCACAAGTGCACCCTCGCCGGCGTTGACAAAGCGTTTCAATGGATGGTACTCACGGCGCGCATGCAAGGAAGGGGATGCAGCTTCATGATTCGATCCTCACTGCGCTTCGTCGTGTTGGCTATGGTCAGCCTGGGCCTGGCGGCCTGCGGTCCGGCGGCACCGCCCGCCGCACCGACCTCGGCCCCAGCCGCGGCACCCACCACGGCCCCAGCAGCGCCGAAGCCAACCACCGCTCCAGCAGCGGCGCCGACCACAGCACCCGCGGCAGCCGCAGCCGCGACCACCGCGCCCGCGGCCGCGGCCAAGCCGACGACGGCACCCGCGGCAGCCGCCGCCCCGCAGGCGGCGCCCGCCGACGCCGCGCCACCCGACCAGCAAGTGCTCGTCCGGCCCTACGACAACACTGCTGACTTCACGACGCTCGACTTCTGGGAGTCGGTCTACAAGCGTGGCGGCGCGAACGCCGACCTGTTCACCGAATCGCTTGTGCGCATCAACAAGAACTTCGAGATCGTGCCTGGCGCGGCCACCGAGTGGAGTGTCGATAGCTCGGGCAAAGTCTGGACGTTCAAGCTCGATCCGAACCTGATGTGGTCCGACGACACCCCGCTCACGGCTGACGACTACGTCGCCACATTCCGCTATGGCGCCGATCCCAAGCACGGCTGGGACTTCACCTGGTTCTTCAACGGCATCATCGCCAACTGGGAGGAAGCCGTTGGCGGGAAAGCTCCCCTCGACTCGATCGGCGTCAAAGCAGTCGACAAGAACACGCTCCAGATCACGACTGTCGACCCGGCGCCGTACATACCGGCGATGATGCTGTACAGCCAGGGGCTGCAGAAGAAGGCGCTCGAGACCGTCGGTGGTCTCTACAACTCGGACCCGAAGACTTCGGTCTCCGCTGGGCCGTTTGTATTGACGGAGTGGCGCAAGGGCGACCGCGTGGTCATGTCGGCCAACCCCAAGTACAAGGGTAAGAACAAGCCGTTCATCCAGAAGATCGTCAACATCGGCATGGCGCCTAATGCCCAGTTCGCGGCATACCAGGCCAAGGAGATCGACTTCGTCGAGGGCCCCAACCTGTCGCCGGCTGACAACGACATCATCGCCGCCGACCCCGTCATGTCGAAGGAGTTGCACGCGCATTACGGCGACTTCCGCACGGATTACCTGTTCTTCGACACCAAAGCCCCCCCGTTCAACGACCTCAAGGTGCGCCAGGCGTTCAGCCACGTCGTCCCGCGCGATGACCTGATCAAGCAGATCATCAAGCCGTCGCAGGGCATACCGGCGTTCTCGTTTCTGATGCCGGGCTTCCCAGCTGCGAACTCGGACGGACTCAAAGGGATTCAGAACTACGATCCCGCGGCGGGCAAGAAGCTCATGGCCGATGCCGGCTTCCCCGACGGCAAGGGTTTCCCGAAGGTCACCCTGTGGCTGCGCAACGAGGCGCCGGTGCGCCAGGCCGTGGCCCAGGCGATCGCGGCGTCGATCAAGCAGAACCTGGGCGTCGAAGTCGAGGTTTCGAACAAGGAAACCAAGACGTTCATGGACTCGCTGAACGCCAAGCCAACGCAGATCCAGTTCGGCATGGTCTCGTATGGGTTCGACTTCCTCGATCCATACAACATGCTCAGCGTGTGGTTGGGCGGTGGACGCCATAACTGGGCCAATCCTGAGTTCGACAACCAGGTCAAGAAGGCGGCCGCGTTCACGGGCGATCCAGCGACGCGCGTGAAGATGTTCCAGGACGCCGAGAAGCTGCTCGTTACCGAGGCCCCTGGTGTCTTCATCTATCACCGCACGGTGTCGGATCTGTACCGGCCGTATCTCAAAGGCTCGGAGCTCGAGCCAGACAAGAACGGCTTTGCCGCGCTGCACTGGCCCGGCTTTGCCAGTAACAGCGTCTCGGCTGGCTCGCTGTACATTTCGAAGGACGTCGCCAGCTCGGGTCGCAAGCTCCCGTAGCCACCTACACGCCGTGCCCGCTCACTGGTGTGACCGATATAGCCCGACACCTCGCCGCCAGGCGGAAACCCGTCCAGGTTCAGGATTGGTTTCCGCCTGGAGGCAGCCCGACCGACAGGTCGGCATCGCGCCGCCAGGTGGAAGTGTCCGTGGGCCGCGAAGGCCGCGGTGGCAGCCGTGAGGGCGGGGTAGGCTAGCCCCAGATGGGCCTGTATCTGTTCGGGCGGGTGACCGGCATCGTCGTGGTCTTCGTGATCGTCTCGATGCTGGCCTTCCTGCTCATGCACTCGATCCCAGGCGGGCCATTCGACGAGGAGAAGGCGCCTCTGCCGCCGGCCGCCAAGGCAAACATCTTGAAGAAGTACGGGCTGGACAAGCCCCTGCCCGAGCAGTACCTGCGCTATATGGCCAGCGCCCTGCAGGGCGACTTCGGCATCTCCTTCCAGAGCCCGACCGAGACCGTCACCCAGCTGATCTCGCGAACCTGGCCGACCAGCATGCTGCTGGGCGGACTGGCCATCGTGATCGCCTTCTCGTTCGGGCTGACCTCGGGCATCATCGCCGCGGTCCACCAGAACTCGTGGGTGGACTACGTGGTCACGTTCGTCTCGACCCTGGGCATCACCGTGCCCAATTTCGTCGTGGCTCTGTGGCTGCTGCTGGTTTTTGCTGTCGGTCTGGCGTGGCTGCCGACTGGCGGCTGGCCGGCCGGGCCACTGGATGATTGGAAGCCCCTCATCCTGCCGGTGCTGACGCTGTCACTCCACCCGATGGCGCTCGTGGCTCGCTACACGCGCTCGAGTCTGGTCGAGGTGCTCCACGCGGAGTACATTCGCACCGCGCGCGCGAAGGGCCTGCGCTCAGATGCAGTCGTCGTCGGCCACGCGCTGAAGAACGCACTGATCCCGTTGATTACGATCCTCGGACCGCAGATCCCGAACCTGATCACGGGCACCATCTTTGTCGAAGTGATTTTCCGTGTGCCGGGGCTGGGCAAGTTCTTCGTCACCAGCATTGCCCTGCGCGACTACCCGATGATCATGGCTACCATGCTCCTTGTCGCGACGTTGTGGAGCATCACCTACTTGTTGAGCGACATCCTGTACACGGTGGTTGACCCGCGAGTGCGTCTGTCGTGAGTAGTGTCGTTAGCGCGCCCGCGCTGCTCACTGGCGCACGCCAGACCACGCTGGTGCGCCCGCCATCGAGCCTGTGGCGCGACGCGCGGCGCCGCTTCTCGAAGAACAAGCTGGCTTTGGGCTCGCTCACCGTCGTGTTGTTGCTGCTGGGCATGGCGGTCTTCGCCGATGTCATCTCGCCCGCCCGCTACGACTTTTCGGTGCTCTCGGAGGCCAACAAGTTCCCGGGCCGCGATCATCTGCTGGGCACCGACGCCGTCGGGCGCGACTTCCTGAGTCGGATCATCTATGGCGCCCGCGTGTCGTTGACGGTCGGCCTGACCGTGCAGGCCATTGCCTTGCTCATCGGGGTGACGTTGGGCACCCTGGCGGGCTCGTTCGGCGGCTTCATCGACTACGTAATCATGCGCTTCGTCGAGGTCTTCACCGCCGTTCCGGTCTGGCTCTTCGCACTGTTCTTGATGTCGGTCTGGAAAGGTTCAGACCTGATCAGCGGCGGCGGCCTGTTCAACGTCATCCTGGCCATCGGCCTGATCGGCTGGGTCGATATCTGTCGCCTGACCCGCGCTCAGCTCTTGTCCTTGCGCGAGAAGGAATACGTCCTGGCTTCGACCGCGCTCGGCGCTACGAAGCTGCAGGTAGCCCGCCGCCACATGCTGCCCAATGCCCTGGCGCCGTTGATCGTCGCCGTAACGCTGGGCGTGCCCACCGCCGTGTTCACCGAAGCCGGCCTCAGTTTCCTGGGCTTCGGCATCAACGACCCCCTGCCCAGCTGGGGCAAGATGATCGCCGACTCGCTCTCCTATGTCCGCGTCTATTGGTACTTGGGCTTGTTCCCTACGCTTGTGCTTGCCCTGACCATGTTGAGCTTTTCCTTCGTCGGCGACGGGCTACGTGATGCGCTTGACCCCCGGCTAGGCGAAAAGCGCTAGGTCTTTAAGAGCGCCAGGCTTAGAGAAGGTCGTTCCTCCGCGCATGCGCGGCCCTCGTTCTTTTCAGATGCTTTGGATCGGCGCGGCTAATGAGTAAGTTCCTCGGCGCATGCGCCGCGCTCGTTCTATTTGCATGCTTTGGATCGGCGCTCCGCGCCGGAGGGGCGCTGCCCCTCAACCCCGGCCGCTGGCGCGCTACCCGAATCGATCTGTGTCGGGCAGCCTCCAGCAGAACCATGCGTGCCCGAACGGCGCATGCGCCGCGGGCGGGCTCGAACGTTTGTAGGCCCTTCGGGCGCAGCGGCTGCGCCGCTATTACCGCTGCGCGGCCGAACGGTCGGAGATCCTCCGAACGCATCCGCCAAGACCAATTCCCCAAGCCGATTCCCTCAAGGTCGTTCGGGCCGACATCGCCCAGCTTGGCGCCAGCGCAGCGTCGCGCAACCGCGTTATGGCGCGCAGCGTTCATAGCGGCGCAGCCGCTGGTCCGAAGGACCTACAGTCGTTCGAGCCCGCCCGCGGCGCATGCGCCGGTCGGGCCCGCATGGTTCCGGCTGGGGCTGCCCGACACACATCGATTCGGGTAGCGCGCAGCGGCCGGGGTTGAGGGGCAGCGCCCCTCCGGCGCGCAGCGCCGATCCAAAGCTGCCAAAAAGAACGAAAGCGGCGCATGCGCCGAGGAATCTAAGAAACGTTCTTATTTAGCGTGCTGATTTTGATAGTGAGCGAGCAGTAAATCCTCGCCCCAGTCTCCGGTCAGATCACGCAGAACGGAGTGAATGTGGTTGGCGCCGTTCTGGGTGTTGTCGTACTCGATCAGGAAGGTGGGGCCTTTGATGGCGTAGTAGTGGCCCTGGCCGGGCTCTTCGCCGCCGGCCCAGGCGAAGGTGACAGGGTCTAGTCCGGCGCGTTCGATCTTGGCCCAGGTGAAAGCGCTCAGCTCGTCTGAGGTGCGCCACACGTAGTGGCGGATCAACTCCACGAGGCGATTGCGCTGCGCGTTGGCCATGTCGGCATAGGCCAGGCCGCGAGGCACGCCGAACGGATACGCCACGCGGTTCTTGTCGGTGATGATGTCGGGGTAGGCCGTGGCGCTGACGACGGCCACCTGCTTCTGCGCGATCGGCAACGACCGTACAAGTACGCGCGCAAAATCTTCTTCTTCGGGCAGCGTGCGCTGGCCAGCCGTGGGACCATGGCGCACCTCGGCCGGATTGGCACCGAAGAACAATGGCACCGAGGCGATCCGATCGCCGTCGACGACGGTGAAGTGCACGGCCACGTGATGCCCGGCCACGTGCCACGCCCACGGCAGCCGACCCGACGGGTCGCCGAAGACGCAGAATGCATAGTGCTCCGGGTGGCGCACGAATGGCGTCACACGACCGTCGATGCGTTCCTGTTCGACCAACGGCGTTTCGAGGTCGATGATCTTGCGCACCTGGTCTGCACCGCGCGTGCTGAGCCCGATGTCGAGCATGGCCAGCGCTTTGCGCTGCTGCTCGGCCGTCATGTTGATCAGGCGCAAACCATTGCGCGGGGTCGACTCCGGTGGACGGTAGTCCCAGACGTAACGGCGGTCGTCGCCAAACGGCAGTGTCGCGGTGCGGCGTTGACTCTCGTTCAGCGATGCCAGGAAGTCGACGGCGGCGTCGGCCAACCGACGCGCGGTGGCCGGGGCACGCTCGGAAACGCTCAGATCGAGGGTGATGGTCACGGGTGGGGCTCCCGACCGGATAGTACAACCTCGATCGTGACGCTCTCGCTACGCAGCTCGGCGCCCGTCGCGCTCACACCCACAACCGTGAGCACATGCCGTCCATGCTTGGGCGCCCAGGCCACGCGCCCGCCAGTGCCAACGGGCTGACCGTCCACAGAGACCTGCACCTGTCGGAGCGGCACGTCGGCCTCGACCCAAATGGGTACCTGCTGGACGACCGCCAGCGCGGCATCGGGTGTGATGACTGCCCCCTGATGTGGATAGCTGATGCGCAGTGGTGTCCGAGGCGCCTCGGCCAACTGCGCCGACCTCGGCAGCCATTCCAGGCGATGCGCCGGGCATTCGGGATCCGCACGACGGGCACTCATGGCGCACAGCTCGACCTGCTCGAGGCCAGGCGGTGGCGGCTCAGTCCGCCGACGCGCACGAACCAGCACGGCATCCATCACGTCACGCCACAACGGCGCCGCGCCGGTCACGCCCGAGACGTCGCGCATCGGCCGATTGTCGGCATTGCCTACCCAAACGCCGACCACCAGATCGCGGGTGTAGCCGACGGTCCAATTGTCGCGGAAGTCGGACGTCGTGCCGGTCTTCACGGCCACGCGCTCGCCAGGTATATGCAGCACGCTGTCGCGGCCGAAGCCCGGCGCCCGGGCCGCATCGTCGGACAGCACGTCGGTCAGTAGCCACGCCGTCTCGGCGCTCATCGCTCGGCGCGGCGGCGCTGGTTCCGTGGCCAACACCAGGCGCGGCGGGCGGTACAGCCCGCCGCTGGCAAGCGTGCCGTACGCGGCAGTCAGGTCGAGCAGACGGACCTCGCTGGCGCCGAGGGCGAGCGACAGGTCGGCGTCGTCGTTCACTTCGAGGCCAAGCGAGCGGGCAAAGTCGGCAACGGCCCGTACTCCGAGTGCGTCTGTAGCGGCAACCGCGGGGACGTTGAATGAGCTCGCCAGCGCCACGCGCACGGGCACCGGACCGTGGAATTGGCGGTCATAGTTCTCGGGCAGGTAGCGCTCACCCAGCCGCGTGAAGAAGACGCTCGGTTCATCACGCACGATGCTCGCGAGGGTCAGCTGGCCAGAGTCCAGGGCAGCCGCGTACACGATCGGCTTGAAGGCGGAGCCAGGCTGGCGTGGGGTGACGGCCATGTTGATCTGGGCGCCGGGACGCGAGGCGTCGAAGTAGTCGACGCCACCGACCATCGCGCGCACCTCACCTGTTGCGGCATCCAGGACGACTGCCGCCGCGTCGTGTACGTCGTGCTCGGCGAGCCGAGCGACCTGCCGCTCGGCTGCGCGCTGGGCGAGCGCCTGGAGATCCGCGTCCAGCGTGGTCCGCACCTGCGCGGTGCCTGGTGGCACCTGATCGCGAATGAGATCGACGAAGTGGGCGGCTTCGATGGGGAACGGTCGCTCGTTCAGCTCGAGCGTTTCGTTGGCGGCGGCGTCTGCTTCTGCTGGTGCGAGCACGCCGCGGCGCACCATGAGGTTGAGCACCGTGCGTTGGCGCCCTTTGCTCGCGGCCAGGTGCGTGAAGGGGTCGTAGTCGGTCGGCGACTGCGGCAAGCCTGCCAGCAGTGCTGACTCCGCGAGTGACAGCTCACGCGCCGGCTTCGCGAAGTACGTCCGGGCAGCCGCCTCGACGCCGACCGCGAGGTTGCCATAGGGCGCGCTGTTGAGATACGCCTCGAGTACGCCGTCTTTGCCCAGCGCAGCGGTCAGGCGCAGCGCCAGCCAGCTTTCGAGCAGCTTGCGTGTGACTGACCGCTCGGTGCGTTCGTTGGCGCGGAGATAGCGCAGCCGCGCCAGCTGCTGGGTGATGGTCGAGCCACCGCTGACCACCGCGCCGGCTTGCGCATCCTGGACCAAGGCTCTCAGCGTGGCACCCAGGTCCACGCCCGGATTGGACGCAAACGACGCGTCTTCGACCGCGATCGTCGCCGCCACCAGCGCCGGTGCCACCTCCGCAAGCCGCACCTCCCGCGCAGCGCCCCGCAGCGGGTCCATCGCCAGATACAGCAGCCGCCCATTCCGATCGAGGATCTGCACTCCAACTGGCGGCAACTCCAAGACCTCCGGCAGCGGCCACAGCCACGCGCACAGCGCCAAGCCCGCCACCAGCCCGCCCAGCGCCGCCACCCACGCCCGCTCGCAACCGAACACACCGCGCCACCAACGTGTCCCAGCCGCCCACGCGCCGGCAGCGCGCGCAGCGCGAGGACCTTCGAGCCCAGCCCGCCCGCGGGTGAGCGGACCGCCTGCCCAGTGCATCCCACACTTCCACGGGCTGGTGGCGCGCGCAGCGCGAGGACCTTCGAGCCCAGCCCGCCCGCGGGCAAACGCACCGCGCCACCAACGCGTCCCAGCCGCCCACACGCCGGCAGCGCGCGCAGCGCGAGGACCTTCGAGCCACGCCCGCCCGTGGCCGAACGCACCGCGCCGCGCACGCGTCCCAGCCGCCCACGCGCCGGCAGCGCGTGCAGCGCAAGGACCTCCGAATGGTAGGCGCATAGAGGCCAGAT
>DASXRR010000129.1:0-33158 GCA_036506475.1 Chloroflexota bacterium
CTGGTCTATCAGGCCTTAGCCGATCCAACGCGGCGGCTTATGGTCGAGCGCTTGTGCCGCGGACCCGCCTCCGTCACCGAGCTCGCGCGACCCTTCGCCATGACTTTGCCCGCCGTCGTACAGCATCTCCAAGTCCTGGAAGCGAGCGGACTCGTCCGCTCGGAAAAGATCGGCCGCGTGCGCACCTGTCACGTCGAGCCCGGCGCGCTGCGGAGCGCGGAGCGCTGGATCAGCGAGCGACGCACCACCTGGGAGCGCCGCTTCGATCGCCTGGGCGACTACCTCGCCCAGCACCCGCACTAACCCACCACTGACGAGGACCGCATGACGTCTGAACGCTCTGTTACGCATGCCACGTTTGTCATCGAACGGCTGTATGACGCCTTGCCCGCGCGTGTCTTTGGTGCGTTCGCCGATCCGGCCATCAAAGCGCGCTGGTTCAGCGGCGACGAGGCGCCAACCTCCGACTACTCGCTCGACTTTCGCGTTGGCGGTCGCGAATACAGCCGCGGTGAGATGCCCGATGGTCCGGCGGTGGTGTACGACGCGCGCTTCGAGGACATCGTGCCCGACCAGCGCATCGTCACCACGTACGTCATGTACATGAGCGAGGTGCGCATCTCGGTCTCGGTCGCGACGGTCGAGCTCACCCCGCGCGGCCGCCGCACCCAGCTGGTCTATACCGAGCAGGGCGCCTACCTCGACGGACTCGACTCACCGGCGCAGCGCGAGCACGGCACCGGGGAGCTCCTCAATGCTTTAGGAAAGGTGGTCGAAGGCACCCGATGAGAAGACTGATCGTGCTGGAACATGTGTCGCTCGACGGCTTCCTGGCCGGACCCGACGGCGAAATGGACTGGATTCGCGGTGTCGATCAGGACGCGATGTGGGAGTACGTCAATCCGATTGCGAAGTCAGCCGACGCGGCGGTGTTTGGCAGAGTGACGTACAGCATGATGGAGTCGTACTGGCCGACGGCGGGCGACCAGCCAAACGCGTCGCGTCACGACATCGAGCACAGTCAATGGCTCAATCGTGCGACCAAACTGCTAGTCTCGAAGAGTCTCTCATCTGCAAAGTGGGGCGACTCCGACAGTGCGCGAATTGTCCGCGACGTGGCGGAGCTGGGGCCGATCAAGCAGCAAAACGGCGGCGACCTGTTGCTGATTGGCAGCGCCAGCGTGGCCCGCGAGTGCATCGCGCTGGGTCTGGTGGATGAGCTGCGCATCAATGTCAATCCGGTCATTCTGGGCGGTGGCACGTCGTTGTTCCCGCAACTGCAGACGCCGTCGTCGCTGCGCCTGGTGGCCAGCCACAACCTGCCCGACGGAGTCGTCGGCCTGCACTATGTCGCCGAGCGCGGGGTCGCCTAGCGCGCAGCCATCGCGCCGCGATCGGATGCTGACTGCCGCGATGCGCAGTGTGGACATCAGCGCGCGCTTCTGATCCTCCAGGTCAAGTTGTTGGGGCATCCGTATACGATTGAGCTCGTATGGCCAGTGCGTCCGAGCACATCCTGCGCGTGGATCCGGCGTTTGCGGCGATCGTCGACGCCGCGGGCCCGTTCGACCCCAGGCCGCCGGATGGTGACTATCTCGGCTCGCTGGCGCGGGCCATCGTGTACCAACAGTTGGCGGGTAACGCGGCGCGGGCGATTCATGGCCGCTTCGTCGCGCTGTACGACGGAAACCCGACGGCGGAGGCGATTCTAAAAACGCCCGTGCAGGACTTGCGCAGTGCCGGGCTGAGTGGCAACAAGGCCACGTCGATCCTCGACCTGGCACTGAAGGTTTCAGACGGCACAGTGCCACTGGAGCGCATCGACGAGCTTGCGGACGACGAGGTCGTGGCTCGCCTGAGCACAATTCGCGGCATTGGCCGCTGGACGGCCGAGATGTTCTTGCTGTTCCAGCTGGGCCGACCGGATGTCTGGCCGGTCGACGACTTTGGCGTCCGCAAGGGCTTCGCGCGCATCCATCAGCTTGCTGAGCCGCCCAAACCCAAAGCGCTCGACGCGCTAGGCGAGGTCTACCGACCGTATCGCTCAGCCGCGGCGTGGTACTGCTGGCGGGCCGTCGACACGGTGCTGCCGACCGCCTGACTGTTCGCTAACATCGGCGCCAGTCCACCAAGGAGAAGCTCGTGCTGTTCGACCTGCCCCTGGACCAGCTACGCGAGTACAAACCGCCGCGCACTGAGCCATCCGATTTCGATGCGTTCTGGTCCGACACGTTGGCCCAGGCGCAGCAGCACCCGCTCGCGGCGCATTTCGAGCCGTGCGACGTCGGTCTATCGACCGTGGAGAGCTACGACGTGAGTTTCGCCGGCTATGGCGGTCAGCCGATTCGTGGCTGGTTCCAGGTGCCTGCGCAGCGCTCGGGTCGGCTGCCGTGCATCGTCGAGTACATCGGCTACGGCGGCGGGCGCGGATCGCCTCTGGATTGGCTCGTCTGGGCCAGCGCCGGGTACGCACACCTGGTCATGGATACGCGCGGCCAGGGCAGCGCGTGGCGCCCAGGCGATACTCCGGACCTCGTCGAAGGCGGCAGCGATCCGGCCTTTCCAGGCTACATGACGCGCGGCATTGTGCAGCCCAGTACGTACTACTACCGCCGCGTATTTACCGACGCGGTGCGCGCAGTCGAGGCGGCGCGCACTCACGCGTCCGTCGATCCGGCGCGCGTGATTGTGTCCGGTGGCAGCCAGGGTGGTGGTATCGCCATTGCTGTAGCTGGTCTGGTGCCCGACCTGTTGGCGAGCATGCCCGACGTGCCATTCCTGTGTCACTTCAAACGTGCCACGGAGATCACCGATTCCGCGCCATACAGTGAGATCGTCGGGTATCTGCGCGTGCATCGTGACAAGGTGGAGCGCGTGTATGACACGCTGCGCTACTTCGACGGTGTCAATTTCGCGACCCGCGCACGATGCGCGACGCTGTTCTCCGTTGGCCTGATGGATCAAATCTGTCCGCCGTCCACCGTCTTTGCTGCCTACAACTACTGGACAGGGCCAAAGGAGATCAGCATCTGGCCGCACAACCAGCACAACGGTGGCGACACATTCCAGACCCAGGCCAAGCTTCGCTTCGCAGCCCGTCTCAACGCCACGTAGCCGAGGCTTCCGGACACACCGCCAGTCCTCAGCGGCGCTACGCGCGCTGCCCTCCGGCGCGGGCGCGAAATGGCTCACGCTAGCGGGGCGCACGCTTCGTGGCGTCCGGGCTCTGGTACCACCCGCCCCGGCGGAATCGGCTGGTCGTCGGCGGTCACGTGGCCAGTCCTCAGCGGCGCTACGCGCGCTGCCCTCCGGCGCGGGCGCGAAAGGGCTCACGCTAGCGGGGCGCACGCTTCGTGGCGCTCAGGCTCTGGAACCGTCCGCCCCGGCGGAACCGGCTGGTCGTCGGAAGGTAACGTTGCAAGTCCTCAGCGGCGCTACGCGCGCTGCCCTCCGGCGCGGGAGCGAAATGGCTCACGCCAGGCGGTGACGTCGGCGAAAGGTGCGCGCGGCGCATGCGGTGACGGCGGCGTAGCGGGTCGGGCGGCGTTGTCAGGGACGCAGACCGTGGTGAATGGCCCACGTGGCGAGGTGCACGCGCGTCGGCAAGCCGAGTTTGTTCAGCACGTCGGAGACATGGCGGTCGGCCGTCGTCTTGGAGATGACCAGGCGCTCGGCAAGCTCGCGATTGGTCAGGCCCTGGGCGACCAGTTTGACGACCTGCAGCTGGCGCGGCGTCAAGCCCGCCAGCGGGGCCGCGGGCACGTCAAGCCGCAACGCCTCGGCGACGGCGTCGTCGAGCGTCAGCTGCTGGCCGGTGGCCCACTGGGCTGAGAATTCGGTGTTGCCCAGGGCTGCGCGCGCCTGGTGGATTGTCTGCGCAGACAGCGCTTCTTCGTACGGTGGCAACACGGAACCGATGCTCAGACGGGTCACGTCGGCAAAGCTGCACAGACGCGTGGCGCGTTCGGCATTGCCGGCGAGCAATGATAGGTAAGCAAGGTCGACGAGCGATGCGGCCAGGCCTTCGCGATCGCCGAGCTCGCGTTTGAGGGGCAGGGTCGCCCGGTGCAAAGCTCGGGCACGGACAAGATCGCCCAGCTCCATGGCAACAATGCCAACGTTCTGGGTAGCGATCGCCGTGCCACGCTGATCGCCGGTAGCCGCGAACAATTGGCGCGCTTCCTCGTAGTGCTCACCGGCGCGGGCGAGGTCGCCTTCCTCCCGCAAGAACTCGCCGATGAGGTTGAGCGCGACCGCCGTGCCCCAAGCGTCACCTTCGCGTCGCCAGCACTCCAGTGCTTGCTCGCCCACGGCTCGGGCGCCGGCGTGGTCACCGCGCTGCGTGAGCACCTTGGCCAACTCATAGAGCGTGCGCGCAAGGCGCGCGCCGTCCGACGCCTCAGTACGCAATGCCAGGGAAGCACGCAGGTAGCGTTCGGCCTGGTCGGTGTCAGCGCGGTGCCAGGCCAGGATGCCGGCCGCGGTCAGCGCATTTGCTCGCGCACCCTTCGACCCGGCGTCAGACGAGGTGTTGACCAGGCGATCCAACCAGGCCGAGCCCTCGCGCAGGTGGCCGCGTACGAACCAGAATCGCGCCAGCGCCGCGCCGATGCGCAAGCCCAGCTCGAGCTCGTGCTCGACAGACCAGGCCAGCGCTGCACGCAGATTGTCGTGTTCCCGCTCGAGTCGGTCGAGCCATCTGACCTGTGCCGGTCGATTGAGCTCCGGTTCCGCTTCTTCAGCCAGCTGCGCACAATAGGCTGCATGTAGGCGCTGCACGTGCTCCGCCAGTCCACTTTCCGCCAGACGCTCTACGGCGTACGTGCGCACGGATTCGAGAAGGCGATAGCGGAGCTCGCCGCGCGGATCCGTCTCGGCGATGATCAACGATTTGGCAATCAGGCGCTCGAGCAGGTCGACTAGCGCAGCATCTGCAGTGCCCACGCCTTCGACGGCCTCGAGCGTGGCGCCACCAGCAAACACGCTCAACCGGTCGAGGAGCTCGCGCTCCGCGGGCCCGAGCAGCGCATAACTCCAGTCGATCGCGGCACGGAGTGTCTGATGCCGTCGTGGAGCCGTGCGATCCCGACCGACAAGCAGTCGGAGGCGGTCGTTCAAACGTCGGACGACACCATCCGCGCCGAGCGCCGGCACGTACGCGGCGGCCAGCTCCAGGGCGAGCGGAATGCCGTCCAGCTGTCGGCAGATCTCGGTGATGGCGGCGGTATTGTGTGGCGTCCGTTGGAAACCGGGCTGTCTCGCCGCGACGCGTTCCACGAACAAGCTGCCAGCATCGACCGCGGACAGGGTTGGCACACGCCACACCATTTCGCCGGTAATACCGAGCGGCTCGCGGCTCGTGGCCAGCACACGCAGTCGAGCGCACGCGCGCAGCAGCTCCGCCACCAGGTCGGCACACGCCCCGAGCACGTGTTCGCAATTGTCGAGCACGATGAGCAGGTCGCTGTCGCGCACGTATTCGATGAGGCGTTGCAGCGCCGGCGTATGGTCCTGGTCAGCCTGCGCGACAGCGTCTGCGATGCGGTCCGCGACCAGAGCGGAGTCGGACAGCGCAGCGAGCTCGACCAGCCAGACGCCACTTGCTAGCGACCCCAACAGGCCGCCTGCGACACGGAGCGCGAGGCGCGTCTTGCCGATACCGCCTGGCCCGGCAAGCGTTACCAGGCGCGCCGTGGTCAGCAGGCTGGTGAGCCGCGCCATCTCGTCCTGCCGTCCGACGAAGCTGCTCAGCTCGTTCGGCAAGTTGTGCGCGTACGCGGCCACTAACGTTTACCCGAGCCTCGCGAAATTTGGATCGCGTGCGCTGTAGCGCACAAACCTCACGAGTTTGGCAGTAAACGTCGATTGCGGCGTTGCCGAACCCAGATCACGACCCGCGCCAGGAGCAGGATGCCCAGCACCCAGGCGTAGGTCAGTGGCTGGCTCACGTCGATCTTCACACGCCAGATGAAGTGCACGATGGCCAGCGCGCCCGCGACATAGACCAATTGATGCAGGCGGTTCCAGCGCCGAAAGCCGAGCCGGCGCACCGACGCCTTGGTCGAGGTCAGCGCGAGCGGCACCAGCAGCACCAGCGCGCTGAAGCCGACGGTGATGAACGGGCGCTTGACGATGTCGGCGACGATTGCGGACAGGTCAAGGCCTTGATCGATGATCAGGTAGGTCAGAAAGTGCAGCGAGGCGTACATAAACGCGAGCAGGCCAAGCTCGCGTCGGATGCGCACCGCCCAGGTCCAATGGAGCAGTCGACTGGCCGGGGTGGACGCCAGGCTCGCGATGAGCAGGATGAGCGCCGCAAGGCCGAGCTCGTTCTCGATCCGCGCGACTGGATCGGCGCCCAGCTTGCCGGTCGCCGCGCGGAGGACAATTGCCGCCAGCGGCACGAATGAGCCGACGATCACGCCCGGCTTGACCCACGGATGCGGCATGTGCAGCGCCAGCCTCAGAAGTTCTTACGCAGGTCCATGCCCGCGTACAAACTGGCGACATCTTCGGAGTAACCGTTGAACGGCAGCGTCTTGCGCCGGTTAAAGTCGCCGATCCGTCGCTCCGTGGCCTGACTCCAGCGCGGATGATCCACAGCCGGATTGACGTTGGCATAGAAGCCGTACTCACGTGGCGCGGCGATGGACCAGGTGTTGCGTGGCTGCTCCGTCGTCAAACGGATCTTCACGATCGACTTGATGCCTTTGAAGCCGTACTTCCAGGGCACCACCAGGCGGATTGGCGCGCCGTTCTGATTGGGCAAGAACTTGCCGTACAGTCCAACTGCAAGCAGCGTCAGCGGATGCATCGCCTCGTCAAGTCGCAGCCCCTCGACGTATGGCCAGTCGAGGACGTCGTCGCGCTGACCGGGCATCTGGTCCTTATTGAGCAGCGTCGTGAACTCGACAAATTTGGCGCTGGCAGTCGGCTCGAGGCGGGCAATCAGGTCCGCCAGCGGGAAGCCCAGCCACGGGATGACCATGGACCATGCTTCGACACAGCGCATCCGATAGATGCGGTCCTCCAGTGTGAACCAGCCCATGAGCGTGTCGATGTCGATGACACCTGGCTGGGCGACCTCGCCCTCGATGCTGATCGTCCACGGCCGCGTCTGCAGCGTGTGCGCGTTGCGCGCTGGCTCGTCCTTGTCGAGTCCGAACTCGTAGTAGTTGTTGTACGTGGTCGCCGCCTGGAAGGGCGTGGCCGGCTCGGCGGTGTCATACAGCGTGTTGGCCACGGACTGTGGCACGGCCGGCGCAGGCGGAGCGCCCGCGGCGGCCGGCTCTTCGGCCGCGTCAGGCGGCGGATCTGGCGGCGGGCCCTGGCCGATCAGGTAGAGCATGCCCGTACCAACCAGCGCAGCGGTACCCGCGGCGAGCGCGGTCGAGCGCAAGAACTCGCGCCGCCGCAGATAGAGCGGCTCGGGCGTGATCTCGCTGCTTTTCGGCGTGGGCGACAGTTGGCGCATGTGGGACCCACAGTGTACGTCGCGTGCCTGCCGAACACCTTACGTTGCTGACGCAAGTCTCGTAAGAATTTGCGCGTCGACGAGTCCTAGGCTGCTGGGTGCAGGAGGTGCACGATGCACAGCATTGCACGGATGACGCTTGGACTCACTTTGGCGGGGCTGGTCAGCCTGCCGACGGCAGCGTTCGCCCAGATGGCGCCGACAACACTGGTGCAGCGCACTCCCAACTACACCCTTATCCTGAATGTCGGGCCGGTCGAGTCGATGGTGTCGCCGATGGATGCGATGCACGGCATGGCTGGCGAAGTCGCCGTCAGCGGCCCGGGCGCGAGCATGATGTCGGACATGATGGACCAGGGCATGGCCGCCAACCACCATCTCGAGGTGCGCATTACCCAGGGCGACTCGACCATGGTTGTGGCTGACGTCACGCCGACCATTCGGCTGATCGACAAAGCAACGGGCGAATCGCGCGATCTGCCGCACGTGATGGGCATGTATGGCTCGACGATGGGCCCGACCGACTTTCACTATGGCCAGAACCTGTGGCTGCCCGAAGGCACCTACCTGGTTAGTGTGCTGGTCGGACCTGATGACACTGCGTTGTTCCGCGACGTCGTGGTCGAGGCGAGCCCGATGATGATGATGGGTGACCAAGGCATGATGACCGAGCACGACATGCACATGGGCGCGCCCTAACCGATAGCCTGACGGCGTGCCATCATCGCGCGCCGTTGCTCTCGTCTCAACACTGCGCGTCGCATCCGAGGCGTTGATTGCACTCGTCGAGAGCATCGACGCGGGGCACTGGGCACGCGTACCTGCTGACGGCGTGTGGTCAATCAGTAAAGACGCTGAGCACGTCGCGGAGGGCAACCTCTTGCACCAATGGCATATCCGTCAGTCACTGAGCCTCGAGGCCGGGCCTCGACCACCCATCGAACGGGATCGACCCACGGCCATCGGTTCACAGCCAGACGTGGTGGACTTGTTGCTGCAGTGCACCGAGGAGAGTGTCCGTTTGATCAGCAGCCTCACCGAGGAGCAACTGGACCTGCCCATGCGAACTCGGACGCGGAGCGTCGCGGAGATGATTGAACGCGTTCTGATCGGCCACTACGACACCCACCGCAAAGAGATCCAGGCCAAGCTGCGCCGCGCCCCGTGACATTTGTGGATGATCGCCACTCCGGGTCCGGGGAGCACTCCTTGTCGTACAGCGTCTTTGGGTCGGGGGAGCTTGCAGCCCCCCGCCGCCAGTCGCTGCTCCGCTCGTTCCTCGCTATGCGCTCCTTCCCGCGGCGACCCCCCGCAACCGGGGCTATTCGCCAATGGGACACATTCGGCGGCCAACAACGTAGCGTGTGAGGCGTCTACCTGCGGCCATGCAGCCTCGAGGGCCGAAACGCGCCGACACCCCGCGCGTGCTGAGCCTGACGGCGGAGCCCCGCCAGCGCCCCGCGCGAGCTGAGCCCGAAGGCCGAGACTCGCCAACCGCACGTGCTCAGCCTGCCGCGAGCTAGCCACCGCGAATAGCCCCTGTTGCGGGGGGCCGCAGGTGCACCCCGCGGAGCGAAGCGGAGCGTGGGCTCCCCCGACCCGGACAACGACATCGAACACGAGTGTGCTCAAATGAACGGATGTCACCGCTGCCTCGACCGCCTCGGGCGCGCCGGACCGACCTGGTGGAGACACTCCATGGCGTCCGTGTGGCCGATCCGTGGCGCTGGTTGGAAGATGGGGCGGCCGAGGAAACGCGCGAATGGGTCGACGCCCAGAACGAATTCGCGCGCGAGATGTTGGCGTCGCTGCCACAGCGCGCCGCCATCGAGGCCCGGCTCAACCAGCTGCTAACCATCGGTACGGTTGGGACGCCCAGGCTGCGCCGTGAGCGGGCGTTCTACCAGCGCCGCGATGGCCGAGCCGATCAGCCAGTGCTGGTCGTTCGCGACTCCCTTGATGGGCCTGAGCGCACACTGATCGATCCGAACGCGCTCAGCGCCCGCGGCGTTGTGGCGCTCGATTGGTGGTATCCGTCCGATGACGGCAGCCTGCTCGCCTATGGCATCTCCGAGGGCGGAACGGAGATGAGCACGCTGCGCGTCGTCGACGTCGCGACCGGCGCATGCCTGGACGATGCGATCCCGTACACGCGGCTGGCGAGCCTGGCCTGGCTGCCGGACAACAGCGGCTTCTACTTCACGCGATTTCCTGTCCCAGGCAGCGTGCCCGCGGGCCAGGAGGTGTACCACCGCCACGTCTTCTTACATCGGCTTGGCGAGCGCTGGGAGGATGACGAGGAGGTCTTCGGCGCGGGCCGCGCCGCGGAAGATTCACCGCGCGTCAAGATCTCGCACAGCGGGCGTTGGCTGGTCGTCGAAGTATGGCAGGGCTGGACCAGAACCGAGCTGCACCTCTTAGACCGCTCCACTGGCCAGTTGTTCGCGATCTACACCGGGCGCGAGGCCATCGCCAAGGTCGAGTTCGCAGGTGATCGGCTGTTCGTACTGACCAACGACGGGGCACCCAACTACGCCCTGTTCGACGTGGATCTGGAGCATCCGGAGTTCGCTAGCTGGCGACTGGTCATTGCCGAATCGCGCGATCGGGTGTTGAGTGATGTCAGTGCGGTGGCCGGCGTGTTGGTGGTGCACGAGCTGCACAACGCCACGTCGCAGCTGCGCCTGTACGCGCTCGACGGCACGCCACGGGCAGAGGCGCCATTGCCCGCGTTGGGCACGGTGACCGGCGTCGGCGGCGAATGGGCTGGCACGCGCATCACCTTTGGCTTCGAGACGTTTGGTCGCGCGCCAACGGCCTATAGCCTTGATCCCGCGACCGGCGTGATAGACGTCTATGCACAGGGCGAGGCGGCGTCGGGCGTGGATTCGCCGCGCTATGTGGTCCACCAACAGTGGTATCCATCACGCGACGGCACGCTGATTTCGATGTTTCTGGTGCATCGCGTCGACGTCCGCCCGGATGGCAACACGCCGACACTGCTAACCGGCTATGGCGGCTTCAACATCAGCCGTACTCCGGCCTTCGAAGCCGCACTGCCATTGTGGCTCGACGCCGGTGGAGTGTATGCCGTAGCCAATCTGCGTGGTGGCGGCGAGTACGGCGAGGCCTGGCATCGCGCCGGCATGCTCGAGTGCAAGCAGAACGTGTTCGACGATTTTGTTGCGGCCGCTGAATGGCTCATTGCGCACGGCTGGACGCGCCGCGAACGACTGGCTATTCGCGGCGGTAGTAACGGTGGCTTACTCGTCGGCGCGGCGATGACGCAGCGGCCAGACCTGTTCCAGGCCGTCGTGTGTCAGGTCCCGTTGCTGGATATGCTGCGCTTCCAGAATCTGCTCATCGCCCGACTGTGGGTGGCCGAGTACGGCAGCTCGGAGAATGCGGAGCAGTTTCGCTGGCTGTACGCATATTCGCCCTATCACCGCGTGCGGGACGGTGAGCGCTACCCAGCCACGTTCCTGCTAACCGCCGAAGGCGACGGCCGCGTGGATCCGATGCACGCGCGCAAGATGGCCGCCCGACTCCAGTCCGCCAACGCCTCCGAAGCGCCAATCTTGCTGCGCGTAGACACCGAGGCCGGTCACGGCGCGGGCAAACCACGCAGCAAACAGCTCGCCGAAGCGACCGACGTGTGGAGCTTCCTGTTCTGGCAGCTCGGCGTCGACCTCTAGCAGCCGCCGCGCACGCGCGAGTCTCATCACGCAGGTGCGGCAGGTCGAGCATGGCCTGCTCATGCGGAACGGCGCCAACCAGGCTTGACTACCGGCGAGCGGACTCCGGGTGGTTCAACTGGTGACCTGGTGCGTGTAGTCTTCGCGCACGCGGGTGATGCCGGGCGTAGGTCGCTGCGGGTTAGCGCGCATGCCTTCAGCGTGGACCGCGAGGGCCTCAGGGCTTTCCCACAGCTCCAGTAAGACGTAATGCTCCGGACGCAAGGCACTGCGGAAGACTTCGAACTCCAGGCAGCCCGGCTCCTGCTGGACGCGCTTGCACCGCTCGACCGCGGATTCGATCGCCTTGTCAGCAATTTCAGGGGTTTCAGCGGTGAACTGGATGAGCAAGCGCACACCGGCCATTGTCGATCGTTCTCCTACGCAGTCAGCGTACCTGGTCGACCACGCGCGCGAATGCCTGCAGATAGCTCGAGTCGCCGGCGTGCTGGCGCACCATCCAGTACTCCGCGCCCCAGAAGAGATACGCGTCGAGCACGAACTGCCACAGCTTGGCGCGGCGCAGGCAAGCGTTGTAGTTACCGATGACTCGCTCGGGCGGACAGCTGAACGGCGCCCCATAGGCCGGATTGGGCGGAACGGTGATGGCCTCCCAGGGTTCGGCCTGGCCCTCGCTGATCATCACCCGTCGACCGTGCCGCCGCGCCCAACCGAGCACCCGGTCGAGGCGCTGCATCTGCCACGGACTGCGCCGGCCATCGAGGTACACACTGCGCCGGCCAAGGCTGAGTAACGCATGGCAGGGGTAGAAGTCGATGCCGACGATGTCTGCGAGGTGTTGCGCCGCCAGCAGCGAGTCGCCCTGGTCGCGGGTCTGGAACCACTGCGACAGACGAACGGGCAGCGAGACCGGCAAGTAGCCATTCATGAGCACCGGCCGCGCAGGATCGGCACGTCGAACAGCCTGGACCTCGGCCTCGACAAAGGAGGTGTCGAGCCGCCACGAGTGCTCCATGCCGAGCGGATCGACCGATTCGTGCTCGACTTGCCAGGCTACGACGTGGGCGTACGCGCGGTAGCGCTCGACGATGCGTGCGATGAACTCCGTAGCCGCGTGGAGCAGCCAGGCATAGTCGGCAGCGCGAATCCGCTGTCCTTCCGGCATTGACGCGACCACGTGCGGTGGCGCGAAGAACTCCGGATAGCCGAACGTCTTGAGTGCGCCGACGCACAGAATGACCTGCTTTCCGGCGTGGCCTGCCGTCTCAATCTGCCAATCGAGCTCACTGGTATCGAATACCCCCGCGTGGGGCTCGATCCGACTCCAATACGCACCCAGCCGCACGACCTCGAACGGATACGCCAACAGCGCCGGCAAGGTAGCGCGGGTGTCGAGGCCGAAGGCGTCGACCTGCGGCGATCGATAGCTGATGCCGAGGCGCGTGCTGCCACGCGGCTCGACGGCAAGCTGCTGCCACGCATCGGTCAGCGGCTGGGCAGGCCGTTTGATGCGCAGCTCGCTGGCCACCGGCAGGGCCATCAGGCCAGCCAGTCCGACGGCCAGGCTGACCCCGCGGCGCATCAGGTGTGCGACAAGACTTCTTCGCGCCGCCAGGTCGACGCGGCCACGATCAGCAAGGTCACGTCGAGCACAATGACTCCGCTCAGGACGGCAACGAGCCCGACCGTGCCCCACTCGGGCAGTTTCAGGGCGACGCTGCCCGTGACGCCCCACGCTGGCAGGAGCGCGAGTCCGGTCAGCTGCTGGGCGGCATTGAACGTACGTACACGCGAAGAAATCAGACTGGCCACGGTTGCGCCGAAGGTCGTGATGCCCGGCACGAGGATGAGCATCGCGCCAGCCAGGGCCGGTGGAATGATTTGCAGACGCTGCGGTCCGAGCAGGAGCGCAACACCAGCCAGATAGATGATCTCGGCGACCGCGGCATACGTCAGTGGCAACAAGATCGCGCCGAGCACCTTGCCACCGAAGATGGCCACGTTGCTGGCGGGCGTCGCAAGCAGCGGAGTCAAGACGCCGCGCTCCTTTTCGCCGGCGAATTGCCCGGCCGCGATTCCGACCGCCGAGATCGCCGGCATCAGACCGATCAGCAGCAAGTACGTCGCCAGCACGACGCCGAGCGCGTCTTCTTTGTCGGCCAGCGGTCGAACCGAGAAGATCACCACACCCAGCGGCAAGACGAGGACGAAGAACATGCTCATCGTCAGGGTCATGCGATCGCGGAATGCTTCGAGGGCGGCGCGGCGTGCGATCAGCCACAGCATGTGCAGCTCGCCCGGTGGGCTCATGCCGCTGACTCCGACGTCACCGCGCGGCGGAACACATCCTCCAACGTCGCTGTCGAATGCGTGACCGACACCACCTGGGCACCGTGTGCCACCAGTCGCGCGATGACCTGCGGATTGGTCCGCTCCGGCTCCATCACACGAAACTCCAGCGTGGACCCGGACACATCCAGGGTGGCGTCTTGCACCTCCGGCATGTCCGCCACGACCTCTAGCGCGGTGGCACACTGCGCCGCCAGGCGAATGCGCACGAATGTCGTGAGCGAGGCTGCCGACCGAAGGGCGGCCGGCGTGTCGCACGCGACGACGCGGCCGTGGCGCAGGATAGCGACTGTGTCAGCAAGGCGTTCCGCTTCGTCCAGGTCATGCGTACAGAGGATGATGCTGCGGCTCGCGTTCTTCAGCCCGACGATCAGGTCGCGTACGACGCGCGCGGCCAAAGGGTCGAGACTGGCCGTCGGTTCGTCCAAGAAGACGGCCGCCGGCTCGTGCAGCAGGGCGCGCGCGAGTGCGATTTTCTGCTGCATGCCGCGCGAGAAGCTGGCCATGCGCTTGTGCTTCGCCGACTGCAGCTCGAATTGGGTGAGCAGTCGATCGATGCGCTCGCGGCGAGTCGCTCGGTCCAGCCCGTACACCTGGCCGAAGAAATCCAGGTAATCGACCGGCGTCATCTGGTCGTGCAGCCCGGGCGATTCGGTCACCAGTCCGACCCGCGCGCGCACCGCGGCTGGATCCTGGCGCACATCCCGACCCGCGACTTCAGCCTTGCCCGCGGTCGGCGCCAGTAGCCCAGCCAGCATGCGCACCGTGGTCGTCTTGCCCGCGCCATTCGGGCCGAGCAGCGCCAGGATCGCACCGTCGGGCACACTGAGCGAGACGTCGTCGACCGCGACGTGCGTGCCGAAGACCCGGCGCAGCCCGTCGGCGCGAATCATGACCGTCCCAGCCGCGCGACCGGCGCCAGGACCAGGCGCACGACGACGGACGGAATGACCGGCACGGCTAGCTCGGGCTGAAACTCGAGCAGCAGCCGTGCAAGGTCGCCCAGTCGGCGTACGCGGCTGCGTGTGGACAGGCCTTCACTGCTCGCCAGCAGCTCCTCCATGCGCAACGCCGGCCGCACTTCGACGCGCGCGTGGGCAATCTCACGGCCGGGATTGCCGAACCAATGGACTGTCCCGGGCGGCACCACCACAGTGTCGCCGCTTGTGGCCAGGCGTGTGCGCCACCCGAGGCGAAAGCGCAGCTGTCCATCGAGGACGGTGAACCGCTCTTCTTGAACGGGATGGCTGTGACCCGCGGGTACGTGGCCGCCGGGCGGCAGGAAGACCTCGAATGCCAACAGCTCACCATCCGTCTCCGACGCCGTCGCTCGGATGACGATGCGTTCACCACTGATCGGGTTGTCGATCACGCGCGCCGTGGGCACGCAGTGAACGGTAATCGAACGGGCGCCGTCGACCGCCGAATTCCGTGTCGCAAGACTGTCGCAAAGTGCGAGCAGGTTCACTGCGCAACTGTGAAATCGAACACACACCTTACGCCCGGCGCGCGTCTATCGTGACCGCACCGCGATGGCTCAACATCAGATGCGACCCAACACGGTGGCGATCGTTGGTGGCGGCGTCGCCGGGTTGAGCGCGGCCCACGAGCTCGCCGAACGGGGATTCCAGGTCACCGTCTACGAGCGCTCGCGCACCACGGGCGGCAAGGCGCGCAGTATCTTCGTCCCCGGCTCGGGCCTCGACGGACGCCGTGACCTGCCCGGCGAGCACGGCTTCCGCTTCTTTCCTTCGTTCTACCGCCACCTGCCGGACACGATGCAGCGCATCCCGTTCGGCGGCAATCCGAATGGCGTCGCCGACAACCTCGTTGCGACATCGCGCACCCGCCTCGCGCGCATCGATGCGCCACCGGTCGACGTTTTGACGCGCTTCCCGAGTGAGCTGCGTGACGTGTCGGACCTGGTGCGGATGGTCGTCAAGAGCGATCTTGACCTGCCGAGGCAGGACATGCTCTTCGTCGGCAAGCTGTTTCTGACATTGCTGACGAGCTGTAAGGAACGCCGCTTCGGCCATTACGAACATGCGCCATGGTGGGAGTTCGTCGAGGCCGACAAGCGCTCGCCGGAGTTCCGCAAGTACTTCTGCGACGTGGCCGTGCGGTCGCTCGTCGCGATGTGCCCGCGGCGCGCCAGTACGCGCACCACCGGCGTCATCGGGATGCAGATCTGGATCGACCATGCGCGCCCCGGCGCGCAGGTTGACCGGCTGCTCAACGGGCCGACCCATGATGCGTGGATCACGCCCTGGCGCAGGCATCTCGAACGACTCGGCGTGCGCTTTGAATTCGGGGCAGCTGCCAGCCAGCTCCACATCCAGGACGGCCGAATCACCAGTGTTGAGCTGGCTGACGGTCGGCAGGTCCACGCGGATTACTTTGTGGCCGCCGTCCCGGTGGAGCGCATGGCCGGACTGGCCAGCGCGGCGCTCAAAGAAGCGGACCCATCGCTGGCGCATCTCGACCGCCTGCACACGGAATGGATGAATGGCATCCAGTTCTTCCTCGATCGCAAGATGCCGCTCGTGCACGGCCATCTCGCGCTGGTCGACGCGCCGTGGGCGCTCACCGCAGTCGCCCAGAAGCAGTTCTGGCCGCATACAAATCTGGCCAATTTCGGCAATGGCCGAACCCGCGAGGTGCTGTCGGTGATCATCTCGAACTGGGACGTGCCGGGCACGTTCGTCGGCAAACCCGCACGTGAGTGCAGCCGCGACGAGATCCAGGCCGAGGTCTGGGCGCAGATCAAGGCGCACGTCAATTCGGGTGGGCGCGCGACGCTCGGGGATTCTGCACTGGTCGATTGGTACCTGGCGGACAGCATCGAACACCGCGCGGATGGCTCCGTCGTAAACCACGAACCGCTGCTGATCAATACCGCCGGCTCGTGGGCCCACCGACCGGACGCCGTGACGCGCATTCCGAATCTGTTCCTGGCCGCGGACTATGTGCGCACGAACACTGACATAGCCACCATGGAGTCGGCCAACGAAGCGGCGCGACGGGCGGTCAACGGCATCCTCGATGCAGCGGGCGCGCCGGGAGCGCGCTGCAAGGTGTGGGAGCTGGAGGAGCCGGCCGTGTTCAAACCTCTCCAGATGCTGGATCGTGTACGACTGCAGCGTGGGCAGCCACACCTGCTCGGACTATCCGGGGCAGCAGCATGAGCCCGTCGCGACGCGCCTACGACGCGATTGTCGTCGGTGCTGGACTGGGCGGTCTGCTGGCGGCCGCGACGATCGCCAAGAGTGGCGGATCAGTGCTGGTGCTGGAGCGCCTGCGTTACCTCGGTGGGCGCTTCACCACCGTGGACCAGGATGGCTGCGCGATTACCACCGGTGCACTGCACATGGCGCCCCACGGTTCCGGCGGCCCACTGGCCCGCGCAATGCGTGAGCTTGGCCTGTCGTTCGACATCGTCCCGCGTGACGTTCTCGCGTCATTTCGCTTCCGCGGCCAGCATGTCATGTGGCACAAACCATGGGACGTGCTTCGGCTGTTCAGCCCACAAGGGCGCCTCGACATGGTGAAGATCACCACGTGGATGTCGGCGCCCTTCGCAGCCGCGGACGCACAACCGTTCGGCGATTGGCTTGCGTCGCAAACGCGTGACGTGGCGATCCACCAGTTCTTCGAGAGCTTCGTCCAGTTCGCCGTATGTGTGACGGCGAACCAGATTTCGTTTGGCGAGATGCGCGCGATTCACCAGAACGTGTTGCGCTATGGCATGCCGGGCACGCCGGTCGGCGGCTGCTCCGGAGTAGTCGACAAGCTCGCCGAGTTCATTCGCCAGCGCCGTGGCGACATTCTCACGGGTGTCGAAGTGGTGCGCATCCTGGCCGATCGGCGCGTGCAGGGCGTGCAGCTGCGCGATCGTAACTCGCGTGAGACGCTGGCGATCCATGCGCCCGTGGTCGTGTCCGACGCCGGCCCGGAGTCGACGCAGGCATTGCTGGGAGGTACCAGTGACGTGGTTGGCGACGTATCTGCGCTGCCGAAGGCCGCTGGCCTGAAGCTGCACATCGTCAGTGACAAGTCGCTCATCCCGCACAACGGCATCATGCTGTGCCTCGACACGCGACGCATCAGTGGCATGGTCGAGGTATCGCGCGCGGTCCCGTCCGCTGTTCCGCACGGCAAGCACATGATCGATACGTTCCAGGTGATGCGCTCGGACAATTTGACCGATGAGCGCGACCTGGCGGTAGCGGATCTGCGCGACATCTTCGGCGCGGATTTCGATCGGCACTGCCAGATCGTGCGCTCCAGTGCATTCCGCGGCCGCTGGCCCGTCAATCAAGCGCGCCAGGGTTTCGATCTGCACAACCAGGAGCCCATGCCCGGCCTGCTGATGGTTGGCGACGCGTACAAGCCGCGCGGACACATGATGGCCGAAGGCGTTGCCGCCGGCGTGCGCCGCGTTGCCCCAAAGCTGCGTTCCATGACAATCCACTAGATTGGTGGTAGGCTCAGCCTGAAGATTGGTCCAACCAATTCGGGCCGGGTCGCCGGCGTGCGGCCATGGCCGGGGGTGCCGCCATGTCGATAGTCCAGGACCGCAGGACGTTTCTCAGGTGTGCCGTTGGAGCGACCGCTGCCAGTTTGCTGGCGGCATGCGCGCCGGCCGCCTCACCCGCGGGCCAACAGTCCGCCCCGGTCACGACGGCACCGGCGGCGGCAAAGGCGGTGTCCAAGCTGACGTATGCGCTGGCCAGCGTGAATGGCCTGCACTTCGTGGCCACGGTGGCCAGCGAAAAACCGGACCTGCCACACAAGTTCGGCATCGAGCTGGAGCTGGTCACGACGACGAACTCGCCGAACGCGGTGAACGCGCTCATCGGAGGCTCGGTCGATATCGCCGGTGCAACACCCGATTCGGCGTGGCCAGCACAGGAGAAGGCGCCTGATATGAAGCAGATCGGTGCGCTGGCCGACGGCACGCCGTACGTCTTGTTGGCGCAGCCTGAGATCAAGAAAGCCGCGGAGCTGAAGGGCAAGACACTGGGCGCCTCGGCCATCCGCGGCGGCGCAGATACCACTGCGATCAGAATCATGTTGGTCGAGAACGGCCTGGCCGAGAGTGACTACACGATCGTGCAGGCCGGTGCGATCTCGGACCGCACCGCGGCCATGAAGGCCAGGTCGATCCAAGCTGTTGCCCAGATCGAGCCGCAGGCGACGCTCTTGCGCGACGAGGGCTTCCCCGAAATCGATAACGCCAACAACTATCCGGCGCTCAAAGGCGTGCACTCGATCGTACTGCTGGCCAAGAAGAGCTGGTACGACGCCAATGGTGAGACTGCCGGCAATGTGATCAAAGCATTCGACTCCGTTACGAAGTGGATTTACGATCCTGCAAACAAAGCGGAGCTGCTGGCCATCACGAAGAAGACCATGGGCGCCACCGACAAATCCGCCGAAGCCGTCTACAACTTGCACGTCGTCTCGAAGTCCGTATCAGCCGACCTGCGGATCCGCGAGATGTACATGCAGCAATTTCTCGAAAATCAAAAGAAGTCAGGCGCTGAGAATCTGCCGACCGATCCGATGAAGTACGTCGACAACAGCCTGGTCGAGCGCGCGCTCAAAGCGTGAGATGGCTAGCACACTAGAGCTCGAGCTCGATTTGCGCGCACGCGAGTCGGTCGCGGCGCGTTGGTACCGCGCGCATGCGTCCACGATTCGCGGACTGCTGTCGTTGCTCGTCGTGGCGCTGGTCTGGGAGGCGGCTGGTCGCAGTGGCCGCTGGCCACTGGTGCTGGCGCCACTGTCCGACATCGTTGCCAGGTTCTTGCAGCTCGCCAGCACGGGCGAGTTATGGCGGCACGCTGTAGTGAGTTTGAATGAGTTCGTCGTCGGTTTCGGTGTCGCGGCGGTTTTTGGCATCTTGCTTGGCGTGGCCATCGCGAGCAGCGACGCGGTGCGTGACTTCGTCGATCCGTGGGTCTCGGCGGTGTACGCAACACCGACCGTCGCACTGGCGCCGTTGTTCATCTTCATGTTTGGCATTGACGCACCGTCGAAGATGGCCGTTGTGTTCCTGCTGGCGGTCTTTCCGGTGGTCATCAATACCGCGACCGGTATTCGCTCGACGGACCAGGTGTTCATCGAGGCCGCGCGCTCGTTCTCCGCCAGTCGTAGGCAGATCTTCACCAAAGTGCTGATTCCCTCGGCGCTGCCGTTCATCGTGGCTGGGCTGCGGCTGGGCATCGGGCGCGGACTCGTCGGCGTTGTCGTCGGCGAGTTCATCGGTGCGCGCGCTGGGCTCGGCTACCTGATCTTTCGCTCGTCGCAAGCGTTCCAGATCGATGCGATGTGGGCCGGTGTGTTCTTGCTCGCGGGCACCGGCGTGCTCGCTGTGGTCATACTCCAGAACGTGGAGCGGCGCATGGCTCCGTGGCGCCGATTCGAGCTGAAGTGACCTGGGATGGCTCCGCGAAGCTCGAGCTGTGTGGCGTGTCGATGGTCTATTCGCAGCGTGGGCGACCGTTTGAGGCAATCCGCGATGTTTCGCTGCGCGTGGACGCGGGCGAATTCATCGGCATTGTCGGCGCCTCCGGCTGCGGCAAGACTACGCTCCTGCGCATCGTCGACGGACTCATTAGCCCTTCGCGCGGCGACGTGCGTGTCGACGGCAAGGTCGTCACGAAGCCCGGTCCGGATCGCGGCTTCGTCTTTCAACAAGACGCGTTGTTTCCGTGGCGCACGCTGCTCGACAATGTCGTCTTCGGACTCGAGGTGCAGGGGCACCGCAAGCGCGATTCGCGCGCACGCGCCGCGGGACTACTGACGCTGGTTGGATTGGACGGCTTCGAGCAGCACTTTCCGCACGAGCTATCCGGTGGCATGCGCCAGCGCGCGAACATCGCCCGTGCGTTGACCATCGACCCGGACGTGCTGCTGATGGACGAGCCGTTCGCGTCGCTCGACGCCCAGACGCGCGAGATCATGCAGTCCGAGCTGCTGCGCATCTGGCGTAGCAATCGCAAGACGGTCCTCTTTGTCACGCATCAGATCGACGAAGCTGTCTACCTGGCCGATCGCGTACTGGTCATGACCTCCCGCCCCGGCCAGGTCAAGGCCGTGCTCGACGTCGACATCCCCCGCCCACGCGACCTGTCCGTCAAGCGCACGCCCCAATTCCTAACAATCGTCGACGAGATCTGGGGCATGATCGAAGAAGAAGTCAAAGCCGCCCTGGGCATCAAGCGCGACCGCCCCGTAAATGTCCAGCCACTAGCCACGTACTGAGCTAGAATCGGCTGCAATCTGGTATGGCGACCGCGACTGACCTTCAGAGCCGACCTCCCCTCACGGTAGCCGAGTTCAAGGCACTGGCTGAGGAGGAGGGCTGGGACGAGGACGATCGAGTCGAGCTACTGGACGGTGAAGTCATCTGGCTGAGCCCGATCGGCGATCCGCACGCCGGCTGCGTCAACCGGCTTACGCGACTCTTCACTCTCCGATACAGGGACGCCGCGCTCGTCTCGCCGCAGAACCCGGTTCTCCTCGGCGACTACGACGAGCCCCAGCCAGACCTGGCGCTACTGCAGCCGCGAGCCGACTACTACGGCACATCCACGCCGACGCCGCCGGACATCCTGCTGCTGGTCGAGGTTGCGGATACGACGCTGCGCACGGATCTCGGCCGCAAGGCCCGCATCTACGCCGGTGCAGGCGTCGTGGAATACTGGGTCGTCGATTTGAACAAGAGCGTCGTGTATGTCCACCGTGACCCACGTCAGGGCGGTTACGCCACCAGACAAGTGTCGTCACGCGGTGGACGCCTGATGACGCAGTTCGCTCCGGACGTCGTTCTAGAGGTGGGCGAAATCCTGCCGTAGCGCAGTCGGCGCATCAGCCCGCAGGGCAGGCAGGACTTCGCGTCCCAGGAGCTCGATACACCGTACGGTGTCCTGGTGGGTCATGTAGCCGTCCTGGGCCCATAGGCACATGTGGCCGACGCCCAGGATGTCGCGCACGTAGCGCAGCTTTTGGATGACCTCGTCGGGCGTGCCGACGACTACTTGATAATTGTCCTGGGCCTCCTGGTAGGCCTGGGTGTCGAAGGGCTTGGAAACGGCGCGCAGGCGACGAATACCGGCGACATCTACGGAGGCGTAGCCCGGAGGCGCCATCCACTCGCGCGGCTGCTTGCCAAGCGCGCCATTCTGCCAGAAGAAGTTGTGGCCCTCGGTCTGCGCCTTCGCCTCGGTGTCCGCGACAAAGACGCGAATGAGATAGCCGATATGCTCCGGACCCATCTCATAGCCGGATTCCAGGGCAGTGTCGCGATACATCGCTACGAGCTCTTGTGTCTGCGCCAGTGACGAGCCCAGCACGACATATGGATAGCGATGCTGCGCCGCCCAGATTACAGTCTCGGGGCTGGCCGTGCCGGGCACCATGATCGGCGGGTGCGGTTTCTGGAGTGGCAGGACCCACGGATTGACGACTCGATATTGAAAGTGCGTGCCTTCCCAACGAAACGGACCTGGCCTGGTCCAGGCGGCGACGACAAAGTCGTGCGCTTCTTCGAATCGCTCGCGGTTGTACGCCGGGTTGACGTTGTTGGCCAGGTTCTCGACACCGCCGCCGCGCACGAAGCCGGAGATCAGTCGCCCACGCGAGATGCAATCGATCATCGCTAGCTCCTCGGCCAGGCGGAGCGGATTGTCGACGATCGGCAGTGGAGCACCCAGCATCAGGATGCGCACGCGTTTGGTGATCTTGGCCAGCACCGCGCCAGTGATGGTGATCGACGCCTGCATGCAGAACGGAGCCGTGTGGTGCTCGTTGATCATGATGCCGTCGAAGCCGACGTCATCGGCGACCTGATATTCGTCGTGGTAGCGGTTATACAGGTCGCTCGCGATTGCTGGATCGAACAGGGTGTTGGGCAGGGTCAACCGGAGTGACGGATACTGGTCTTGAATGCTTGCGTCGTAGGCCGTGTACGGCTGTTCCGAAAAGTAGTAATACTGCGTCACGCGTTGAACTCTCGGATGCATGCTGCCAACTCATGCGGCCGATCCAGATGCACGAAGTGGCCGCAGTTGTCGATCACTTTCACAGTCGACTCCGGGATGGCCTGCTGGTAGAGCGTTGCGCACTCCAGTGGCATGATGCGATCGTCATCCCCCCACACGATCAGCGTCGGCACGCGGACCTTGGCCAGCATGGCCGGCAAGGCCGGGTCATACATGTACGGCCGAAAACACATTTTCATGGACATCACCCGGCCAGCCTCGCGCAAGCCACCGAATTCGGCAATGGGCGTCTCGCCATACAGGCGGCGGTACTCGGCTGAGTGCTCAGGGTCCGAGAAGCCGCGGGCGAGCACCGCCGGCCAACGATTGACGAACACGTCGAAGATCTCGTCCCGAATGGGTTTGACGCCGGCCGCGCCGACGAGGGTCAGACTGCGCAGCGCGGTCGAGCACAGCACGGCCATGTGCGCGGCGATCCAACCGCCCACGCCAATGCCAACCAGGTCGACCTGGCTGAGCCTGGCTGCGTCGAGGAACCAGTTGTAGAAGACCGCCTGGTGCTGGATCGAGGTGATCCAGGGCGGGCAGTTCGTGTGGCCGTAGCCAGGATGTGACGGCGCATACACGGTTGCGCTCTGTGCGAGCGCCTCGTGGAAGGCGAGCCAGCCCTCGTGCCCCTCGAGCCCGTGCAGCACCAGGCACGGCCGCCCCGTACCGCCCTGTAGCAGGTACAGCTGCGTCTCGCCCACGGGCACCTGCTCGGTAGTGAAGCGCGCCGACTGGACGGTCATCGGGCTTCCCAGTGTAAAGGGCGCAGCTTTAGCGTCCCACGCTCTCGTTCCACCGTTCAGTGCCGGTTGACGCGCGCAGCGCAAGGACCGTCGTGACGGCTCCAGCGGCCTTTCTGTCGTCCGCGTCCAGGCCCTCAACTTGGTCGGTTCGCGCCGGTGGCGCGCGCAGCGCGAGGAGCTCCGACATGCGATCCACACAGCGGCAGGGCGGCCGGCTCGGCATTCCAAGACCAGTCGGGGCGGCCGCGGTGGCGCGCGCAGCGCGAGGACTGTCTGGACCCAATACCGCCACAGCGGGGTCGGTGCCGTTCCGCCCCAGGTGCCTTTGAGCCGGTGGCGCGCAGCGCGAGGAGCTCCGACAGGCAACCTACACGTGCGGGCACCGGCTGGGCCGCCACGGCTGCGTCACTGCCGTCCGCTTCCAGCCCCCGCTACTGGGTTCGCGCCGGTGGCGCGCGCAGCGCGAGGAGCTCCGATGCGTGAGCGCCAGGGCGCCAAGCGTCGGCGACCATTGGCCGGAACGTTGGACCTTTGGCCCGATAATTGCTTGACATGCGCATCAGAGTCGATAAGATCCCGGCCGGTTAGCGCCGCGGGAGGGGGACATGGGGTCGAACCAGCCGCCGAGGACACCGACCGACAGTCAGCTAAGCCGCCGTGCGTTCCTGCGCGCCGCCGTGCTCAGCTCCGCCGCACTGGGCTTGTGGGCATGCGGGCCGGGCACACCCGCCCCGCCGACGGCGGCGCCGCCAGCGTCCGCGGCCAAGCCCACCGAAGCACCCGCCGCTCCAAAGCCGACCACAGCACCGGCCGCGCCAGCCGCAACCACCGCGCCCGTGACAGCCGCGCCAACCACAGCCGCGGCTGGGGCGACCGCGCCAGCCGCCGCCGCGGCCACCACGGCACCAGCCGCGGCCGCCAAGCCAGGCGCCGAGACACCACGGCGTGGGGGCGAGCTCATCTACGTCGTCAGTGCGGAGCCGCCGTCGTTCGATGGCCACAAAGAGACCACGTTCGCGGTCATCCATCCCGTGTCGCCGCACTACAGCCTGTTGGTCAAGTTCGACCAGGACAACTATCCCAAGGTGATCGGCGATCTCGCCGAAAGCTGGACGATCTCGCCCGACAACCTGACCTACACTTTCAAGCTGCGCGACGGCATCAAGTTCCACGATGGCTCGCCGCTGACCTCGCGTGATGTCAAGGCCAGCTACGACCGCATCATCAGTCCGCCTGAAGGCATCACCAGCGCGCGCAAGCAGTCGTACGGCGCGATCGCCTCGAGCGACACGCCGGATCCGCGCACGGTCGTTTTCAAGCTCAAGTACGCGTCGCCAGCGATGCTGTCGCTGTTCGCTTCGCCGTGGAACTACATCTACAGTGCCGCGGCGCTCGAGAAGGACCCGAAGTTCCCCGAAAAGAACATTCTGGGCAGCGGCCCGTTCAGCTTCGTCGAGTACGTTCCAGGCTCACACTGGGTCGGCAAGCGGTTCGACGACTATTTCGACAAAGGCAAGCCGTACCTGGACAGCTTCCGCGCGCTGTTCATCCGTGAGACCGCGACACAGGAAGCGGCGATCCGCGGCGAGCGCGCGCATGTCGAGTTCCGTGGCTTCACGCCCCAGGCACGCGACGACATCGTGCGCGCGCTCGGCGACAAGATCGTCGTCCAGGAAACGCCGTGGATCGGCAACCTGTTCCCGATCTTCAACGTGACCAAACCGCCTTTTGACGACGTTCGGGTGCGGCGCGCGCTGTCGCTGGCGGTCGATCGCTGGCAGGGCGCGCAGGCGCTCGGGGCGATCAACTTTCCGAAGCTGGTCGGCGGGTTGGTGCGACCGGGTGGACCGTTCGCGCAGTCCGATGCCGAGCTGGCCAAGATCGCTGGCTACAGCAAGGACGGCAACGCGGCCAAGGATCAGGCGCGCGCGTTGTTGAAGGAGGCCGGCGTTGCTGATGGCTTTGCGTTTACCTACAAGAACCGTGATATCCCGTCGCCGTACGAGCCGGTCGGCGTGTTTCTGATCGACCAGTGGCGCAAGATCGGGCTCAATGTGACCCAGCAGGTGTTGGAAACGACGTCGTATTTCAACGACATCCGGAGTGGCAATTTCGACGTCATCATCGACTTCCAGGGCGACTATATGGACGAGCCGGACTTGCATCTGGCCAAGTTCCTGTCGGTCGATCGCAATAGCAGCAACTATGAGAAATACACGGACCGAACGCTGGATGAGCTGTACGACAAACAGACACGCGAAGTCGATGCCGAGAAGCGCAAACAGCTCGTGTGGGAGTTCGAGCGGCGCGTGCTCGACGAGCAGGCATATGTCGTCATGACCCCGTGGTGGCAGCGCATCATTCCGCATTCGGCGAAACTGAAGGGGTGGAAGATTTTGCCCAGCCACTATCTGAACCAGGATCTGGCGGGCGTCTGGCTGACCGCCTAGTACCCGTGGGCCGCGGCGGCTGTGCGCAGGATCCGCTACTCCGACGCTTGCAACAGGACGCGGATTCTTCGCTCCGCTCCGCTGCGCTGCGCTCAGCATGACAAATACCCTCGTCAGACCCAAGCCGCTCGCTCCTGGCTGCGAAGGCGTGACGCGTGACGCGCTGTGCCGTTCCTATGACGGTTCGGCTGAAATCCGTGACGCTTGCTGGCATTCCCGTGACGGTTTGGCCGAAATTGTGATGCACCGCGTGACGCTGGCTGGCATTCCCGTGACGGTTTGGCTGAAATTGTGATGCACCGCGTGACGCTGTCTGGCATTCCCGTGACGGTTGGCGTGACGGTGCGCGTTCTACGCTGGGGCGGTGGCGGGGGCTGGTGGGCCCCGCTCGGCGGGTGGCGGTTCGGCGGCTCGCGGTTCGACGACTTGCGCTTCGGCGGGTGGCAGTTCGGCGCGTGGCGGCTCGGCGCGTGGCAGTTCGGCGCGTGGCAGTTCGGCGCGTGGCGGCTCGGCGCAGGCTGAGGACACAGAGGCGGAAGCAGAGGAGGAGGAGGCGCAGGCGCAGACGTGTATCGCTACATCCTCAGTCGCATCGTGTTGATGATTCCGACGCTGCTGGGCGTTGCCATCATCACCTTTGTCTTGCTGCGCATGGTGCCGGGCGACATCGTCGTGCTCAAGCTGGCCGGCGACGGCGGACGCGTGGACGACGCCGTGCTGCAGCTCGAGCGGGCCCGGCTCGGCCTCGACAAGCCGATGGCCGCGCAATTCGTCGACTGGATCCTGGGCGTCGTGCGCTTCGACTTCGGTCTCTCGATGTGGACCGGCCGACCAATCCTGCAAGAGGTCGCCATTCGCCTGGAGCTGAGCCTGCAGCTGACCATCATGGCCAGCATCATCGCCACGCTGTTCGCGGTGCCGCTGGGCGCGCTCGCCGCGCTCAAGCAAGACACCTGGGTGGACTACGCCATCCGCTTGTTCAGCATCGCCGGCCTGGCCATGCCCGGCTTCTGGGTGGGCATTCTGACCATCCTGATGCTGCTCTTCGTCTTCCATTACCTGCCGCCCTTGACGTTCACGCCGTTCTTGAAGAATCCGCTCGAGAACCTGTCACAGCTGATCTGGCCGGCACTCACGGTCGGTTACCGCTATTCCGCCGTGGCCACGCGCATGACGCGCTCGACGCTGCTCGAAGTTATGCGCGACGACTACGTCAGAACCGCGCGCGCAAAGGGATTGGCCGAGCAGGTGGTGGTGCTGCGGCACGCGATGCGCAACGCGCTCTTACCCGTCGTTACCGTCATCGGTCTGGAGTTCGCCTTCCTGTTGGGTGGCCTGCTGGTCACGGAGCAGGTGTTCAATCTCAATGGCATTGGCAAGCTGATGGTCGAGGCTGTCGTGCGGCGCGACTACACGATGACGCAAGCGCTGATCATGCTCATCGCCAGCGCGTTCATCGTGACGAACTTCCTGATCGACCTGCTGTATGTGTTTCTGGACCCCCGGATTTCCTATTCATGACGCTCACGCACCGCCCGGGTTCGGGGCCCGGTCGGCCCACTCTGGGAAAGGCCGCCTTTTAGCGTGAGGTTGCGCTAGCCGAGCGTTATGGCCACCCACGTTCGAGCCCACGTCGCACTGCCGCGCAAGGCGCGGTCGTGGGAAATGCGGCCCGCCCGGTCCTCGGCCCTGGGCGTTGTGGTCGAGTTCGCTCAGAAGCGCACGCTCGGTGCGCTCGGGGCGGTGGTGATCGTGCTGATGCTGGTGACCGCGGCCCTGGCCGGAGTGATTGCGCCGCACGACCCGTATGAGACGAGCTTCCTCGATCAGCTCAAGCCACCCAGCGGCGACAATCTGCTGGGTACTGATGCGTTCGGTCGCGACGTCCTGTCGCGCCTGATCTACGGGTCGCGCACCGCGCTCAAGATTGGCTTCGGCGCGGCAGTCGCCGGCGCCTCACTGGGCGCCCTGCTGGGCGTGGTCAGCGCCTACTTCGGCGGCAAAGTCGATCTGCTGCTCGAACGGCTGATGGACATCCTGATCTCGTTCCCATTGCTCATCCTGGCGCTGGCCGTCGTCACCGCCGTCGGCAACAACGACACCAACGTGATCCTGGCTATCACCGTGCCGATCATCCCACGCGTCGCGCGCGTGATTCGCGCGAGCGGCCTGACGATTCGTCAGATGATGTACGTCGAAGCCGCGCGCTGTATCGGCGCCGGACACGCACGCATCGTGCTGCGGCACATGCTGCCGAACGTGATGGCGCCGTATCTGATCCTGCTCACCGCGTTTCTTGGCCAGGCGATGCTGTCCGAGGCGGCGCTGACGTTTCTTGGCCTCGGCGTGGCCGAGCCGACGCCAGCGTGGGGGCTGATGCTGCGCGGGGCGAGCGTGCAATTCATCGAGCGCGCGCCATGGCTCGCGATTGCGCCCGGCCTGGCACTCAGCATCGCCGTCTTCTCGTTCAACCTGCTCGGTGACTCGCTCAGAGACGCGCTCGACCCACGCCTGCGAATCTGACCGCGCCTCCAACTCTGACCGCCGCAGCACGGTGTACCGTCCGCGTATGCGACAGGAGATGCTGCTGCCCGATCTGGGCGAGCCGATCAGCCACTATACGCACGCGGTCCGCTTTGGCGACTTGCTGTTCATTTCGGGCATCGCGCCCGTCGACGCGGACCGTCACCTGGTCGGTGGTGACGACGTGGTCAAACAGGCCGAGCACGTGCTGGCCAATCTGGGCCTGGTGCTCCAGGCCGCGGGGCTTGCGCCGCGCGATGTACTTAAGGTGACGGTGTTCCTGACCGACATCGCGGACCGCGCGCGGATCAATCCCGTACGCCAGGCCTTCTTTGGCGACGCCCGACCGGCAAGTACGCTGGTCGAAGTCAGCGGCCTGGCGTTCCCAGGTATGAAAGTCGAAATCGAAGCGATTGCTGGATTCAGTCACTCGTGAGCCGAGCGATGGTCTGGGCGCTCCAGTCGCCACCGGAGAAGCCAAAGAATTCCGCCATCGACGCGATCATGTGGTCGGTCATTACCGAGCCGGACTGAACGAAGCAGCCGCGTTCACGCGCTGCCACGAGCACCGGGGTCAGGCCGATGCTGATGACCACGTCGACGACGACGGCGCGCGCGTCCAGCCGTGAGGGATCGAACGGCAGGGGATCGGTCGGGCGCATACCCATCGGCGTGGCGTTGACGATCAGGTCGAAGCCACGTGGATCGGCCGTGCCAGCGTCGGCAACAAACCCGGCTCGAGCAAGTCTGGCGGCCAGGGCACCAGACCGATCGGGGTCCAGGTCGGAGACGATCACGGAGTGGGCGCCCGCGTCGGCGACGGCGAACGCAATTGAAGCGCCCACGCCGCCGGAGCCGACGATCAGCGCACGTCGACCCGACAGGTCCTGGCCCGCCGCGCGCAGGCCAAGCACGAAGCCATGGCCATCGAACGTGTCGCCCAGTGTGGTGCCGTCCTCACGGATCGCAACGGCATTGCACACTCCGGTTAGCCGAGCGCGCGGCGTAAGCGCATCGACCAGGCCAGCGATGACCGGCTTGTGCGGAATCGTGACAATGAGGCCCCGCAGATTGCCCAGACTCCGGATCCCGCTGAAAAACACCGCCAGCGACGCGGGACGCACGTGCATCGGCACGCACAACGCGTTGACTCCGTTGTGCTGGAAGAGAACGCTCCACACGCCTGGCGCTCGGACCTGGGCGATCGGATCGCCGACCACGCCGAGCAGGCGTGTGGAGCCGTTAACGAGCGTTATGGATTAGACACTCCGTGCTTCTGGAAGATGCGCTTGTACTCCGATTCGCCCCATTTCATCGCGGCGTCCGGAGACTCACCGCGCACGGCGCGCGCAAACATGTTAGGCATGACGAACGTGCCGTTGATCTCTTCGATAGCGGAGTTGAAGGTGCCCTGCCAGCCGGCGACGAAGGAGACCTCGCGCCAGTCAGCCATGATCTGGAAGTTCGGATCCTCCAGGCCGGGCATAGGTTTCTTCCACATGTCCAAGAGCGGCGGACTGTTGTAGCCGCTGGTGACTTTGCCCCACTCCTGCCACTGGTCGTACCAGTCGGCGATGAACGCCTTGGCCGTATCGACATCGTTGGCCCACTTCCAGATGGCCCACGCGTTGGCGTCGACGCCATTGCGCCGGGCGCCCTTCGGGCCCGGCCCCTTGGGCTGCAGACCGATCTTGGTCTTCTCGAACACATCCGGAGCCTGGTTGCGCGCGGTGATGTACGCGCTGGTGGCGTTGTCCACCCACGATCCGCGACCCGAAAGCAGGAACAGGTTGTTGCCGGAGTCGTCCCATGAGAAGACCTCGTCGGTCATGCCCTTGTTGAACAACTCCACGCCGTACTTGATCGCGGCTAGCGTCTCGTCCGAGGCGAGCGTCACTTTCTGGCCATCTTGCGATTGCTCGGTGCCGCCGAACGAGTACAGCACCGACCGCCAGTTGTGATTGCCGTCGTTGCAGTTGGCGAGCGGCAAACCACACGGGTGGCCCTTCTCCTTGAGTTTGGCGCTGGCCTCGAGCAGCGTCGGGTAGTCGTCGGGCAGTTTGTCGTAGCCGACTTCCTGGAAGTAATCGGTGCGGTACAGATGCGGCTGCAGGATGGCGTACGTCATCATCGCCATCACTTTGCCGTCGACCACGCCAAACGTCTTGGCAATATCGGTCCAGCCGCCGTATTTGGCGCTCACCACGTTGGCCGTGTCGGTCAAGTCGACCAGTTTGTCCTTGTATGTCGCTGCCTGCAGCACAGCCTGGAATTCGAACAGATCGTGGCCGGCGCCGGCCGAGGCCTCGGCTGCCAGGCGGGCCGGAATGTCGGCGTTGCGGATGTGGTCGACTTTGACGTCGACCTTGTTTTTCTCGCCCCAGCTCTTGGCGTAGTTGTCGATCCACTCGTCGTAGGCCGGCACGAAGTGGCTCCACAGCAGAATCTTGAGCGAAGCGCCCGACTTCGGCTTGGCTACGGGACCTGCCTGGGCAGCTGCCGGAGCCGTCGTAGCGGCGGGCTTGGCAGCTTCGGTAGGTTTCGCGGCCGCGGCCGGAGCCGTTGTCGGCGCCGCGGCCGGTGCCGTTGTCGCGGCGGGCTTGGGTGCCTCGGTTGGCTTGGCCGGCGCAGCCGTGGGCTGAGCCGCGGTGGGGCCGCATGCGGCCAGCAGCGTCGCCGCGACGCCACCCGTCAGCAGGCTGCCCGCAAGCCGCACAAAACGCCGTCGTGAGACTCCTGTCATCGAACAAAGCCCTCCTGATTCATTTCATGGCGCCACCGACGACGCCGCGTACGAAATAGTCGAGGAAGAAGCTGTACAGAATTGCAACGGGAATGCCGGCGATCAGCGCTCCAGCCATTAATGAGCCCCAGAAGAACACGTCGCCACGGATCAATTCAGTCGCCACGCCGATGTTGACCACCTTCTCATCCGACGACGACACGAACGTCAAGGCGTACACGAAGTCCTGCATGCTCAGGGTGAACGCGAAGATGGCGACGGTCAGCATGCCCGCCAGACTCAGGGGCAGGATGACGCGCGGGATAGCGCCTAGCCGCGAGCAACCATCGACCATCGCCGCCTCCTCGATCTCGAACGGAATGGTCTTGAAGAAGCCGGCCATGAGCCAGGTACAGAACGGAATGGTGAACGTCGGATAGGCCAGCATGAGCGACTGGAGCCGGTCGAAGAGTCCCAGGAATGAGATGACCTTCACCAGTGGCAGGAACAACAGCGTCGTGGGCACCAGGTAGGTCATGAAGATGCCGATCGTGAGCGACTCCGCGCCGCGGAACCGCAGGCGCGCCAGCGCATAGCCGGCCGGGACGGAGAACACGAGCGTGATCACGACAACCGCCAGCGACACCCACAGCGTGTTCCTGAGCCAGGTGTTGAAGCCGGTCCGGTTGAACAGCAGCGCCAGGTGATCGAAGGTGATGCCGTTCTGGTTGAACCAGAGCGGGAAGTTCTGCAGGTTGTACAGATCGCGATCCGGCTTGAACGTGGTAATGATCATCCAGTAGATTGGTAGTCCAGCCAGGACGGCGTAGAAGGTCAGTCCGCCATAGACCACCGCGTATCGGCGGGCCTGCCTCACATGCTTTCCCTCCGACGCAGAGCGCGCAGGACGAAGAACACCACCACCAGCAGAATCGGGAACAGCAGGATCGCAATGGCCGCGCCACGTCCGAGCGCACCGGACTGGACGCCGACCAGGAACGCATATGACGACAGCACATGCGTCACGTTGCCCGGGCCGCCACGCGTGAGCAGATAGACGACTGTCATATCAGTCAGCGTGAACACCAGGTCATACAGGCTGCCGACGAACAGCACCGGTGCGATCATCGGCACGATCACTTTGCGGAAGCGGGTGACCGGTCCCGCGCCGTCCATCTTGGCGGCATCCAGAATCTCATGCGGGATGGAGGTCAGGCCGGCCAGCAGAATGACCGCGCCAAACGGAAAGCCGCGCCACACGTTGACGCCAATAATCGACAAGATCGCCAGCGTGGGATCGCCCAGCCAGTTCGGCATCTCCGACGGCTTGAGCAGACCGACCGCGTGCAGCGCCCAGTTGATGATGCTGTACTGGGTGTCGAACATCCACTTCCAGGTGATCGAGCTGAGCGCGATCGGCACCGTCCAGGGCAGCAGGATGACGAACCGGAACAGCCGCGTTCCGCGCACGTTCTCGGCAAGCAGAAATGCCAGTGCGGTGCCTAGCAATCCTTTGAGCACCGCCGATACGGCTGTGAACATCAGCGTATTTCTGAGGGCAGTCAGAAACACCGACGACTCGAACAGGGCCAGGAAGTTGTCGACGCCGACGAATCGACCCAGGCCGCTGGTCGAGACGTCGGCGTCGCTGACGCTCAGATAGATCGCAAGCAGGAACGGGTAGCCGACCAGTACCGCGATATACAGGATGGCCGGCGCGACCATGATCGGGCCGAGCACGCCGGGTCGCTCCAGGAATGGCGGCGGCCAGCTGAGCACGCGTTGACGAGCAGCGGGAACGCTAGCGGTGTCGGCCAAGCCTGCCTCGTTGACCTACTCGCAAGAGGTCCTCCTCCGTCCGCTGTGGCGGACCGAACCAACTACGCGATTGTAGCCCGCGGTGACTGGCGCGAAGCGCCCGGGAACTGCGGAGCGCGACTCGAAGCGGTGGTGCCACGCGACGCTGGAGCCGTCCTCGGCGCTGCGCGCCGCCGCCCGGCGCAAGATGGTTGGGACTTGAGCGCAGAGCGTCGAAGGGGTGGTGCGACGCGACGCTGGAGCCGTCCTCGGCGCTGCGCGCCGCCGCCCGGTGTTACGGCTGGAGCACTGAGTGATTACGACTGGACGGTCAGCAGCCCACGGGCGC
>DASXRR010000130.1:0-2637 GCA_036506475.1 Chloroflexota bacterium
GACCACCAGTGTCCCCCACAGGGGCAACTGTTCTGCCGATCCGAACACGAGGACGATCAAGCACGACACGGCGAGTCCGAGAGCCGCCACGGCCAGCTGTGGCGGCACGACGGTCCGAAATTGCCCGAGGAACCGCAGCAACAGAAACGGCTGTGCGAGAAACGCCAGGAGCGCCGCGTTCGTCGCCCAGCGTGGCGGCGCGACGGACGTCAGGTCCGTGACGACCTGCAGCGCGATGACCAGGACGAAGCCACCAAACAGCGCGGTGACCTCGAGGTGCGGCAGATCGCGCCAACGCAGAAAGTCAATCAGCGTCAGGCTGAAGACCAGGATGAACACCCCGCGAGTCGCGACCTGCAGGAGTGGATCGTCCATTGCGGGCTTGGTCCGCTGGGGCGGCAGCACGGCGTGTGCCGGTCGGCGCAGCCACCCATCCCTCGTTCAGGCGATGCGGGGATCGCCAGATGGGTGAGCATTGGACTGCGCGGCTGCCACTTCCTCGCGCTGCGCGCGCGTCCAGCGCGGGGATTAAAGAAGGAAGGGCGTAGGGCCCACTGGAGTTGGTGCGATGCGCAGAGTCACACGCGTAGCAGCGCGGCCCAACGCTGGGCGGCGGTCGCGTCGCGCAGCCATGGCTAGAACCCTAAACACAGGTAGGTGGCGATCGCGGGGTGGCGATGGTCGTCGGTGCGCAAGAAGATGGCCGGTTGGTTCATTGCAACTGCGCCGTGGAGAACGGCCAGACACACCACATAGCCCAGTCCATGGCTGCGGTGCTCGGGCCGTGACGGCGACCAGCCGAGCTCCGCAAGCGGTGCGTACTCGTCATCGGGGGTGCAGCTCGAGCTGTGCGGTGGCAACCGGAGTGTCGCCGTGCACGACGAAGTAGCTGTGCGCGAGCACGACGGATGTGTTGGCGCCGAAGTAGGGCGCTGCGCGCACATGACTCCAGGTACCCAATTCGCCGTTGGCAGCCAGAAGCTCGGCCCACGCGTCGACATCGCCCGGCTCGAGCGGACGCAGACGGTAGCCGGCTGGCACGACCAGCGCTGGTAGGCCGTGCAGGTCGTGGCGCATGTGTAGTTGCGCAAGCGTCGACGACGCTGGAGTAGCGCGTTGCGTGCCGCAAGGAGCTTTCGAAACACCTGCTGTGAAGATCAGTGTGGACTGCTCTGGCAACCGCGCCCAGCGCGACTGCGTGTGGCGATCAGGAGGGTTCTCTTGCAGCAGCGTGGGCCGGGTAGGCTGGGGGGGTTAAGTAGGGGGATTTGCGGATGTCGTGCCCACGCTGTAGCTCGCTGACCGTGACGAACGACGGGACCACCCAACTCGGTGGACAGCGCTTCCGCTGCAGTCACTGCGGCCGCCGCTTCACGCGACGCTCGACGTCGGCGTTCTCAGGTCGCGCTTTCCCGGACGACATCATCGCCCTGGCCGTCCGCTGGTACCTTCGCTTCCGCCTCAGTTACGCCGAAGTTAGTGAATGGCTGGTCGAACGCGGCGTCCTGGTCGATCAAAGCACCATCTATCGCTGGGTGCAACGCTACCTTCCCCTGTTTGGCGAGGCCGCTCGAAAGTACCGCCGTCCAGTGGGTCCAGACTGGAGAGTCGACGAGACCTACGCTCGCATTCGCGGCCGTTGGCACTACATCTATCGAGCCATCGACGGACACGGCCAGATCGTGGACGCGTACGTTTCGCCGACGCGCGACACGGTGGCCGCGCGCAGGTTCTTCGAGCGGGCAATCGCTTCCAGCGGCACGACGCCACGTCGGGTCATCACCGACAAGGCAGCCACCTATCCGCCGGCGCGCTTGCCGCGGCGGTGCCGGGCGTGATGCATCGGACGGGTCGATATCGAACCAACGGCGTGGAGCGCGACCACGGGTTTCTCAAAGAGCGGCTGCGGCCGATGCGTGGCCTCAAGTCAGTTGCTGCAGCGGCGATCTTCATGCGTGGTCATGCCCTGGTCCGCAACATCCGCCGTGGGTTCTACCGGATCCTAGAGTCCGTCCCGCAACGGCTGATCTTTGCGTGGGCCTGGAACCGACTCGCAGTAGCGGTATGATCCGCCAGGGCGGTGGGCGACCGATGACTACTTCGGCGGGCGGTTGCATTCGCTGCACAACCCCACGTCGATGCAAGAGAACCGTCTAAGCTCTAGCGCTCAAGGCCAGCGCCAGTCTGGCGCGCATTTAGCAGGACCTGAACGAGACAGGCAGGAGTCGCAAGGTACCTCGCGATCCAGGTCGGTCGGGAGGCCAAGAACTACATCGCGCCAAGCGGCAACGGGCGTGGCCAATACCAGGCCCGACGAGGGTACCGGGATTGATCTGTCTTGGCTCTCGCCGGCCGACCGCGCGACGCTGCGCCGCCAGCTGGATCGACTGCGCGCGAGCAGAGCGGCACAAGGGACGGCTTGGTCGGATGCTGGTGAAAATCAAACGCTCGAAGCGTCGTATGGTCTAATCGCAGGTGCCGGAGCTGCCCGGACATCGCGTGAGGACGAGGTGCGTTATCGAGTTGATCCGAATATCTGGGATCTGCCGCAGTTTGCTTCCATCCCGTATGACCAGCTGGTGAGCGAATACGTGAGCTGGCTCGGCACGCGGACGGAGCGCGGGGGGCCAGCCTCGC
>DASXRR010000131.1:0-5760 GCA_036506475.1 Chloroflexota bacterium
CCGTTCCTGACGAGCGCCAGGATGAGCCACCACGCCCAGCCGCACCATGGTTTCAAAACAATAACAAGTTGCCATGGCGATACTTCAGGCAGGCAACGGCGCGTCGATGCTCAGGGCATCAACATAGGTTGGAGCTCACGCTCGGACCGGAAATACTCAGGAGTGCCGCCGTGGCTCGCGTCAACAGTCTCCGCATCCGCACAAAGCTCGTGCTGTTGCTACTTGTTCCGTGTGTTGGATTCATCGGTTTCGCCGCCGTGCAGGCGTGGGGCCGCGCTATGACCGTTGGCCAGATGACCCGTGTCGTCGAATTGGCCGACCTCAACGTACGAACGAGCGCGCTTGTGCATGAGCTGCAGCGTGAGCGAGGCCGCACAAGTCTGTTCATGGGCAGCCAGGGGACGCGGTTTGGTCCAGAGCTGGCGACCCAGCGCGGCATCACCGACAAAGCCTCGGGCGAGTTCAAAGCGTTCCTGTCGACGTTCGGCGCCGATGCGCATGGCACCGACCTGGTCAAGGCGCTCACAACAGCGCAGACGCAGGTCGACCAGATCAGCACGCTGCGACCCAAGGTCGACCAGCTGAGCGTGGCACCCGCCGAGGCGACCGCGCCGTACACCGCCACGATCTCCGCGCTGCTCGATCTCACGGCGCGCAGCGCCAACGCTAGCCAGGATCCACAAGTCGCGCAACTGGCGAACGCCACGCTGTCAATGTCGCAGGCCAAGGAGCGCGTGGGCCAAGAGCGCGCCGGTGTCAGCGGCGCGATTACCGCGGGCAAGTTCGAGAAGCCGCAGTTCGAGCAGTTCGTCTCGCTGCGCGCCACTCAGGCCACCGCCCTGGCGAGCTTCCGCGGCTTCGGACGTGCGGACCAGGTTGCCTTCCTCGAGCAGACCGTGAAGGGCGCATCAGTTGACACCGTCAACCAGATGGAGCAAGCCGCGCTGCAGCAAGGCATCGGCGGTGACCTGTCCGGTCTGGATGCGAGCGTCTGGTTCGATCGCATGACCGACAAGATCGACCTGATGCGCACCGTCGAGATGCGACTGGGTCAGGACATCCAGGACCACGCGCAGGATCTGGCCCAAGGCGCGCGCAGTGCGCTCATGGTCGCCGCGGGCATCACGCTGGCATCCCTGCTGCTCACTGGCGCGGCGGCCATCCTCGTGATGCGCAGCATCGTCGGCCCGCTGCACCGCCTGGCCCGTGTAGCTCGCGGCCTGGCCGTGGGCGATCTCGAGCACGAGCTCGAGTCGGACCGAGGCGACGAGCTCGGCGAGCTGGCCTCGGCGTTCCGCGCCACAATCGAAGCTCTGCAAGAGACAGCAGAAGTCGCGAGCGCGGTCGCGTCGGGCGACCTCGGACGGTCTGTGGAGCCACGATCTGAGCGCGATGTGCTCGGCGCGGCGTTCAAGCAGATGACCGCGAGCTTGCGCGAGCTGGTCGGCGAAGCGCAGCGCGTTGCCGACGAGGTTGCGAGCGCGTCCGCCCAGCTGGGCGGCGCCGCCGATTCCACGGCGCACAGCGTGCAGCAGGTGGGCTACGCCACCCGACAGGTAGCCGAAGGCGCCATGGACACCAGCCGCAATGCGCAGTCGACCAGCGAGGCGATTGCCCAGCTGACGCAAGCCATCGACGGCATCACCCGCGGCGCGATCGACCAGGCGACTCGGGTACGTGAGGGCACCGCCAGTGCGACGCAGATGGCCGCGGCGGTCGAAGAAGTCGCTGCCAGTGCACACGGCGTGGCCAGCGCTGGGACCGAGACGCGCGACGCTGCCGAACGTGGTGGTCGCGCCGTGCGCGAGACCGTCACGGACATGCGCGAGATCAGCCTGGTCGTCGGCAACGCCGCCGACAAGGTGACCGAGCTCGGCCGACTCGGCGACAAGATCGGGGCCGTCGTCGAGACCATCGACGACATTGCCGAGCAGACCAACCTGCTGGCACTGAACGCGGCCATCGAGGCAGCACGCGCTGGTCAGCACGGCAAGGGCTTTGCCGTAGTGGCCGACGAGGTGCGCAAGCTGGCCGAGCGCTCGTCGCGCGAGACCAAGCAGATTGCCCACCTGATTCGCCAGGTGCAGTCGGGCACGCGTGACGCGGTGTCGGCGATCCAGCAGGGCGCAACCCGTGTCGAGCGCGGGACGGCTCGCGCGGATCAGGCGGGCGAGGCGCTAGACGCAATTCTTGTTGCCGTCGACGAGACGGTCGGCAAGGTGTCGGCGATCGCCGACGCGGCGCGACGCCTGGGCGGCGAAGCGCGCTTGGTGACTGAGGCGATGGAGTCAATCGGCGCCGTTGTCGAGGAGAACACCGCCGCGACCGAGGAGATGCTGGCGCAGAGCAACCAGGTTGCTTCGGCGATCCACGGCATTGCCGCCGTGAGCGAGGAGCAGAGCGCGTCGTCGGCCGAGGTCAGCTCGAGCGCCGAGGAGATGGGCAGCCAGGTCGAAGAGGTGAGTGCACAAGCGCAGACGCTGGCGGGCACCGCGGCTGAGCTGCGCTCGCTGGTCGCGCGCTTCCGCATGGGCTCCCCATCCGACAAGGTGATTCAATTGCGCCGCGCGGCGTAACTGCGCGCCCCTCACCCCGGCGACATCCTTCGGGGTTTAGGGGGCCGGACGGCTTCTCGCCGCTGCGCGGCTTCGCCCTCGGAGCTCTGGTGACGTTCCGTGCGGCGCGGTCGCAGGCGGGCAGCGGGCGGTACGGGCTGAATGGCGGAAAACCTGCTGGGGGACTCGCCTATCATTCGATAGGCACCCCCTCGGCTCATGTATCAGGCACCCCGCGGCACCCAGGACATCCTCCCCGAAGACGCGCCCTATTGGACGTACGTCGAGGATGAAACGCGCCGCCAGGCGCGCCTGGCCAACTACGGCGAGATTCGCACGCCGACGTTCGAGGAGACGGCGGTCTTTGCCCGAGGCGTCGGCGCGGCCACCGACATCGTCGAGAAGGAGATGTACTCCTTCGACGACAAGGGCGGCGACAGCATGACCCTGCGCCCCGAGGCAACGGCGGGCATCGTGCGCGCCTACCTGCAGCGCTCGATGGGTGGACGACCGCAGCCCGTCAAACTGTTCACGCTGCTGAACGCATTTAGATACGACCGTCCGCAGAAGGGCCGTTTCCGCGAGTTTCACCAGATCGATTTCGAGGCCATTGGCGAGATCGATCCACTCGTCGACGCCGAGCTCGTCGGACTCCAGCTGCGGCTGTACGAAGCGCTCGGCTTACGCGCGTTGAGCTTGCAGCTCAACAGCATTGGCGACGCCAAATGCCGGCCGGCCTACGTCCAACGCCTGGGCGACTACTTCCGACAACACCTCGATGGCCTGTGTCAGGACTGTCGTCGGCGCCTCGAGACGAACCCGCTGCGTCTGCTGGACGAGAAGCGCCCCGAATGCCAGGCCGTGCTGGACGGTGCCCCGCACAGCGCCGATCACCTGTGCGACGAGTGCCGGGCGCACTTCCAGGGTTGGCTCGACCACCTCGAGACCGCGGGCGTCACGTACACGATCAACCCGCGCCTGGTGCGCGGGCTGGACTACTACACCCGCTCGGTATGGGAGGTCTGGCCGCGCGTGCAGGGCGCCCAGAGCACCATCGGCGGCGGTGGACGCTATGACGGCCTGGCCGAGCAGCTCGGCGGCAAGCCGACGCCTGGCGTGGGCTTTGCCACGGGCATCGAGCGCATCATCCTCGAGCTCAAAGACCAGGGCGTGGCCGTGCCGCCGCAATCGGCGCCGTGCGTGTACTTCGTGGCCATGGACGAGCGCGGCAAGCGCCATGCCTTCCGGCTCGCCGAGATGCTGCGCGCGGCCGGGATTAGCACCGATATGGCGTTTGGCGACCGCAAGATTGGCAAGCAGCTCGGCGCTGCCGACAAGAGCGGCGCGCAGTGGGCCCTGATTCTCGGCGAGGACGAGCTGGCCAACGAGGCGATCACCATCAAGGACCTGCGCGGGAAATCCGAACAGCGCACCATCGCCCAGCGCGATCTACTCAAAGTGCTGGAACACGGCCATGGTTCGACTGAGTGACGCCGCGCTCGAACGGCTCGGAGAGGCGCGTGATCGAGCGCACCGGCTGTCCGAGGAGCTGTCGGATCCGGCCACGTTCGGCGACGCCCGGCGCGCTGCCGACTTGAGCCGCGAACAGGTTGAGCTGGCCGCGGTAGCGGAGCGTTTCGAGCGTTATCAAACGCTGCTTGGGCATCTTGCTGAAGCCGAAGATCTCCTCAAGGACGGCGCTGACGACGATATGCACGCGCTGGCCGAGCAGGAGATTGCCGATATCGAGCCGCAGGTGGATGAGGTCGTGGCCAGTTTGCAGGAGTTTCTGCGGCCGCGAGATCCCAACGACCAGCGTGATGTGATCCTCGAGATTCGGGGCGCCGAAGGCGGTCAGGAAGCGAACCTGTGGGCCGCCGATCTGATGCGCATGTATATGAAGTACGCCGAGCTCAAAGGCTGGAAAACCGAGGTGCTCAATACCAGCGAGACTGATCTCGGCGGGATCAAGGAAGTCATCTTCGAGGTGCACGCCCGCGGTGCCTACTCGCGCCTCAAGTGGGAAGGTGGCGGGCATCGCGTCCAGCGCGTGCCCGTGACCGAGACGCAGGGGCGCATTCATACCTCAGCGGCAACCGTGAGCGTGCTGCCCAAGGCCGAAGAGGTCGACGTGCAGATCCGTGACGAGGACCTGCGCGTGGACGTGTACCGCGCGGGCGGGCACGGTGGGCAGGGCGTCAACACCACCGACTCCGCCGTACGCCTGACGCATCTGCTGACGGGCCTGGTGGTGACGTGTCAGGACGAGCGGTCGCAGCTCAAGAACAAAGCCCGCGCGATGGAAGTGCTGCGCTCGCGGCTCTTCGACATGGAGCTGCGCAAGCAGCAAGAGGAAGTCGGCTCGTTGCGCCGTGGCCAGGTTGGCTCGGGTGAGCGCGGCAGCAAGATCCGCACGTACAACTTCCGCGAGAATCGCGTGACCGATCATCGCTATGGCCTGACGCTCTACTCGCTCGACCGCATCCTCGAGGGCCAGCTGGATCCGCTGCTCGACGCGGTGGCCGAGGCGGACGCCGCCGAGAGTGATTAGTGGTCGGGGGTCGGCGGTCGGGGTCGGCGGTCAGCGGCCAACTGGCAAGTGCCAAGCGCCTGGGGGTGACTGAGTCAGCAGGGTCCCTGCTGGCCGAGGCAGCGCGGCAGTTGCGGGCAGCGAGATCAACCAGTCCGCGGCTGGATGCGGAGCTGCTTTTGGGGCATGTGCTGGGCAGGTCACGGACGGAAGTGCTGGCGCATCCCGAACGCAGCGTTGGCGGTGCCGTGGTAGGGCGCTTCGCGGCGCTTGTGGCGCGGCGCGTTGAGTTGGAGCCGATGGCTTACGTGCTCGGCGCGCGCGAGTTCTATGGTCGGGAGTTTCGCGTCGACCGGCGAGCGCTGATTCCTCGGCCCGAAACCGAGCTGCTAGTCGAGCTTGGCACGGCCGCGGTGGCTCGGCTTCAAGCCGTCGGTGTTGCGCCGACGGTAGTGGAGGTCGGCACGGGCAGCGGCGCCGTGGCCATCAGCCTGGCGCTGGAGGCCCATCTTGCGGTGTGCGCCACCGAGGTGTCCCGCGCGGCGCTGAGCCTGGCCCGTGAGAACGCCGAGCATCTGGCTGCACCTGTGCGATTCGTCCAAACCGATCTGCTTGCGGGCCTGCGCGGCCCGATTCACGTGCTATTGGCCAACTTGTCATACGTCCCCAGCACCC
>DASXRR010000132.1:0-24911 GCA_036506475.1 Chloroflexota bacterium
CGTGTCACCTTCTTCCGTGCACGCGGCCATCATTTTGTCGATCAGCCCGACGGCTTCCTTCTCGAGCTCGAGCGCGAGCTGGAGCTGTTCGGCCACGGTTTCGCCCACGCTGAAGGCGTCGAAGCGCTGCAGGTTGGGCAAGCCATCGAAGAAGAGGACGCGATCCATGATCTCTTCGGCATCGGCCATCTCGGCCATGGCTTGTTGTTTAAGCCGTTTGGCCATACGTTCGTAGCCCCAGTTCTCGCACATCTTGTAGTGCAAGAAGTACTGGTTGATGGCGCGCAGCTCCAGCGAGAGAAGCTGATTGAGGAGATCGATAACGCGCGGGCTGCCCTGCATTGGCTCTCTCTTTAGACTCCTCTGGTGGGTTCGCTCGACGTTTGGCGCAGCGTGGCGGGGGGTTCATCGGCCAGGGTCAGCAGGCGCTGGATCGTGCGCTGACACTTGCCGCAGTCAGTGCCGGCCGCGCATGCCTCGCCCACTTCCTCGACCGTGCGCGCGCCTTGGGCGATGGCAGATTCGATGGTCGTGCGGGTGACCACGCGGCAAATGCAGATATACATCTGCGTCTGGCTCTCAAAATCCTTGTTCTCAGGATACCCGTCGCTGTTTTGGACGGTGTGCGACGAGCGGCTTGCTAACTGGCGGCTGCGAGCTCGATCGTTTGAAGATTGCTGATGGCCAGGTCGCAGAAGACGGAATTGATCTCTACGCCAATCGAGCGACGACCTAGCTTGCGGGCGGCGACCAGCGTGGTGCCGGAGCCGGCGAAAGGGTCCAAGACGACGTCGTCGGGATAGGAGTAGAGCTTGATCAGGCGGCGGGGGAGCTCTTCGGGGAACGGCGCCGGGTGGCCGACGCGGCGCGGGTTCGCACCGGCGAAGGTCCACATGCCCAGGGTCCAGGCCAGGAACTCATCGCGCGTAATGTCACCACGCCGACCATCAACCGAAGGTCGCCGAAACGCGCCCTTATAGAAGACCGCGATCATCTCGACCGGTGCCGTGACAAACGGAGCCGAGGGTGAGAGCCACGAGCCCCACGCGGTGCGGCGGCTGATGTTCTGCTCGTTCCACACGATGCTGGTCTGGTACGTCCAGCCGACATCCTGGAAAATGCGCAGGTAATCGGCATAGATAGCCCGCTTGCCGCCCTTGTTCGAGTCGAGGGGAATGTTGATGCACGCGCGCCCACCCGGCGCGCTTGCCTCCAGAAGCGTCAAGGCCCAGGTGCGCACCCAGGACAAGTAGCGTTCGTAAGGCTGATCGTCGGCGTAGCCGGCCTGGCCGTAGTCGACGCCGAGCGAGTACGGCGGCGAGGTGACGACGAGGTTCGGGGCGACCGCGACGGCTGATTCAAGGAGGCGAGCGCAATCACCACGGAACAGCGTGGCGGCACTGTCTTGATAGACGGCTACGGGGACGTCGCCGGTTTGCGCACGATCGGCCTGATCCTCGGTCGGGGCAGTGACGATCGGGGCGAAGCCTTGCAGCACCTGACGATTGTCAGGCCGTTCTCAATCACAACGACAACACGAGGAACTACAGGCGCGTCACGCCGAAGGCAGCAGGCTCAAGGTGTGGCGGGCGACGCGGGCGATGGCGGGGCGGGTGAAGGCGAGCGGGTGGTAGCCCACGCGACGCCAGGTCTCGACCTGGTCAGCGTAGTGGAGTGAGCCGCGTTGCCCGCTCTGGCCGGCGGGGATGCACGACAGGCTGTGATCCCAATCGGCGCAATCGGCGATGAAGCGATACGCGGAGATCGGGCCGCCAGCGTTCAGCGAAGCCGGCAGCGAGCCACCCGCACGAACCGTTTCGAGGTCACCGCTCCACGGAAACGCGGGCACGTTGAACAGCGTGCCGAGCGGCTTGCGCACCGACAACGCGTGCTCCATGCGCAGCGGATGCAGCTTGCCCCACGTCCAGGCCGAAACATCCGCGCCGAGCTTGCGGCTCAGCCACTGCACAGACGTCCGGAACGCGCGCAGAACGATGGCGTCGCAGCCGTGCTCCTCCAGATAGAGCAGGACACGCTGGGTTTGCAGGAAGTAGTGCGAGCTGACCGCGGCCAGCAGCGGATGCGGTCCCACGCCAAGCGCGGCGTCAATCAGGTCACCCAGTGACTGACTCCAGCGGGCACGGACAAGCTCATTGCGGAACACAGCGTAGATAGACGCCGCGCAAGAATCGGTGCCCATGCGGCCATCCCAGGCGCGCAGCTCGTCCAGCGCGCGCGTCTCGAGCCGGCCAGACACGGACAAGCCAGCAACCAGCAACTCCGACACCCGCCGAGCAGGCAGGCTGACCTCGTCGGCCTGGAGCGCGCCGAAGTCCACCGCGGAGTGTTTCCGTTTGCTCTCGAGCACCTGGCGGATGCGCTTGAACCGCGCCGGATCGATGAACTCCCGACCGAAGAACCAGCGGTTGCCGCGTGTCGCGTCCTGGTTCGCATTGGCCCACAAGCCGTCGGGCGGATTGAACGCGCGTGGCATGTCGTCGAAGGGCACGCTGTCCTGCCACTCGTACTGGCCGCTCCAACCCGGCGACGGCACCAGGCCCTCACCGTGCGCACGGACCGGCACGCGACCAACCATCTGATAGCCAATGTTGCCGTCGGCATCGGCGTACAGCAGGTTGACCGAGGGCGTGCCCCAGCGACTGGCCGCGGCGCGGAACTCATCCCACGATGTGGCGCGGTTCAGTTCGAGCAGCGCGGATGCCGGGGATGGCGCCTCGAGGACCATCGACCGCAGGGCCAGCGGCCGGTGCTCGTCGGCCAGGCTCGGCGTCGGCGTCAGCAGCGGTCCGTGGCGCGCCGTGACCAGCACGTCCTCGATCCATGGCTGGGCGCGGCCCTTCACGCCAATGACCTCGCGCACGGTCGTGCCGGTCTCCCAGCGACCGGCGTGCTCGGTGCGCCGGGGATCGCCCGGGTCGACCCGCTCGACGTACAAGTCCTGGACGTCGACCATACTGGCGGTGATGCCCCAGGCGATGTGGCGGTTGTGGCCGATCAGAATACCCGGCGTGCCCGGCACGCTGGCGCCGGCGACGTTGAGCTCGCCACCCGCGGCGAGGTGGGCTTCGTAGAACACGCTGGGGATGCGTGGGAACAGGTGTGGATCGTTCGCCAGCAGGGGCTTGCCGGTGCTCGAGCGTTCGCCTGAGACCACCCACGCATTACTTGCGGTTGGCCCTCCGGCAATTGCAATTGGCGGCAACTCGCCCGGTTCGGGCATGTCCGCCGGACCCCAGTCTTCGAGCCGCGGTAGGGCATCGGTCTCGGGCTGCCAGATATCTGGCTCGAGGCTCGCCGCGACGACATAGCCCAGCCGCGCGATCAGCCGCGAGCGAACCAGCTCACTCTCCCAGTTCGGCGAGAACGAAAACGCCATGAAGCGGGCGTAGCCGAGCGTGTCCTCGGGTTGCCAAGGCTCGGGCGTGAAGCGCGTCAGCGTGAACTCGACAGGCAGCTTGCCGCTGGCGAGGATGCCGTCGAGGCAGGCGTTGACACCCGCGGCGTAGGCCCGCAGCGTATCCCGCAATGACGCGTCGGCTACTTCCCATTCAGCCTGCGCGGCGCGGTGTAGCCCAAGTCGGCGCTGAAATCGGTCCACGTCGAGCGCACTGGCGCCGAAGACCTCAGCCAGCCGACCGCTCGTCAGGCGGCGGGTGAGCTCCATCTGCCACAGCCGGTCCTGGGCGTGGCAGTAGCCCTGCGCAAAGACCGCGTCGAGCGCCTCGCGGGCGCTGATATGCGGAACACCCCAGCGATCGCGCACGATCTCGACCGGGGCGTTCAGCCCCTTGAGTCGCAGCTCACCGTCGAGCTGCGGTAATGGACGACGCACCACATAGCCGAGTGCACCGGCCGCGAGCGCGCCCGTTGCACCAGCGGCGACGCCGAGGCGCTGTAAGCCGAACGGCATTTATTGACCGCTGGTGCCGCCGTCGGTGGTGCCCGGATCCTGTCGTCGCAACTGCTTCAGGAACTCCTCGAGCTCGGTCACGACCGCCTGTGGACTGGGCAGCTCGACGTTTGACTCGGGTGGCTGCTCGCTCGACTCTGATTCAGGCTCGTCCTGAGCTTCGGACTCGGTGACGTTCATCATGCTCAGCATGCGATCGACCTGCTCACGCAGCTGGGGCTGATCGAGCAGCAGCTTGTCAACCTGGCGCGTCAGGGCGCGGCCCGCCCGGTCGAGCGCGCCGAGCTGTAATGGCACACCGGTCAGCGCGGCAAATGTCTTGAGCAGCGCGTGTGAGACGCGCGGATTGGGCACGCCCTGGATGTAGTTCGGGGCGAAGCCGTACACGGCGGCCGCCGGCAGTCCGCGGGACTGTGCCTCGGCCAGCAGAATCGTCACGAAACCGGTCGGGCCCTCGTAGTTGGTGAACATCACGTCGTGCCGCTGAAGCGCTTCGCGCAGCGTCACCTCGTTGGCGAAACCCGTCATGCGCACATCGGCGCGATGGGGGACCGCGCCAAAAATTGAGCCGATGCACACCAGGTTCTGGACTTCGAAGCGCTGCAGAACGTCGAGCATCAGTCCGGCGAAGCTGCGCCACTTGAGATTTGGTTCGGGTGCGACAAACAGCACCAGGTCGCTGGTGTGCTCGAGCGTGGCGGCATGGAATTCGCCCCGTGGCCAGTGCACGGCGCGCTCGCCAGCGCCGACGATCGACACCAACGGACGGGTATCGGTGAAGTTGTAGAACTCTTCGGGGTCGATCTCGGCCAGCTTGCGCGTAGGCAAACTCGAGATCAGGTGGCGCACCCCGCCGGTGCCGCCCGAGCCGGCATCCACCCAGCCGCCAAACGCAACCAGCGCGTGCGGCGTACGCAGGCTGAGCCCTTCCAGATCGGAGTCATAGCGGACTGGGTCCGGCACACGAGCAGTCTACAGCGATCAGGTGACCACACCGGTCAGAAAAAAGAGGGTGCGGGCTGCGATCTCGCCCGCCAGGACCAGCGCGACGACGATGTACAGCAGGCCGGTCGCCGAGTCGAGCGATCTGATGCGCGCAGTGCGCCAGGCCATCACCGTGGCGCCCACCGGCACAACCAATCCGAACACCACGCGCACGCCGAAAAAGATGACGTATTCGCCGAACAAGGCAGTCAGCCGGTCAGGGCGTAAGCCTGGTAGGAAGACCAGAAGTGGTAGCAGGACGAGCTGCACGACGAGTGCGCCCAGGCATAGGAAGGTGATGGCGATCAGTGGTCGGGTCGAAAGCCGCGGCGAGATGAGGTACCAGTGGCCCAGTGAAAGTGCGACCAGCGCGGAGCCGAGCGCCATGGCTCCAGCCAGGACGGCGAGTGGTACGCCGAGGCCGCCGAGCTGGGCGTTCGGGTCGACCAGTGCCGCTGACCACAGCCAGCCCAGGCCGACGAGCGGCACTAGTGGGCGAATCAGCCTGCCTGGCCCCCGCCAGGCTTCAACCCGCAGCGTCACCAGGTAGATCGTCAGCAGCAGGCCGAAGGCGAGACTCAAGGTCCGTTCCGACGCGAACCACACCGTGGCCAGGTCGCTCACCAGGGGCGGAAAGGCGAAGCGCAGCCACGCCCCGAGGCCACCCAGGATCAGCAGGCACACGCCGGTGAAGAGCAGGAATCCTCGCGGCAGCTCGTCGCGGCTATGCAGCCAGAACAGGGCAATCACGCCGCCGACGGCGGCTTCCAAGAACAGGAAATATGCCGCCGACGGCAGCGCCTGCACTGGGCGGCTACCGCCTATTCATCTGGGCCAGCATTCAGCAAGATGAAAATGATGTTTCTCCTGCGGAGGGCTTAAGGGAGATGCGTGGGAACTGCAAAGAGGCGCACTAGCGGGCACGTTCGGCGCGGCGGAGCTCTTCGGTCTCGTCGGGCCGCGCGTAGTCGTCTTCCAGGCGCAGGGTCACGCCAATCTCGGGCGTCGAGGCCTCGAAGACCGTGGCATCGTGATCGGGCGTGGCGCACAGGCGATGCCGCTGCCCGACAGCCACGTGATAGCCCACGTCAGGCTGCATGTCGATGTCGTGCAGCTGACCGTCCGGTCCCTCGAGCACCAGCACACCACGCCCGGCGACGAGCGTCTGTGTTTCGACCTTGGTGTCATGCACTTGCAAGCTCAGACGCTTACCAGCCCGGACGTGGATCAGCTTGGCGGCATACGGCGCGTCTTCGGGCGAAAGCAGCACCTCGAAGCCCCACGGCTTCTCGATGCGGCGCCCAAATGGCTCGAGCGTAAAGTCGCCCACAGCAATCAGGATAGCCGCGCATCCAACTCGGCCAGCAAGGCGCGTGGGCTGAACGGCTTGACGATGTAGCCGTCCGCGCCTGCCTCGAGGGCTTGATCGCGATCGGACGGCAGGCCCATCGCGGTCAGCATGACGACCGGGATATGCGCGGTGCGCTGGTTTTGCTTGAGCTCGCGGCAGACCCAGAATCCGTCATGGTCGGGCAGGGCGACGTCGAGCAAGACCAGGTCCGGCTGTTGTTCCTCGGCCGTGACGATCGCCTCTTCGGCCCGGCCAGCTTCGGCGACGCGATAGCGCGGCCCGCGCACCCGGATCGCCGCCAGCACCATCGCGCGCACCGACGGCTCGTCGTCGACGACCAGGATCAAGGGCCGCCGGTCAGCTTCGGAAGCGGGGCTCGAGTCGGTCATAGGTCTGGTCGAGGCTCTCGGGCAGGACCTTGGTATGGGCAGTGATCGGCATGAAGTTCGTATCGCCGTTCCAGCGCGGCACGACGTGGATATGGAGGTGGTCCGGTACGCCAGCGCCCGCGACGCGGCCCAGGTTCATGCCCACGTTGAAGGCATGCGGCCGATACTCGTCGGTCAGCACGCCCACGGCCCGCTGCGTCACGTGCATCAGCTCTGCTGCTGTCACGGCGTCGAGGCCGGCCAGGTCACCCGTGTGTTCGTAGGGCGCGATCATCAGATGGCCCGAGTTATACGGGTACAGATTCATCAGCACGTAGACGCGCGCGGCGCGCTGCAGGACCAGATTGGCGCGGTCATCGTGGCTGGCGGCATGCGTGCACAGGAAGCAGCCTGGCGCAGAGTCGTCGGCGGCGCTCTCGATGAAGGCGCGGCGCCAGGGCGTCCACAGGCGCTCCACGTTCGAAAGTGTAGGGCCATCGTTAGAATACGGGTACGCACCCCGCATGCCGCCGTCGGATATGCCAGCCCTCACCCCCTTGCAACGCGCGATCTACGAAACCGATCAGCTTGGCCTTACCCTGCGCGATAGCCAGCGTCTGGTTTCGGCACGCATGGGCTTCTTCGTCGGGCAACACAAGTACCTGACTGAGCGGGCCAAGATCGCCGCCCTGTTGCCAGCGCCTGACGCCTGACGCCTGATCGAGCATGGAGATCGGGATTAGCGGTCTACCCCAATCGGGGAAGACGACACTCTTCAACGCGCTCGCCCATCAACATGTGCAAGTTGCCGGCTACGCCGGCTCCGAGCCCAATCTGGCCGTCGTCAAAGTGCCGGACGAGCGACTCGACCGCTTGTCGGCGCTCTTTCAGCCGCGCAAGCACACGCCAGCCGAGGTGCGCTTCATCGACGTCGCTGGCGTGGCCAAAGGCATGGGCCAGGAGAGCAGCGCCGCCGTGCTCGCCCATCTGCGCACCGTCGACGTGTTGCTGCACGTCATCGGCGCCTACGCGCCAGGACGGGATGCGCGCTCCGACCTGGAGGAGTTCAGCCTCGAGCTGCAGCTGGCCGATCTGGGGCAGATCGAAAAGCGCCTCGACCGACTGGAAAAGGAGCTGCGCCTGGGCAGCAAAGGCACACCCCAGGAGCGCGCGGCACGCGAGCGCGAGCTGGCCGTGCTGCAAAAGCTAAGCCCTGTCTTGGAGGCCGGCCAGCCAGCCCGCATGGTAGATCTCGATCGTGACGAGCTGAAAGACATCGCCAGCTTCGGGTTTCTGACGCTGAAGCCGACGCTCGTGGTCGCCAATCTGGCCGACGACCAGGAGCCAGCGGCGATGCTGGATCAGCTGCGGCCGTTGGTCGACAAAGTGCCGAGCACGGATGTGTTGGCGCTGCCGGCCAGACTCGAGATGGAGCTCGGCGAGCTCTCGCCCGAGGAGGCGGCCGAGTTCAAGGAGGCGCTTGGCGCGGGCGAAAGTCAGCTGGGTGAGATTATTCGCAGCGCGTATTCACTGGCCCAGCTCACGTCGTTCTTCACCGCGGGCGACGACGAGTGCCGCGCCTGGACGATCGCCAGCGGCACCAACGCGCAGGATGCCGCGGGGGCGATCCATTCCGACCTGGCGCGCGGGTTCATTCGCGCCGAAGTCATCCGCTGGGACCAGCTCCTGGAAGCCGGCAGCGAAGCAGCCGCCAAGAAGCGCGGCTGGGTGCGCCAGGAAGGCAAGGCCTATATCGTCCAGGATGGCGACGTCCTCCATGTGCTGTTCAACGTGTAGGCAGGTACACCGTCGACGCGACGGCGCGCTTGTTGGCGATACGCACTAGTGCGAAACCGCGTCCTTCGAGGCCGCGCATGCTGCCCGCGGCCAGGGCGAGTGGGTCGACCATGTACGAGATCGCCGGCGCGGTGAAAGAGAACGTGCCGCCGAAGGCGCCGGCGACGGTGTGGTGGACGTGGCCCGCCAGGACAGCCACCACGTCACGGCCCTGGACGATAGATTCCAGCGCATCGGCGCCGCGCAGTCGGACAATGTCGGCCATGGCGCCCGGCTCGATAGTCGGCGGATGGTGGAGCACGACCACCGTGCCTTCTTCGGCCGGTGTGGCCAATTCGCTGCGCAGCCATTCGAGCTGATCTGGGCGAGTTTCGCCGTGGACCGCGCCGGGCACGGTGCAATCGAGCACCACGATGCGCAGGCCGCCGACCCAGTGGGTGGAGTCCACAGGTGACTCTGACGGTGACCCGAGCATGACCTGGCGGAAGCCAGCTCTGCGATCGTGGTTGCCCATCGCCGCGACCAGCGGTACGCCGCGCCCGGCCAACCACGGGTCGAGTACCGAGCGCAGGCGCTGATAGCCGACCACGTCACCCTCATTGGCCAGGTCGCCCGAGAGGACCACCGCATCGATGCTGACGCCGTAGCCGTCGAAGTACGCCAGCGCGGCACGCAGGTTCTGCAATGTGTCAGCGCCGTGCAGCCGATCGGCGTCTGTGGGCAGGATGTGGGTATCCGAAAGATGCAGCAGGGTGCGCATCAGCGCGGACCGAGCGCGCCGAACAGTGCGGTCAGGGCGGCGCGCAGCGGTGCGAGCGACGGACGCCAGCGCACGAATCGCCCGCTGCCAGCCCAGACAATCCACAGCAGCCAGACACTGCCGAGCAGCACCAGCAGCTTGGGCACCATGGAACCCGGGCCAGGCCTCGGTTCGACGGTGGGCTGTTCGGTCGCGTGCATCGCCAGGCCCATCGGCACACCATCGTCGACCACGGGCTCGGGCTCGATCTCGTCCTGCCAGCGGTCGGCGACAGTGATCAGCGGTCCGCTCGCGCGCGGTACTGGCAGCAGCGTGAGTGGCGCGCGCTCAGCCTCGTCCTGCTCGGCGACACGGCGCGAGACGCGTGCCGCGGCGGGCTCGAGCTCGCGTGGCGGCGCGGCGCGGCGCGGCAATTCCGGGAACGACAGGCTGCTGCGATCCGGCGCCAGCGCAAACGCGGCCGCGTGATGCGGAATCGACGAGTTCTCCCAGGCGTACTGGAGCTCGACGTCGGAGATCTCCAGGCCATAGCCAAGCGTCGACGCGAATGCGGCATCGTTGTAGATGAAGCCGTTCGGCGTCAGCCCGCTGATCACGATGTAGTGGTCGAACTCGGACAGTGATTGTCCATGGCCCGGCAGGTTGCGGTACTTGACCAGAGTGATCACCGGTCGGCCCTGCTCAACGTGCCAGCGCACCGCGTCGGTCGACCAGTTGCGGTAACCGCCGTGGTCGCTGTACAGGTCGAGCGGCGTCAGACCCGCCAGGCGGGCGATGTTGGCCAGCACGTCGAGGCTGGTGCCCAGGTCGGTGTTGTAGTTGTCGATCAGGCTGTTCAAGTAGTCGCGCACCTGAGACGGTCCGACTTCGAGCCCGAAGGCCGCCAGGACCATGGTTAGCGAGGCGGGTCCGCAATTGACGTATTGGAATTCACCACCGTCGATCTGCGTGCGGAACGGCACACCCAGCCACACCAGCCCATCGCCCAGCACGCGTCGACCGATTTGCGCCATCAAGTCGCGCCCTTCGGCAAAGCGCAATGGCAGCGACGTAACCGCTGAGAGGGCCATCACCTGTTCGTCGGTGGCGTCCTCCGGTGGCGCCTCCTCCGTTGGCTCGTCGGCTGGAGGCAGGCCGTGCATCGCGCGCAGCACGTCTTCAGGCGGCACAACGAGCCCGAACGCTACGTCGTCGGTTGGTTGGCCCGGCCCGACAACGATGTCCTGTCCGGCGTCGGTCGTGCCGACGGTGTCGGTGGGCAGGGCCACGCTGATGTGGTAGGTCCCTGGCGCGAGGCCATCGAATCCGTACGCGCCATTGACGTCCGTCCTGGTCGTGCGTTGGCTGCCGCTTTGTGCCAGCAGTGTGATCTCGACGTCGGCCATGCCGGCTTCTTCGTCGGCGACCTCGCCATCGGCGTTGGCGTCGTAGTAGACGAAGCCGTGGACGCCGCCCGCGCCACTGGGTGTGGCGCGCTTCGCCGGTGCGGCGGGCGCGACAACTGTGGGCGCCCTGGTGGGCACGACTACCGCCGCGCTGACCGGCACCGGTGTGGCCGTGGGCGGCAGCGGCGTCGGCACCTTTGGCGCGGCAGTTTGCGTTGCCGGCGGAGTTGGGGCAGCAGACGGCTTGGCAGCGACTGGCGTTGCAGTTGCCGCTGCCTTCGGCGGCGGAGTTGGACTGAGTGACGCCTTGGCCGCGATCGTCGGCGTCGGCGATGCCGCTGCGAATGCCTGCGCGGGTAACGCGGCAGTCGCGCCAGCCAGAGCGACGATTACGAGCCAGGTTCGCATGGAGCTTCGTTTGTCATGCTGAGCGTAGCGAAGAGCCTGTCCTGAGCGGAGCGAAGGAGTCCGCTTGCCCAAGCGGTCACGAGATGCGGATCCTTCGCAAGCTCAGGATGACAAATGTACTTAACGGAGGACGGCGCCAACTCCGGCCGGCCGCGCAGGCTCGGCAGATGGTAATGATGCCGGGGCCATCGGCTCAACCGACGGCAAGCGAACGATAAACGATGTTCCGCTGTGTGGATGGCTCTCCAGCGTGAGCCGGCCGCGGTGCGCCTGGACGATCTCGCGCGCGATCGCCAATCCGAGGCCGCGACCGTTCTTGGTACCGCTGCGTGCCTTGTCGATCTGATAGAAGCGTTCGAAGACGCGCTCAGCTTCCTCGGGCGCGATGTACGAGCCACTGTTGTGTACGGTCATCACCGCCAGGGCCGACGCGCGCGACGCGCGATGGCTGCCGTTAGCGCGCCCGGTCTCGCGGGTCGCGGTGAGATCGATACTGCCGCCCGGTGGCGTGTGTTTGAAGGCGTTCTCTACCAGGTTGTCGAGCATTTGCGACAGCCGGTGTGGATCGCCGCTGATGTGGACTCCATCCGGCGCGTGCACTTTGAAGTTGATGCCAGTCTCTTGTGCGCGGAACGAGAACCGCGCCTGCGTCGCGCGCACCAGATCGGCCAGGTCGAGCTGCTCGTTTTCCAGCGCCAGCTCGCCCGATTCGATTCGGCCCAGGTACAGCAGGTCTTCGACCAGGCGGCGCATGCGCTCGGCCTCTTCGCCGATCACTCGACCAGCCTCGCGTGCGCCATCCGCACCTGACAGCGTGCCGTCCACGAGCGCGCCGGCAAAGCCACTGATCGAGGTGAGCGGCGTACGCAGATCATGGCTGACGTTCGCCAGCAGGTCGCTCATGGCCCGGTGCGAGCGCGCGACCTGGCGGGCCATGATGGTGAATGCCTGGGCCAGGTGGCCTACTTCGTCGCGAGTCTCGGGCAGCTTCAAGTCGGCATCGTAGTTGCCGCGCGCAATCTCGCCCGAGGCTTGTGTGATTTGCAGGAGCGGTCGGGTAATCGTCGCGGCTAGCCACCACGCAATCATGATCGACACCAAGAGCGCGCCCAACGCGGCGAGCGAGAGCCGCGGCAGGGACGCGCGCCACGCATTGGTCAGCGACTGCTCAGGCGCGACGACGGCGAGACGGAGGCCACTCGGACCCTGGGGCAAGAAGACGGGCATGACCGTCCAGACTTCGTCGCCGCTGGGCGTCGCCAGCGTGCCCTGGGTGACGTTCGGGCGACGTCCCGAGGCGCCGGCGGGCATCGGGAAGGTCTTGCCGGCGAAGCCGTTCTCCTCCGTGTCGTAGATGACGGTGCCGCGCGAGTCGAGCAGCAACACGCGTACCCCCGCTTCGCCGACGCTCTGGTCGAGCTGGGGTCCAATCTCCTGCACCGACAGGCCTGCGCGCAGGGCGCGACCGACCTGGTAGGTGTAGATCATGGCGATCTCCTGGAGCCGGTCGCGCTCGCGTTCGGCCTGGTAGTCGGCCAGCAGATACGCAAACGCCCCACTGGCCAGCAGCAGCGACAGACCAATCACCGCCGCGAACGCGGCAATCAGCTTCGAGCGCAGCGACCCAAACGGCAGTTTCACACGCGGCTCAGTGTTTGCGCCGGCGGCCGTTGTCGGAGGCGTCGCCAGGTTCGGACTCGACCAGCTTGTAGCCCACGCCCCAGACCGTTTGAATGCGCGCGGTGCTGTCGCGCAGCTTCTCACGCAGCCAGGTGACGTGCACGTCGACCGTGCGCGAATCGCCGTAGTAGTCGTAGCCCCAGGCGAGCTTCAACAGTCGTTCGCGGTCAAAAACCACGCCTGGGTTCCGCGCCAGCGTCGTCAATAGCTCGAACTCTTTGGGCCGCAGCTCGATGGCGCGTTCGCCAATGGTCACCTCGTGCCGCTCAGGGTCGATGCGGAGATCGCCTACTTGCAGCACTCGCTCGGGCGACTTGCCAGCCGTATAGCGGCGCAAAACTGCCTTGACCCGCGCGACCAGCTCGCGCGCGTTGAACGGCTTGGTCATGTAGTCGTCGGCGCCCAGTTCGAGCCCGACGATCTTGTCCACGTCGTCGCCGCGTGCGGTGAGCATGATGATCGGCAGGTCGCTTTCTTTGCGCAATCGCCGACACACCTCCCAGCCGTCGAGCTCGGGCATCATCAGGTCCAATACCAGCAGGTCGGGCCGGCCCTGGCGCACCTTGTCGAGGGTCTCGCGACCGTTGGAGGCCACGTCGACAGTGAAACCCTCGGCCTGGAGGTACATACGTGCTAGCTGGACAATGTTCTTTTCGTCATCGGCGATGAGGACAGTTGGCATTGCAGCATTCAGCAATCAGCAATCAGCTGACAGCCGAGGGCTGACTGCTGAAAGCTATTCATAGCGCAGCGCTTCGATGGGATTGAGGCGCGACGCGCGGGTCGCCGGATAGATGCCGAAGAACAGCCCGACCGCCGCGGAGACGCAGAACGCCAGCAGCACCGAGTCCACTCCGACCTGGGTCTGCAGGTTGGAGGCGGCGCCGCCGCCGTTGCCCGGCACCTGAACCTGGCTGATCAGCGCGGCCAAGCCGCTCCCGATGCCGATGCCTATCGCGCCGCCCAGCACGCTGACGACGACCGCCTCGACCAGGAACTGCGTCAAGATGTCGCGCCGCCGCGCGCCCACGGCTTTGCGAATGCCGATTTCGCGCGTGCGCTCGGTGACGCTCACCAACATGATGTTCATGATCCCAATTCCGCCGACAACAAGCGAAATACCGGCGATCGCGCCGAGCAGCAGCGTGAACGTGCCGGCGATCTGGTTGAACGTGTTCAAGAAATCCTGTTGGCTCTGGATCGAGAAATCATCCTGGGTGACCTTGTGCCGTGTGCGCAGCAGCTCGCCGATCTGCTCGACGGTCTCGTCCATGACCTCTTCGCTGACCACCTGCACGTTGACCGTGCTGACGTTGGGAGCGCCGCGCGAGTTGCGTTGCGCGAACAGCCGCGCCATGACCGTGCTGATCGGGACGTAGACCTGGTCGTCCTGATTGCCAAAGCCGCTGCCGCCCTTGGCCTCGGCGACGCCGATGACACGGAAGTTGGTCCCAGTCCGACCGCCCGAGCTCATACGCACCGTCTGGCCAATGGGATCGCTGTCCGGAAATATCTGCTTGGCCACGCTGTCGCCCAGGACGACAACCAGCGACCGCCCATCGACCTGCTGTCTGCTGATCCACTCGCCTTTAGCCATGTTCGTGTTGCGAACCACGGCGTAGTCCTCCGTGGCGCCGGTTACGCGGGTTGACGAGTTCTGGCCGTTGGCCAGGATCTGCACGACAGTGCCGATCTCGGGGGCCGTGGCAACCACGTTGGGCAGCGAGGCGATCGCGTCGGAGTCATCCATGGTCAGTGTGGCGGCCTGCCCAGCAGCGGTTCTGACCCCCTGATTCTGGGTCGAGCCCGGGCGGACGAATAGCAGGTTCGTGCCCAGGCTCTTGATCTGTGCGGTGACCTGGGCTTGCGCGCCGCGGCCGATCGACATCAGCGCAATCACAGCCGCGACGCCGATGATGATGCCGAGCATCGTCAACGTCGTGCGCAACTTGTTTGCGCCGAGTGCGCGCAGCGCGACCCGAATGGGTCCGCTCACACCACCACCAGCTCGCTCGACGTCTCGGCATTGCGATACAGCTGGTCGGGTACCGCCTCGTCACTGGTGATCAGGCCATCGCGCAAATGGAGGATGCGCCGGGTGTGATAGGCGATGTCCGACTCGTGCGTGACGAAGACGACCGTCAAGCCTTGCTCGCGATTCAGGCGCTGAAAGATGGCCATGATCTCGGCGCTCGTCTTTGTGTCGAGGGCGCCTGTGGGCTCATCGGCCAGGATGATCGACGGCTCGTTGACCAACGCGCGAGCGATCGCCACGCGTTGCTGTTGACCGCCCGACATCTCAGTCGGCTTGTGGTGGGCGCGATCGGCCAGTCCGACCGCTTCGAGCGCGTCCAGCGCGCGCTTTCGACGATCGGCAATACCCGCATAGACCATTGGCAGCTCGACTTGTTCGAGCGCGGGCGTGCGCGGCAACAAATTGAACTGCTGGAACACGAAGCCGATCTTGCGACTGCGCACCGCCGCCAGCTGATCGTCCTTGAGCCGGGCGACCTCCTGGCCGTCGAGTAGATAGCTGCCGCTGGTCGGCACGTCGAGGCAGCCCAGGATGTTCATCAGCGTGCTCTTGCCCGAGCCGCTGGGGCCCATGATCGCCATCAGCTCGCCGTCGCGAATGTCGAGGCTGACCCCGCGCAGGGCGTTCACCTCGATGGCGCCCATGTAGTAGGTCTTGATGACGTCCTTGATCTGGATGCTCATCGATTCACCGTCGCCCAGGAAAAGCCAATGGCCGAATCGTCCCAGGGTCGACGCAGCTCGTCATCGGGGTCGTAGACGTGGGTCGTGAAGTACACCAGGCCGAGCGGTTCGTCGCCCAGCACGCGGTAGCCGTGCGCAACGCCGTGCGGGATGAACAGCAGGCCCCGATTGTGCGTGCCGAGATAGAAGACGTCGGTCTGGCCGAAGGTCGGCGAGTTCGATCGCAGATCGTGCAGTCCGATCTGCGCGGTGCCCGAAGCCACGAACCACAGATCGTCCTGGCGGTTGTGGTAGTGCCACGCTTTGACGACGCCGGGATACGTGATCGAGAAGTTCGACTGCCCGAAACGCGTGTAGAACGGGTCGTCTTCACGGAGGAGCTCCATGAAAACGCCGCGGTCGTCGAGATGGACGCGCAATGGCTTGCACTGGACATCCGCGATCATCCGCCTCGACCGATCACGACACGCTGTGGCCCTGGACCACCGCCCGGACCGCCGCCTGGGCCGCCGACATTGGGCGCGCGTGTCGTGGTGCCCTGGATGAGCACCTGATCGCCTTCCTCCAGACCATCGGTGATCTCGACGAGCGTGTCGTTCTGGACGCCCGTACGCACGGTCCGCGTGGCCGGCTTGCCATCGGCGCCCATGACCTCGACGATCTGGTCGCGACCCTGGCGCCGAACCGCTCGATTGGGCACGACCAGGACGTCGTTCTTCTCGTCGATGGTGATCGTCGTCGACGCGGTCATGCCGGACGGCAGTACCTGGTTGCGGGCGTCGATGCTAATGCCGACCGGGTAGGTGACCACGCCCTGACTGAGGGTACCGCTGGGCGAGATCGAGATGACTTTGCCGCGGAACTGCCGGTTAGGCAGCGCGTCGAAGGTGATCGCGGCGTTCTTGCCGACGGCGATCTTGGCCACGTCGGTTTCGTCGACCGTGACGTCAATGCGCACCTGGCTCGGATCGACCAGGGTCATGAACCCAGTCGTGCCTGTTGGGGCTGGCTCGCCGGGATTGCCGGCAATGCTGGCCACGATGCCGTCGAACGGTGCGACCAGCGTGTTGTTGTCGAGGTCGATCTGCGCCTGCTGCAGCGCGAGCTCGGCCTGATGGACCGCTTCCTTCTGCAGCGCGATGTCACTGGCGCGGACGCTGCCTGACTTGGCCGCCAGCGACGCTTGGGCCGAGGCGACGCCGCTCTTGGCGGTCTCGAGATCGGCCTGCGTTGGACCAGCCAGGATTTGATCCAGCTTGGCTTGCGCCGTTGTCAGGCTTGCTTGCGCGCTAGACTGGGCCAGCCGCGCGGCCTGAATGTCCTGTGGCGTGCTCTGGACGACGTTGGCCAGCTTGGCCTGCGCCGACGCGAGGTTCGCCTGCGCGCTGGTGACCGCTGTTTCGGCGGCGATGCGATCGACGTCGGTCGGGCCCTGGACCAGCTGATCGAGCTTGGCCTGCGCGTTGGTGAGCGCGGATTTGGCCTGGTCGTAGCCGTTTTGAGCCGTAAGTAGCTCAGCCTTGGTCGAACCGGCTTTGACTTCGTCGAACTTGGCTCGGGCGCTGGTCAAACCTGACAGCGCGGAATCGTAGGCCGTCTGTGCGGCGATGAAGTCGGCTGGAGCGGCCTGGATCTGCTTGAGCTTGGCGGCGGCAAGATCGTACGCCAGTTGAGCCGCGGTCACGTCCTTCTGAGCCGCGAGCTGGTCCCACGCGCCGCTGCCGCTGAGCAGTTTGACCTGTTGTTCCGCCTTCAAGATGGTCGGCTGCAGGGCGTCGATCTTGGCTTTGGCCGAGCTGCAGTCGGCCGAGCTATCGCCCAACTTGTCGCAGGTTTGATCCGCTGACTTCAGGGCGGCCGCCAAACCGACCTGCTGACTGGCGACCTCGGCGTTGGCCTGCGCCAGCTGAGCCGTCAATTGATCGAGCGCTTCGTGCGACTGGTGCAGCTTCAGCTCAGCCGCCGCCAGACCTTGCCGGGCGGTGATGATTTCTGGTGACAGGTCGCTGGTCGCCGTGACCTGGTCGAGCTTGACCCGGGCATTGGTGACGCTTGCCTGGGCGGTGTCGAAGGTGGACTGCGCTGCTGCCAACTCTGAGGTGGTCGAACCGGCCTTGGCATCCTCGAGCTTTTGCTGCGCGCTGCGCAGGCCAGATTCGGCATCGCTGACCGCCGTACGTGCCGTCGTCAGATCGACGTTCGTCGGCCCGGCGTTCAGGTCATCCAGCTTGGCCTGGGCAGTGGCAAGGGCGTTCTCGGCGGTGGTCAGCCCAGCCTGGGCCGTGGTGCGATCCGGGGCGGTGCCGCCCGAGGTCAGGACTTGAAGCTTGTTGGTCGCGTCGGCCAGTGTGGCCTGGGCTTGCAGCACCGCGGCCTGGGCCGACTGGAGATCGGCCGTCTTTGGACCGGCCTGCACGTCGTCCAGCTTGGCCATGGCTGCGTCATAGGCCGACTGCGCGGCCGCCAGATCTTCAGGTGTCGCGCTCTCGGTCTGCTGCTGCAGCTTGAGCTGCGCCGTGAGCACCTGACTCTTGGCAGTTTCGAGCTTGACCTGCGCCGCATCGATGACGAGGTGCGCCAGCGTCTGGTTCGCGCTGACCTGGTCGCCAATGTTGACCAGGATGTCTTTGATCTTGCCCGAGCCCGTGAACACGAGCTTGGCCTGCTTGGTTGCCACCACGCTTCCGGTCGCGGCGACCGTCGCGGCCACGTTGCCGCGCTGGACAGGGACCACCTGACCCAGCGGCGCGGGTGCCTGCTGGCTGAAGACACGTTGATACGCGTAGACGCCAGCGGCCGCCAGGGCCACAACCGCCAGTAACGCCAACACTTGTTTGCGACCGGGGCGCAAGTTGCCCGCGGGCAAGAACCGGCGTACCGGTCGAGGAAGAGGGGCGGCTATCTGCATCGCGCAATGAGTATGCGTCGCCGGCGCTAATTCGAAAACAAGTCAGTGTTAACGGCGTGCTAAACGGCCAATTGTAACCAGGCGGTAAGCCGATATTCTCAATGCATGGGGGAGGAGCAGAGCCGGTGAGCGTGTGCAAGGCGTGTGGCTATATGAACTCGGCCAACCGGCAGAGCTGCAAGGAGTGCCGAGCGCCGCTCGGGCAGGCCGTCGAGGCGCCGACGAGCACGCGCAGCTGCCCCAATTGCAATGCTGACATCGCGGCCAACGCGCGGTTCTGTACCGCCTGCGGTCAGGGGATGGAAGCAGCAGAACCAGCCACGAGTGGTGCGAGCAATGTCCAGTTCGACGAGCGCGCGCAACTCCAGGCAGTAGAGGGGGCGCTATTGAAGGGTGAAGTGCTCGAGGCAGTGTTCGACATGTTGGGCGGCGCGACCGGCTTTGTCGGCATCACGAGCCGCCGCGTCATCGTTTATGACAAAGCCTTCTTGCACAAGATGAAGGCCGTTGTATCTATCCCTTATAGCCGCATCCATAGCGTCGCCGCGGAGGACGAGTCCGAACTACTCACTGATGGCGGCTTCTTTTCGAGCAGCAAACTCGTCTTGTCGACTTCGAAAGCCGAGTACGAGCTCGAGTTCCGTGGCGCCGACAAAGCCCACATCGCGCACGATCTCATCGTCGCCCACCTGCTGTAAGCCGCGCTGCAACCCGCCCTCAACCTTGAGCGTCCCGCCGGCTGTTACCGTCCTGCCCCGTGGGACACAACGTTCGTGGGCTTTTGGCTGTCGTGCTTTCTGGAGCGTCCATCTGGGCGACTGTCGCGGTCGCGGCGGCACAGCAGGCGCCGGTGCCGGCCACGGTGCTGAACGTCGTCGATGGCGACACGGTTGAAGTTCAGCTCGAGGATGGCCGAACGGAGCGCGTACGGCTGATTGGCATCGATACGCCTGAGATCGTCGATCCTGCTCAGCCGGTGCAGTGCTTTGGCGCGGAAGCCTCGGCGCGTGCGCACGTGCTGCTGGATGGCCAGTCGGTGGCGCTCGAGCTCGATGCGACACAAGGCGAGCGCGACTTCTTCGGGCGACTCCTCGCGTATGTGTGGCTACCCGATAGCCGCAACTTTGGCGAGACTATGCTCGCCGACGGCTTCGCCCATGAATACACCTACAGCCAGGCCTACATGTACGTGGATGCATTCAAAGCCGCTCAGGACACAGCGATGGCCAACCAGGCCGGCCTGTGGTCGCCCTCGACGTGCAGCGGCGACACCACGCGACCCGCGGACCCGCCGGCCGAAGTCGCCGCACCGCCCGCGGCCGTGGCCGCACCCGCCGCGCCAGTTGCAGCGCCGAAGCCTGCCGCGCCGGCCTATGCTGGCCGCTACGACCCGTTCGGCCCTGACCGTGACTGCAACGACTTCCGCTCGCAGGCTGAGGCGCAGGCCTTCTTCATCGCCGCCGGCGGCCCGAAATCAGATCGGCACCGCCTGGACGCCGACCATGACGGCATCGCCTGCGAGGCCTTGCGCTAGGCGGAATCGACCGCGGCGGCGTACAGGTCGCGGGTCAGGAAGATCTGGCCGAGGTGTTCGCCGCTGTGGACTATGGCGTGGGCTACGCACCAGGCGACGCTGACTTGCTCGTCGGCGGGGGCGTCCAGGCGGCGGACGGTTCTGATGGTGTCAGGCGGAACAGCGTTCAAGATCTCGAAGCGGCGGCGGGCTTCCTGACGGGCTTGTTCGACGAGCGCGATGAGCGGTGCGCTCGAGGCGATCGTGTGGAACTCGGCGTCGCGGTCGCGCGCGACCGTCTCGGCCACGGCGCGCGACAGCCAGGCATAGTTCGAGCCGACGATGTGGCGTACCAGGCCGGCAATCGAGTTCGACTCAGCGGCCGGCGGCGTCCAGTTGAGGGTCGCCTCGTCTAACGGGCCGAGGACTTCGGCGAGCTCGTCATACAGCTCCTCGAGCACCGCCAGGTTCGCGTTCATTCGGGTTCTCAGTATCGCGCACCAAGCCGAGCTTGTCGGCTTCGGCGCGCAGTGACTGCGCCGTGCGACCGAGCGTGTCGGCCTCGCGCGTCAGCCGATGCCGGGTCTGGTCCAGCTCGGCCGCGGGCGCAGCGCGGTCCTCGTCGGTCGGCTGTATGGGCGGCTGATCGTCGTTGACGAGGATGCGCAGGTCGCTGCCGCACAGCTCGACCAGACCGGCCATGCAGTCACCACATCTGGCGCAGATCACGGCCCGTAGCGCCGCGGTGCCGGGCGTGCCAACCAGGAGATGGTCTTGAAAGCTGCCGCCGAGGGCGGTCTCGCATAGCCGGCACGTCGCGGCGCCAGGCGCGACGGGTGCACGACGCTGCAGCGTCACCAGAGTCATGGGTGGTCCTTCGGAGTGCTCGGCGCACGGTGGGCCGCCGTCGGCGCGCGCACCACTCATGGACTCGACGCGGCGACATTGCTGCGCGCCAGAGTCTTGGGGGCTTCGTTCTCTTCGTTCTTAAGGAGTGAAGCGAAAGGGCAAGGGTTATGCCAGCTCGGCCGGGCTCAGACCGAGCAGACGCGCCGCGTTGGTACACAGCAGCTTTTCCTCGAGCGCGCGGCCAAGGCGCAGGTCGAGGATCGCTTGCACGCCGCTCTCGACGGCGTACGGAATGTTGGGAAAGTCGCTGCCGTACAGCACGCGGTCCTGGAACTCGAGGATCCGCTGAATCGGCGGCGGGCCGCCCAGAAAGCGGTTGAAGACCATCGCCGTGTCCAGATAGACGCCTTCGTACAGGCCGCACAGATTGAAGAACGCGTCGAATTCGTCGGCGCCGGCGTGGGCGACGATGACCTTGAGCCTCGGAAAACGACGCATCATGCGCGCGAACGCTCTGGCGCCGACGTGCTCGTTTTCCTCGGGCAGTCTGCCGGCATGGATCAGCAGCACGGCGCCGCGATCCTGTGCCGTGGCGTACACCGGATCGAGGCGCGGGTCGTCGACGCCGAAGCGGCCGACCTGGGGGTGGAGCTTGGCGCCCGACAGTCGGAGCTTGTCAAAGGCTTCGTGCGTCAGCTCGGGCAAGGCCTCCGCGTCGTCGGGGTGGAAGGTGCCGAAGCCAATGCCGTGCGGCGCAAACGTGGACTGCACGTTCGCGATCCAGTAATTGAGCGAGCGGCTCATGTCGGCTTTGTGCGCGTACGCACTGAAGACGAACCTCTGTACCCCCATGTCGAGCAGTATTTGGACAAGCTCCTCGGTCGGCCCGTCGTAGCGCGGGTGCCACAAATGCGCCCGGAAGTAGCGCCGCACGGCACTGAAGAGCCGCTCCGGCATCAGGTGCGTGTGGACGTCGATCAAGGGGTAGCCGAGGTCCATGCCCGTCGCCGCCGACAGTACCTCAACTGTGGGTCGTCGTTCCTGTGCCTTAGAGAAGGACGGCACCAAGCGCCAAGGTACTATCGGGAACCGCAATGGGCAGACACCCTGGGGCCGACGTGGCCGACGAGGTGCTGCAGCTCGAGATCGACGATCCGGCGCCGGCCTACGTCCAGCTCGAGCGGCGGGTGCGGCTGGCGATCGCCGACGGGACGCTCCAGCCGGGGGATCGGCTGCCCAGTGTGCGGCAGCTGGCGGGCAAGCTCGGCCTGGCGCCAAATACCGTCGGGCGGGCATATGCCGAGCTGGCGCGCGAGGGTGTCATCGTCGCCAAGGCCGGCGGCGGATCAGAAGTTGCGCCGCGTGAATCACTGGACCGCTCGGCGCTGGCCAGGTCCAGGCAAGAGCGGTTGCGCACGCTGGCCAGGCAGGCAGCGGTACGCGGCCTGGCACTGGGCTTCGAGCCAAATGAGATCATGGGCGCCGTGGGCGCGGAGCTGGCCTCGCGTGGCCATCCGGTCGACGCACTGGCCGGCGTGCGCACGCCACTTGGCCCGGACGAAGAGCCACTACTGTCGACGCGTAACCGGCTCAGAGGCACCGTGGCCGGCATCCGCGTCGGCGACGTCCTGGCCGAGGTCACCATCCGCCAGGCAGATGGGAGCCTGATCGTGGCCGCCATCACGCGCGCGTCACTGGAACGGCTGAGCCTGTCCGAAGGCTCCGCCGTCACAGGTTACGTCAAGGCGACGGAGATCGTGCTCGGCCCGGGCCGCGGTCAGTAAACGGGCACGACCCAGTCGCGGCGTTTGGGGTCGTCGCCGCGCACGGCGGCGAAGTAGAGCTGCTGCAAGCGGGTGGTGTGCGGTCCGACGCGCCCGGAGCCAACGCGACGGCGATCGACTTCGATCACCGGCGAGACCTGCGCGCCGGTACCGCACAGGAACAGCTCATCGCACGCGTAGAGCTCGGTGCGATCGATGCTCCGTTCGACTACATCCACGTCGAGCTCCTGGCGGATCAGGCCCATCAGCAGGCCACGCGTCACGCCTTCGAGAATGTCGTCGGTCACCGGCGGCGTCACAAAGGCACCGTTTTTGAACATGAACAGGTTCTCGGCAGAGCCCTCGCTGACGTGGCCATCCATGGACAGCATGATCGCCTCGTCGAAGCCCGCTTCGAGCGCTTCCGACTTGGCCAGCGCGGAGTTCACATAGGAGCCCGTGACTTTGGCCCGCGCCGGAATCGACGCATCAGAGATGCGCCGCCAGCTACTGGTGACGCAGCGGATGCCGCCTTCGAGCGCGATGTACTCGCCCAACGGCGCCGTATAGATCAGCAAGCTCTGCTGCAGGCCGTGCAGGCGCACGCCGATCTCCTCGGACGAGATGAACACCAGCGGCCGGATATAGGTGTCGGTGCGCGCCTCGTTGCGGCGCAGCAGATCCAGGGTGAGCTCGACGAGCTCGTCCGTCGACAGCGGCAGATCGAGACGCAAGATGCTCGCCGAGCGCCGCAGCCGATCGTAGTGTGGCCCGGCCTGGAGCAGGTACAGCTGCTCGTGGGGCGTGTTCCAGTAGGCGCGGATGCCTTCGAAACAGCCCGTGCCGTAGTGCAGGGCGTGCGTCATCGGACCGATGCGTACGTCGTGGTAGCGGACCACCTCGCCGTCGAAGTAGACCCAGCTGTCGGCGTGGCGAGAACGCGTGCGGGCGCTCGGGGCAAGGTCAGTCTGCACCAACGATCTCCTTGCTGTGCGTAGTGAGCGGAGCGTAACGCCAAAGGACTACTCCAAGCACGGGCGGACCGATGATGCCCAGGAAGGCCGCGAGCTGCAGCGCGAGGCTTTCGACCGGTGGAAAGACGCCGATGACCCACAAGTAGATGAACACGAAGTACTGCAGGAAGCCTCCCAGGCTGAGCAGCGCGGCCTCCAGGTGGCGGCGGCCTTCCGGCAGCGGCGAGGCGAGCGCCAGCGGCCACACCAGATACCACGCCTGGAACCAGGTCGTCGCCAGCAGAGCGGCGGCGAGCATCGTCAGGTAGGCCAGCGTCACAACCTCCATGAGTGGCCGTGGGCGGACGGCGCGCAGCAGCGTCAGCCCGACGAGAATGCCAAAGCCGCCCAGTGAGATCGCGCGGGCGATGTTGGCGGCGCCTTCGAGTCCAAGCTCAGGCGTGAGACTGAGTCGCAGGACACTCCCGAGTGAGGCCGTGAACAGGTCAGTCCGACGGAGGGCCGTGAGGGTAGCGGCGCCCTCCCAGAAGGGTCGGTAGACGACGACCGCTAGCAGCAGAGCGAGCCAGAAGCCTTCGATGGCCGCCGCCTTCTTGCGATGCCACAGGGTCAAGCTGATGAGCGGTGCAAGGACGACGACGGGCAGTTTGACGAGCGCGCCGAGCATGAGCGCGGGCAGGACGAGGACGCTTCGGTTCTGGGCCAGCAGCCAGACCGCGGCGAGGCCGCCGAGCATCATCACGCCATCGTTGTGGGCGTTGCCGACCATCTCCCACAGCAGCAGCGGATTCCATAGAAGAAGGTAGGCACTTGTTTTTGCCTGGCACGCGGTCGCGCCGATCTGGTTGCAGATGCTCAGGACGAGCGCGGCGCTGGCGAGGTGCGCCAGCGCGGCAATGAGCTTGTACAGGACGACTTCAGTGAAGAGGTTGGTTTGGCCAAGCGCGGCGACCGCGTCGCCGAGGAGGACCCACAGCGGGCCGTACTGGGACGGCTCCATCGGGAAGGCGAGAAAGGGCAGGATGGTGTCGGTTGGGTAGGCGGCGGGCGCAGTCGTGAACGGGTTGACTCCGTGGATGGCCAGGAGTCGGCCGTGGGCGACGTAGCCGAAGACGTCGACAGCCGTCGCCGGATAGGCGCCGACGAGCTCGACGGCGAAGACGGCTCCGGTAAGGAAGATGGCTGCTTTTGATGCGTGGCCGGTGCGGACCAGGACGTAGCCGAGTGCGTACAGGAGGTACAGCGCCGTGACGATGCCCAGGAACTGGATCGCCGCTGGCCACGTATACCCGGTGATCTTGCCCAGGTCGAGCAGCGGCACGTACAGGTTGCTCGGCAGGAGCGGCACCCACACCACAAGCGCCCCGTAGACCAGCGCCGTGGCCAGGCCCACGGCGGCAAACCGCATGGCTCCAATGTAGACGACGGTCAGCCTCGAAGAGAGAGGCGCGCTGACTTGCCTGTACGATTGCCTGCGATGCCCCGTCGTTCTGCTCGGCGGCCGGTTGCGGCCGAGGATTTG
>DASXRR010000133.1:0-5275 GCA_036506475.1 Chloroflexota bacterium
GACGACGGCGTCAGGCACGATGCCCCAGCTGCGCCACAGAGTGGCGAGGGCGACCTGCAGGCTGAACAGCACAGGTTGCAGCTCGTCGATGGCCTCCAGCGGCCGAGCGCTTCGCAGCACCTCGAGCAGGTCCCAGCTGACCTGGGGCTGCAGCGCGGCCTGGCACTGCTGGAGGGCCTCCAGAAACACTGGCTCACGCGCGAGCAGGTCGCGCGCCATACCTGGCCACTGGCCACCCTGACCAGGAAAGACAAACGCCACCCGTGGGCGCTGGCCGGCGAACACCCGAGCGGCTGGTGGTGCGGACTCCGCAGAGAGCTGCGCGACGAGCTCGGCTGGCGAGGAACCGACGATGGCCATGCGGTACTCATGGTGACTGCGTCGGCGCGCAGCGGTGTAGCACACGTTCCGGAGTGACGCCGCGTCGGCATGAGTCAGCAGGTTGGCGTAGGCTTCCGCAAGCTGGCGCAAAGCAACCGGGCTGCGTGCCGACAGGGGCAGCACCAACGGCGCCGCATCCGCACGCAGCGGAGCGCCAACAGCATCACCGGCGGCATTCGCGTGTGACGGAGCGACAAGCTCACTGGTGGCTGGTGGTGCTGCATCGAGATCTGGCGGAGCGACAAGCTCAGCGACGGCTGGTGGTGCTTCCTCGAGGATGACGTGGGCGTTGGTGCCGCTGAGTCCAAATGAGCTGACCCCGGCTAGGCGCCGCTGGCCATCGTCGACCGGCCACGCTCGCAGCTCGGTGGGAATCTCAACTGCCAGCTTGTCCCACTCGATGTATGGACTGGGCTGTGAAAAATGCAGATGCGGCGGAATCTGCCCGTGTTGCAGCATGAGCACTGTCTTGATCAGGCCAGTCACACCGGCGGCGCCTTCCAGATGACCCAGGTTGGTCTTGACCGATCCAACCATGAGCGGCCGTTCTGCCGAGCGCTCCTGACAAAGCACAGAGCCCAGCGCACGCAGCTCGATGGGATCGCCGAGCGGAGTACCGGTGCCGTGCGCTTCGACGTAACCGATCTGCCGCGGTGCGGCGTCGGCTTGCGCCAGCGCCGTCCTGATCACCGCTTCCTGGGCGGCCGCGTTCGGCACCGTCAATCCACCGCTACGGCCATCGTGGTTCGTCGCCGAGCCGCGAATCAACGCCAGGATACGGTCGCCGTCTCTCGCGGCCTCCGACAGCCGCTTGAGCACCACCACACCGCAGCCCTCGCCGCGAACGTAGCCATCAGCGGCCGCGTCGAACGTCTTGCACCGTCCGTCGGCGGCCATCGCGCGAATGCGACACGAGTAGATCGTCGCTTCGGGCGACAGGATCAGCCCGACTCCTCCAGCTAGCGCAAGATTGGACTCGCCGGCTCGTAAACTCTGGCAGGCGAGATGAATCGCCACCAGTGAGGACGAGCAGGCGGTGGTCACCACCATGCTTGGCCCCTGGAACCCGAGCAGGTACGACAACCGCCCCGACACGAAACTGGGCTCGGTGCCCGTGCCCGAGTAAACGTCGGCCTCGGTTGTATCGTGGGCGTTCATCTGCAGTTGGGCGTAGTCGTGCGTCATCACACCAACGAACACGCCCGTTCGCGTGCCCGCCAGTTGCGGCGGCACCTGTCCGGCGTGCTCCAGCGCCTCCCAACTGACCTCGAGTAACAGCCGTTGTTGCGGATCCATGCTGACAGCTTCGCGCGGACTGATGCCGAAAAACTGCGCGTCGAACCTGTCGACCTCCTCCAGAAAGCTGCCCCAGCGGGTGTACATTTTGCCGGGGGCATCAGGATCCGGGTCGAAGTACTCGTCGACGCTCCACCTGTCGCCGGGGACTTCGGTGATGGCATCGGTGCCACCGCTCAGCATCTTCCAGAACGAGTCGGGGCTATGGACACCGCCGGGTAACCGACATCCGATGCCCACAACGGCGATCGACTCCACTTGTCGGCCGGCAGTGCCATTGTGGGCCGCGGTCTGGCGCCGCAGCTCGAGGAGCGCGCGTTGCTTCGCCGAGAGCCCGGCGAGCCGGTTGGTGAGTTCAGTCACCTCCGGCACCTCCGGCTGCGCGTGGGGATTCGGCGAGGATCGCCAGCTCGAGGTCCAGCTCAGCGTCAGAGAGTTGCTCAATTTCGTCAACCAGAGCCGCGAGCTCGGGGTCGTCAGAATCCGACTCCAGCGCCGCCTCCGCTTCCACCTCCGGCGCGCGAAGGCGGTGCTCCAGGTGGTCCGCAAGATCCGCCACGGTGGGGTGTTCGAAAACGACGGTCGCCGGGAGCTCCAGACCGAGACTCGCCTGGAGCCGATTTCTCAGCTCGAGCGCCAACAGGGAATCCATGCCGAGCTCCCACAGTCCCTGGCGCGGGTCCAGCGGCTGGGATGTATCCAGCCCCAGCACCTCGACGACCTGGCCCCGCACATGGCTGCGAATCAGCTCATGCCGCCGACTGGCTGGCGCGCTCGCGATCGCCCGAGTAAGGTCAGACGCCTGCCCCATTTCGGGTGGTGGCACGGCCGCGTCGATAGCCGCGAGGAGCCGAGGTCGCAGCGCCGTCGGCATGGCATCCAGCAGGCGTTCCCAGCCCGTCGGCAGCACCGCCACCTGCGCGGCGGCGCCACTCAGCAGGTGCTCGAGGATCACCAGCGCCTGCTGCTGCTCGATGCTCGCCTGCTGGAGGATCGTACCCCGGGCCATACCATCCCCGGTCCAGGGGCCCCAGTCAACGCTCAGCGCCGGAAGTCCTGCCGCTCGACGATACTGAGCCAGGGCATCGAGGAACGTGTTCGCGGCCGCGTAGCTGACCTGACCGGGTGAGCCGATGACGCCCGCCAGCGATGAGAACATAACGAAGAAGTCGAGCGGTGCATCGCGCGTGTGCACATGCAGGTTCCAGGCGCCCGCGACCTTGGGCGCAAGCACCGCGGCAAACCGCGACCAATCCAGGCTGAGCACGAGGCCATCGTCCAGCACCCCAGCGGCGTGGATGACGCCGCGCAACGGGCGCTCCATCTGTTGGAGTGTTGTCGCGACGTCTGCTTCGCGGCTCACATCCGCTTGCGCGGCGATGACGCGGACTCCGACAGCCTGGAGCTTGTCGACAACCGCTTGCGCCGCGGGCGATGGCCGGCTCCTGCCCATGAGCAGCAGGTGGCGCGCACCGCGTTCCACCAGCCACTCCGCCACGGCGAGACCAAGTGCGCCAAAGCCGCCGCTGATCAGGTAGGTGGCATCCGCATGGATCTCGGCCCGCGTATCGTCCGCCGGCTGAGGATCGGAGCGCGCCAGCCGGGCCAGATAGCGTTGTCCACCTCGGAAAGCCACCTGGCTCTCGCCATCCGCCAGATCAATGTGCGCCAGCAGGCACTCCGCATCGACCTCGGGCGTAGGTCCAACAGGATCCAGATCGATCAGGCCGCCCGCGAGCTCGGGATGCTCGAAGGCGAGCGTTCGGCCGAAGCCCCACAGCGGCGCCTGCGTGACACCCGCACCAATGCGTGAGTCGTCGACGGCGACCGCGCCGCGCGTGACCAGCCAGAGGCGGGCAGGTGTACGAGTCCTGGCCAGGGCCTGTACCAATGTCAATGCGCTCCCGCACCCCGCTTGCGCAGCCAGATTCAACGCTGCGAGACCGGGTTGTGCGACCGGCGGAGCATCGAGACTCCACAAATGGATAATCCCGCGCCAGGCGCGATCGAGCGGCAGCGCGTTGCCGTTCTGCTCGACCAGAACGCAACGCCCACCACGCTTTTCCAGCTGTCGTGCCAGCGCCGAGCCGGTGCCGCCCGCGTCGGCGAGTATGAGCCATTCGCCATCGGCGCTCGCTGAGCGCTCACTGGATTGGGCCAGCTCACTGGATTGCCACTCCACTTCGTACAGCCACTCGCCGACGGCGGATGATCTGGCTCTGGGGAGTGGGACGCTGCGCAGCGTAACTCCAACGATTTCAGCGATCAGCCGGTCATCTGCGTCGAACAGCCCGATGTCCGCAACCGTCGTGGCGGTGTCGTCGGGAGCCGTTGCTTCTGGTCGCAATTGCGCGTGGCACCACAGCCGTCCGGTCGGACGATCGAAGATCCGAATGCGTTCGATCCGGGCGGGTACGGCTGCGAGGCCGGCGGCAGTGGCGGGCGCGGCAACCGCGACCAACTGGAAGCACGCGTCGAGAACGCCGGGGTGGATCGGATAGGCGTCCGTGTCGTCTGTGGCTGACGGAAGTCGCAGCTGTGCCAGTGCTTCTCCGTCACGACGCCAGATGTGCTCGAGCCACCGGAAGCTCGGGCCAAATGCAATGTCGTGATCGAGTGCCAGTCGATAGAACGCTTCGCTGGCGAGTTCCGACGGGCATCGAACCAGCGCATCCGCGAATGAGTGGCGTGGGTTTGACCCCGGTGCACATGCGTCGGAGTCTGGGACGTTGGCGCGTTGGCGCGTTGGCGCGTTGGCGCGTTGGCGCGTTCTGGTCGACCGACGCCGCGCTGCAGTGCCCGCTATGTCGTCACCCGCGGCGGTCAGCCTGGCGCGGAAGTGCAGCGTCCACGCCGGCTCGGACGGCCGATTCTGGGTTGTGGATGAGCGGCTGTACAGGTGGATCGATCGCGCGCTTGTCTCGCCCTGGGCCTGGGCATCGATCGCGAGCTGCACGAGACGCGAATCAGCCTGTTCGACAACCAGCGGTTGGGCGAACTCGACATCCGTTAGCGTGACAGGGCTGACTTGCCCGGCTGATTCCGCGGCCGCCACCGCCATGACCAGGTACACCGAGGCTGGCGCGACGATCGCTCCTCGGATGCGGTGCTCGCTCATCAGCGGCGGCCACTGGGCGTCGAGGGTGGTTTCAAATACCGAGGCATCGCCAAACAAAGGCGAATGCACCCGCTGGCCGGGCAGTCGGTCCCCGCGCCGGGGGATAGTTTCGCGTGCCGGCTGGACCCAGTAACGAGAGGGCTGGAAGGGATATGTGGGCAACCGGACCCGCCACCGCGGCGGCTGGCCGTGCTCCAGAGCCGTCCAGTCCGGAGTCACGCCACGGACGTACAGCCCGCCAACGCTTTCCAGCACCTGCTGCCACTCGTCACGCTCCGCGCGCAGGCTGGTCAGCCAGGTCAGCTCCGGTGCGTCGGCCAGCATGCGTCTGCCCAAACCGACCAGCGTCGCGCCGGGTCCGACTTCGAGCAGCACCTGGCAGCCCTGGTCGATCGCGGTCTGCACACCCTTCCCGAAGCGCACCGGCTGGCGGACCTGCTGGCGCCAGTAGGTTGAGGTGGTCACGTCCTGTCGATCGCT
>DASXRR010000134.1:0-38240 GCA_036506475.1 Chloroflexota bacterium
GCTTGCGAAGGATCCGCGGGCTGGGGCGGTTTCGGCAAGCGGATCCTTCGCTGCGCTCAGGATGACAATCGAAGCGGTACGGTTTACGGGCTGCGCAGCGTAGTAGCGCCAACGGGCCGAGGCTGGTAGGCTCGGCGCCAAAACCAGCGTAGGGCGCCCGAACTATGGCTTTGTTTGATTTTCTGGCGATGACCGTCCTGGTCCTTGGGGTGTGCGGGGTCGTCGTTGTCGAGCGAATTCTCGGATTTCGCCGGCGAACCACCGACCATCAGGCCCACCTGGCCGAGCAGCACGCGCAGCAGCTGGTCGAGCGCATCAGCGAGCTCGAGCGGCACAACGACGAGCTGCGCCAGCAGCTCGAGTGGAACCGACGCTTGCTCGAGGCGCAGGACCGTGTTCTGCAACAGCTCGGCGCGCCCGCGTCGCGCGTCTAGTGCGAGTCCCCCTGCCCGCGCAGGGTCAGAAGACCAGCGGCTACTTCACCTTCGACGATCCACAGCTGGCCAAGTATCAGTGGCCGTACTTCGCGATCAACGGTGCGCAGCCAGGCAAGACGTTCGTCCTGACCGCGGGCATCCACGCGGCTGAATACACGGGCATCCTGGCGGCCATCCGACTGGGCACGTGGCTGTCGCCGAACGTAGTGGCGGGGACCATTGTCATCATTCCGTTGCTCAATCGGCCTGGCTTCTACGAACGCTGCATCTACGTCAATCCTGAAGATGGGGACAACCTCAACAGGGTGTTTCCGGGCCGGGCAGATGGGTCGTGGAGCGAGCGGTTTGCGCACCATCTGCTGAATGACGTCGTCGTCCACGCTGACGTTGCGATGGACCTGCACGCGGGCGACATGATCGAAGATCTCGAACCGTTCGTCATTTCCAGCCCGACGGGCAATGCGGACGTGGACAAAACGGTGCAGCAGATGATCGACAGCTACGGCGTGCGCTGGGCGACGCGCTCCATTCCGACTGGCGAGCGGCCAGGCATGCTGTACGCGGCCGCCGCTGCCCGTGGCGTGCCCGCCATCATTGCCGAGTCGGGCAGGTGCGGGCTGGTCGAAGAAGACGCCATCCAACGTCATGTCGATGGCGTGTGCAACATCTGGCGCACCCTTGGCCTACTCACCGACCAGGCCCCACAGCACCGCGAGCCGCCGCGTTTGCTGGACCGATTCGAGTGGCTGCGTTCGGACCACGAGGGCATCTTCGAGTGTGCTGTAAGGGTCAACGACCAGGTGCGGCGGGGTCAGCGCTTGGGCCAGATGATCGATCTACTGGGCAACCCGCTGGGCGACGTGGTGTCGCCTGCTGAGGGCGTCGTGTTGTTCACCGTGACCAGTCCAGCGATCAAGAAGTCGGGCTTGCTGCTCGGTGTTGGCGTTCCCTGAGAGAGTGTTATTCTCACCCGACTACATCTTCCTGGGGAGTCGATCGATGCCGTCGTCGCCATTGACCCGCCGCCGCTTCCTGAGTCTGGCCGGCGTTGCGGCTGGTATGGGCCTCCTGGCCGCGTGCGGCCCAGGCGCTCCCGCCGCTGCGCCGACCACCGCCCCGGCGCCACCGGCCGCTGCGCCGAAGCCGACCACGGCGCCTGCCGCGGCAGCACCTACAACAGCGCCTGCCGCCGCCGCGCCTACTACCGCGCCTGCCGCGGCACCGACAACTGCGCCCGCGGCCAAACCCGGTGCCACCGCGGCCAACACACTGACGTTCCTCATGGCGGGCGATACCAATCGCCTCGATCCGCCCGCCATGGACGCCCAGGAAGGCTTCATCGCGACCACCGCGATCTACGAAGGCCTGGTTCGCTACAAGTCCGGCAGCACCGACGTCGAGCCCGCGCTGGCCGAAAAGTGGGACGTCTCGGCAGATGGCAAGGAGTACATCTTCCACTTGCGCCCGGGCATCAAGTTTCACGATGGCTCGGCGCTGACCGCCGAAGCCGTCGCGTTCACGTTCATGCGCGAGGTAGACAAAGAGAACCCGCTCTATAAGGACGCCCAGGGCGATTACGGCGGCTTCCCATTCATCAATGACTACATCGCCAACGTGGTTACCAAAGTCGAGGCCACTGGCGCGTTGGACGTGAAGTTCACGCTCAATCGCAAGTTCTCGCCGCTGCTGTCGAACCTGGCCATTCCGCCAGGCTTCGTCATGTCGATGGACCAGCTCAAAAAGGTCGGCAAGGGCATCAACGAAGCTCCCGTCGGCACGGGTCCGTTCAAATTCGTCGAATGGAAGAAAGACGACCACATCACGGTCGAAGCGTTCGACGGCTACTGGGGCAACAAACCCAAGCTGCAGCGCGTGGTCTTCCAGCCGGTGCCTGAGGCTTCGGTGCGCGCTCTCAAGATCCAGCGCGGCGAGGGCGACGTGGCGTGGCCAATCGACCCCAAGGATGTGGCCAACCTGAAGGGCAAAGCCGATACCGACGTGCTCGAGCAGGCCGGCCTGAACGTCAATATGGCCGAGTTCAACCTGCAGAAACCCGAGCTGCAAAACAAGATGCTGCGGCAGGCGCTGAACTACGCCGTCAACAAGCAGGAGCTTGCCGAGAAGCTGTATAGCGGGGCCGCGGTTGCCGAAACAGGCGTCTTGCCGCCGTCGTCGTGGGGCTTCAGCTCGGATATCAAGGGCTATCCGTACGACGTCGAAAAGGCCAAGCAGCTGCTCAAGGACTCAGGCTACAAGGGCGACACGATCACCATCGACACGTACACCATCGCCCGCGGCTACAACCCGCAGGGCAGCAAGCTGGCCGAAGCCGTTCAGCAGTACTTCGAAGCGATCGGCGTCAAGGCCGAGATCAAGACCGGCGAATGGACGCAATACCGCGCTGATCGGCGCGCGGGCAAGCTCAACCTCGCCTTCGGGGGCTGGCAGGCGGACACGGGCGATCCGGAGAACTTCCTCGGCGTGTTCTTCCACTCCGCCAACAAGGGCGGCGTCAATACGTCGTTCTACGGTGTGCCCGAGGTGGACACGCTGCTCAACCAGGCGAACGAAGAGACTGACACGGCCAAGCGCAAGGCACTGTTCAACCAGGCCGAAACGAAGATCGTCGAGGATGCACCGTGGCTGTTCGTGAGCCACATGAAGCAGCAGGTGGCCATTCGCAAGCGGGTGCAGAACTTCGTCTCGCAGCCGACGTATATCTACTATTTCAATAACGTAGCTTTGGGGTAGCCGTCAGCGATCAGCAGTCAGCAGTCAGCAGTCAGCCGGCCTTCTGTTCCACTGCAACCACCCGGACCGTCCGGCTCCGGATGTGACGGGTGGTCACAGAGGATCGGCAGCGTGATGCTGACTGCTGACGGCTGATAGCTGACCGCTGAAAGCTCGCTAAATGCACACCTACATCCTGCGCCGATTCCTGCACACCATCCCGGTGCTGCTGGGCGTGGCGACCGTGGTGTTCTTGGCTTTGCGGCTCATTCCGGGCGATCCGGCCATCGCGCTGGCGGGCGAGAAGGCCAGCCCGCAGGAGATCGAGCGCTTGCGCGAGGAGCTGGGCCTGAATCAGCCGCTGCCGGTCCAGTATGTCCAATTCATTACCCATGTTGGCACACTGCAGCTGGGCCGATCGATCCGCACCGGCGGCGAAATCTCGAAGGAGCTGGTGACGAACTTCGCGCCGACCATCGAGCTCAGCGTGGCAGCACTCTTTGTGGCGTTGCTCGTGGGTATGCCAGCGGGCATTCTGGCCGCCATACGCCGCCATTCGCCGATCGAATACTTCACGATGATGTTCTCGTTACTCGGGATTTCGATGCCCGTCTTCTGGATCGGCTTGATGCTGATCTACTGGCTGGGCGCGCAAGGTGGCTGGTTCCCGTTGTCGGGCACGGTAACGAATACCATCGACGTGCCACCCGTGACGCATTTCTATACGGTCGATGCGCTCCTGTCCGGTGATTTCGGTGCCTTTACCGACGTACTCTGGCACCTGGTATTGCCCGCGATCACACTCAGCACCGTCACCATGGCGATTGTCTCGCGCATGGCGCGTTCGAGCATGCTCGACGTCTTGAGCAGCGATTATCTCGTCACTGCGCGCGCGAAAGGCGTCAGCGAGCATCGGGTTGTTCTCGGCCACGCGTTGAAGAATGCGCTGATTCCGGTGGTCACCGTGATCGGCCTGCAAATGGGAGCTCTGGTGAGCGGCGCGGTGCTGACCGAAACCGTCTTTGGCCGCGTGGGCGTGGGGCGCTACATCGTGACCGCGATCACCGCGCGCGACTACCCCGTCGTGCAGTCGACCGTGCTCATCGTGGCCGTGTTTATCGTCTTCATCAACCTGGTCGTCGACGTGATGTACGCGGCGCTCGATCCGCGTATTCGCTACAGCTGACGATGGCTGTCTCGGAGTAGGTTCGCCTGGCCATCGCAGTAGGCGCCGCGATAGCGCCGACGATGCGCGTTGCGCCATCGCCGTGGGTGGCGGCACGTCGTCGCTTCTTCAAGTCGCGAACTGGCCTAGCCGGTGCGCTCGTGCTGTTGATCGTGACCTTGTCGGCGGTGTTCGCGGTGCAAGTCGCACCGTACAACCCGACGCGCCAGGATTTCCGGGTCGAACGTGAGCCGCCCAGCCTGACCCACCTGATGGGCACCGACGAGTTCGGACGCGACGTGCTCAGTCGCGTGATCTGGGGCGCCCAGGCGTCGCTGCAGGCGGGCGCCATCGCGGCCTCCATCGCGCTCGCGGCGGGCTTGATCCTGGGCATGATCGCCGCCTACTACGGCGGCCGGCTCGACAACCTCATCATGCGCGTGATGGACATCCTGCTGGCGTTCCCGTACATCTTGCTGGCCATCGCCGTAGTGGCCATTCTCGGCCCAGGACTGCGCAACGCGATGATCGCCATCGGCATCGTCTACGTTCCGCACTATGCGCGCGTGGTGCGCGGCGCAGTGCTGTCGGTCCGCGCGCGCGACTATGTCGAGGCGGCTCGCGCGCTGGGTGCGCCCGATGGACGTGTCATGGTCCAGCATGTCTTGCCCAACACGCTCGCGCCGGTCATTGTCCAGACGACGTTGAATGTCGGCACGGCGATCATCGATACGGCCGGCTTGAGCTTTCTGGGTCTGGGGACGCAGCCGCCGACCCCGGACTGGGGCAACATGCTTGCGGCGGGCCGCAGCTACGTGTTCGACTCACCATGGATTGCGACGTTCCCGGGCCTGGCGATCCTGGTCACGGTGCTGGCCTTCAACCTGATGGGCGACGCACTGCGCGACGCCTTCGATCCGCGCCTGCGCTAGCCTTCTTCGGGCAGCGTAACGACGATGCAGGTACCGCGGTCTTCAGGGAAGTCGGCGTGGATGGTGCCGCCGTGCAACTCCACGATCTGGCGGCTGATATACAGCCCCAGGCCCATGCCGGCCATCGACGTGAGCGGCCCGCCCGCGTGGGCCTGATAGAACCGATCGAAAATATGTGCGCGGTGCTCCAATGGCACGCCCACACCACGGTCGCGCACGGTGAAGCGAACCTCCTTGACGTCGGGTTCGGCAATCAAGGCGACGTCGATCTGGCCGCCATCCGGGCTGTATTTGATGGCGTTGTCGAGCAGATTGGTCACCACTTGTTCGATCCGCAGCGGGTCGATGTCGAGCACGAGCTCGTTCGGCAAGCGCGCGACGAGGGTGTGTTCCTTGAGCTGGGTGCGCGCGGTCTCGATCACGTCGCGCACGAGCTGGCTGATGTCAGTCGGTTTCGGTTCGAGGGCCAGCTTGCCCGACTGGATGCGTGAGATGTCTAGCAGCTGCCCGACCAGGCGCGCCAGTTTGTCCGCCTGGACCTGGATCGTCAGTGCGGCGCGCCGGGCGCGATCCGGATTGGGCGCGTCACCGCGTTCGAATTCCCGACTCAGCAGCTGTGCGTAGCCGCGCAAGCTCGTCATGGGTGTCTTGAGCTCGTGCGCGGCGACCGACAGGAACTCGTCGCGAATGCCAATTGCATCACGTGCCTCGCGATAGAGCTCGGCGTTGTCGATGGCCATCGCGCAGCGGCGGGCGATGTCCTGAGCCAGGTCGAGATCGCGGCCGTCGAATGGCCGTCGGCCCGCGCGCGCAAGACAGGTCAGGACACCCGTGGTGCCTGCCCGCGTCACGATCGGCACCAGCAAACCCGAAGCGAAGCCCACACTGGACGGCGCGGGTGGCAGTCGTGGCAACAGCTGCGCCTCGCCCGTGCGCAGGATGTCTGCCACGAGGAGCGATGCCTTCAATTGCTCGACGTCCTCGACGGGCGCTTGCGCGACTAGCCGCGTCTCACCAGCGGATTCGCGCAGATCGATCGCACAGTAGTCAGCGAGCGTTGGCACGACGAGCGCGGCAAGGCTCTGCAGCGTCGTTTCGTAATCCAGGGACGTCGCCAGGATGTGGCTCGCCTCAGCCAGGAAGGCCTGGCGACGCTGGGCCGCCTCGGCTTCGGCGCGCGCTGATTGCTCGCGCACGAGCTGCAATCGTTCGGCGTCGGCACGGCGCCGTTCGATCGCGGCGCCCATGGTGCCGGCCGCGGTCCGCAACACTTCGACCGCGCCACTCGGCCACTCCCGTTCTTCACGGCAGTCGTCGAAGGCGATGAAGCCCCACCACAGATGACCGGCGAAGATTGGCACCACGACCGTCGAGCACACGCGCAGATCGCTCAGGACGGCGCGCTCATGGGGTGGGAAGCTGTGCAATGGTCCCTGGATGATGTTGCCCTGGCGCAAAATCGCCTCCCAGCGGGGCAGACCGACGGCGATCAGGTAGGGCTGGTTGGTTGGCACGTCGGCACGGCGCGCAACACCCTCGGCGACCCACTCGTAGCGCTGCGTGCGTGACTCGGAGTAGCCCGGCACGATGTAGACGCGACTCACCCCCGTGGCCGCGCCGAGCTGGCGCAGGACGTCCTCGATGCCGCGCTCCCAATCGCTCGCGGTCAGCAGCTGGCCGGCCACCGATGCGACTGCTTCGAGGATCGCGTCGCGCTGACGCAGCGCTTGCTCGGACAACTTGCGCTCGCTGATGTCGATGAAGCTCGAGACCACCTGGGTGACCGAACCGTCGGGACCCAGTAGCGGCACCGCGTCCACCTCCAGCCAGCGGTGCTCACCGTCCGGGCGGGTGATGCGAAAGACGAGTTTGCGCACCGACTTGCGGGTGCGCAAGGCCACCGGCACGGGCCGCTCGTCCACGGACATAGGGCGACCATCCTCGTGCATACCGGGGTGGAAGTCGGCCGAGCTCATGCCAATCAAGGACTCAACGCGCCGCGCCAGTATCGCCTCAGCGGCCGCGTTGGCGTTGATGACCACGCCATCGCCGTCGAACACCAGAACGCCCGAACCAATCGCTTCGTAGACTGAGCGCAACAGCCATTCAGATTCAGCCAGTGCCTCGGCGCGTCGCTCGGCCTCGCTTGCCAGCCGCTCCGCGGCGGCATGCGTGCGCGCGTTGCTCACCGCGACAGCGACGGCGTTGGCCAGGCTGACCAGCAGCTGCTCGTCAGCTTCGTTGAAGCGGCGCCGCGTCTGGCGCATCACCTCGAGCACGCCCAGCGATTCGCCAGCTCGCCATAGACCGGCACCGAGATAGGCGCCCAGCCCGGTGCGCTCGCCAAACTCGCGGTTGAACGACCAGCTGGCATGGTGCGGCGCGTCTTCGAGATTGACGATCTGCTGACGCGCCGCGCGACCCGAGGCACTGTCGTGCGACAGGCGGCGGGTGAACGTCGCGGAGTGGATGAAGCCTTCCGCGGCGGCGCACATGAGCTCGCCGCTGGGCGTCGCCAGCCATACGCGCGCGTATGGCGCATCCAGCAAACGCGCGCTGTACTCGACGGCGAGCTCGAGCACGCGGCGTTCGTCGAGGTTGGCGGCCAGCGCTTGGGTGATCTCCCGCAAGACTTTCTCGTGCTCGCGTTCGACCGTCGAGGTGGCGTACAGGCGCGCCGCCTCGAGAGCGGGCGCAACCTGTGCCGCCAGGAGCCTCAGGATCTGCTCTTCTTCGACCGAGACGGGATGCGGTGTGTAGAAGCGAACGATCAATGCGCCGACCGAGCGGTCGGCGACCATCAGCGGCACGGCCTCGACGGTTTGCAGCTTGCGCAGCACGCCCCACTCCACCGCGTGCTCCCAGTGCAGGTAGTCCTGCACTACCACGGCCTCGTGCCGTTGGACCGCTTGACCGGCCGCGCCCTGGCCGAGCCGCAGCGCATGGTCGTCGTTGGGCGCATGCGGATCGTTGGTATAGACGGGGACAAGCAGCTCCAGGACTTCGTCCCACATGTACACGGCGACCGCGTCGCCGTGGAGCAGCTCGCACGCGCGCTCGGCGACGAGCTTGACCAGCTCGCCAGGGTCGAGCGCTCGCCCGGCCGAGGTAGACAGCTCGTGCAGCGCGTGCAGCAGACGCGCGCCAGCGTCGATTTGCGGCGTGTCCCCCTGTCGATCGGCTGGCGCTGGCTGGTGCATGGGCTCAACGGTCGGCCGCGGCAGTAAACCGTTTCGCGCCGGCCAAAGTGTAACGCCTACTGTAAACCTGCAGCGGCGACGTTCCAGTGTCTTTTGCGCTCGGCTTCGCTCATGCTGCTCTGGGCGAGCTGGATGATCGTGCCGAAGGCGCTGCGTGGCGAGATGAACGCTTCTTGCCAGCGCGGATCGCGATAGTCTTCGTCGACCACGCGCAGACCTGCCGCGCGAGCGCGTTCGACGGCCTGGCGGACGTCATGGACGATGAAGGTCATGTGGTGCAGGCCCTCGCCGTACTTGTCGATGAACTCCTGCAAGAAGCCGCCGTTGCCATCGGGCATGAGCAGCTCGACGAAACTGCCGTTCGGGTAGCGCAGCGTGAGCCAGTTGAAGCCCTTCTCAGACAGTCGTTCGAACCCCGACGGCACACCGCCCAGCAGGTCGCGATAGAGCGGCAGCGCGGCGTGGATGTCGCGCACCGCCAGCGCCGTGTGATCGAGCGAGAGCACGCCGAGCTCGCCGACGAGCTGGCTCACCGCGTTTTCGTGCATCGCCTCAGCGTAGCTTGAGTAATAGCGCCAGCGGTTGCTCGACGAACTGCTTGAACGCGGTCATGAAGCGGCCTGCCCCTTCGCCATCCATGACCCGATGGTCGAAAGTGAACGAAATCCCGACGCACTGGCGGGCGACAACCTGGCCGTCGACGACGCGCGGCTGGAGGTCGATGCGGCCAATGCCGAGAATCGCCGACTGCGGGTAGTTCAGGATAGGTGTGGCGAACAGCGGGCTGCCGGGCATGCCGCCGAAGCTGGTGATCGTGAAGGTGCCGTCGGCGAGGTCGGCAGGGGTCACACGCCGCTCGCGCGCGGCGCTGACCACGCGCTCGATCGCATGCGCGATTTCGAGCAGGCTCAGCGTCTCGGCATGCTTGACGACCGGCACGATCAGCCCGCCGCGCACGGCCGTGGCGATGCCGATGTTGTACGTGCGGTGCAGGACGATGGCGTCGTCCTCGACGATTGCGTTGGCCTCAGGGACGGCGCGCAGCGCCTCGATCACGGCGCGCACGAAGAAGGGCAGGTAGTTGAGCTTGACGCCCTCGGCTTCGGCGCTCGGCTGCAGGACTTCACGGGCGCGCACCAGCTCGGTTGCATCGAGCAGATCCATCGAGGTGACCTGCGGTGCGTTGCGCACCGCCGTGACCATGTGCTGCGCGATCTCCTTGCGCAGGCCGCGCAGTGGTATCCGCTCCGCATCGGCAAGGGCCGGCGTCTGTTTCGCCTCGATATCGGCCACGCGAATGCGACCTTGCGGCCCGGAGCCGGCGATGTCCTCCAGGCGGAGGCCACGCTCGCGCGCAAGCTTGCGCACGAATGGCGCCGCGCGCACGGGTCGCGCCTCCGATCGCACCGGCGCCGCTGGCACTACTGGCGCGGGGGAGGCTGGCGTGGTTGGGGCGCGGCCGACGATGCCGAACCATTCGCCGTCGGCGCTGGACGACGCAGCGTCAGTGTCGATGACGACGAGCAGCTCGCCGCGCCGGGCCGTGCCGCCGGGTTCAACGCACAGCTCGCGAATGCGGCCTGCAACGGGCGCGGTCAGCTCAACGGCGGCCTTGGCCGACTCGACCTGACACAGCGGTTGGAACGCCGCGACGCTGTCGCCGGGCGTGACGCTCCAGGCCAGCAGCTCGGCCTCTTCGATGCCTTCGCCGAGATCCGGCAGCCGAAACTCGAACGCCACGTTCAGTCGTCCATGGCCAGGCGCAGCGCAGCGCTGATCTTGGCCTGACTGGGCAGGTATTCGTCCTCGAGCAGCTGCGGCGGGTACACGACGTCGACGCCCGCGACACGGCGCGGCGGGCTCTTCAGCGCGTAGAAACAGCGCTCGACCAGATTGGCGACGAGCTCCGCGCCCGGCCCGCCCGTCCGCGGCGCTTCGTGCACGACCACCAATCGACCTGTCTTCTCGACTGAGGCCTCCAGCGTTGGCCAGTCCAGCGGCGACAGCGTGCGCAGATCGATGACTTCCGCATTGATGCCATCCTGGGCTACCTCTTCGGCAGCCTCGACTGACGGTGGCACCATAGCGCCCCAGGCCACGAGGGTGACATGCTCGCCCGTACGCCGCACGCTCGCCTTACCAAGCGGCACTGGCGCGAGCTCGTCGGGCAGCACGTCCTTGGCCGAGCGATACAGCCGGATCGGCTCCATCATGACCACCGGATCGGGATCCTCGATCGCCGACAGCAGCAGCCCCGCGGCGTCGGCCGGCGTGCTCGGGACCACCACCTTGATCCCCGGACTGGCCAGCAGCAGGCTTTCCAGGCTGTCCGAATGGTGCTCCGGGGTGCGCACCCCGCCGCCGTACGCCGTGCGGACCACCAGCGGCGCGATCGCTTTGCCCCACGTGCGCGCGCGGATCTGACCCGCTTGGGCAATCAGCTGGTCGGCGCACTTGTAGATGAAGCCCATGAACTGGATCTCGGCTACTGGTCGGAGGCCCGTAAGCGCCATGCCGAACGCGGTGCCGACAATGGCCGACTCGGCCAACGGCGTGTCGAACACACGCTTGTCGCCGAAGCGCGCCTGGAGTCCGTCGGTGGCACGGAAGACGCCGCCCAGTTGGCCGACGTCCTGGCCCATCACGACCACGCGCGGATCGCTGGCCAGCGCTTGCTGCAGCGCGCGATTGATGGCCTGGACCATGACTGTCTCAGCGACGGCCATGCGCAGCCTCGACGTAGCTCGGGAAGGTCGGCGTGGGCAGGGCTTCGGCGGCGCTGATAGCTCGGTCGATGTCCTCCAGGATGTCCGCGCGGGCGTCCTCCTCGGTCGTCGCGTTTACCAGCAGCCGCCGCTCGAGGTAGGTGCGTAATCGAGGCAGCGGATCGCGCTTGCGCCACTCGTCGATCTCGTCCGTAGGCTGATAGCGGCGCGGATCGTCGGCGGTCGTGTGTGCGCCGAGGCGGTACGTAAGCGCCTCGACGAGCACGGGGCCCTGGCCAGAGCGCGCATGTTCGATCGCCCAGTGGCTCGCGGCGTACACGGCGAGGGCGTCGTTGCCGTCGACGAGCATGCCGACGATGCCCTGGCCGAGTGCCTTCTGGGCGAGCGTCTCACTCGCGGTCTGGCGGTCGCGCGGCACGCTGATCGCCCAGTGGTTGTTCTGAACGAAGATGACGGTCTGGGCGTTGAAAACGCCCGCGAAGTTCAGCCCCTCTAAGAAATCACCTTGCGAGGTTGCGCCGTCGCCGACGACGCCAACTGCGACGTGCGGCTGGTTCTGCAGGGCGAAGCCCATGCCTGCGCCGACCGCGTGCAACGTTTGATCGCCGATGACGATCTGCATCGGGAACACTCCGCTTTGCGCCGGGTCAGCTATCCAGAACAGACCGCGGTAGTAGGCGAGCATCTCGGTGAGATCGAGCCCCTGCATGCTGAGCGTGATGGCTTCGCGGTAGGACGGGAAGATCCAGTCACCTGCTTGCATGGCCATTCCCAACCCGGCCTGGGCAGCTTCCTGGCCGACCATCGGGCCCCACACGCCCACCCTCCCCTGGCGCTGCAATTGGAGTCCGCGCTCGTCGAGGACTCTGCCGAACAGCATCCACCGATAGAGCTTCGTGAGCTCCTCGTCACTCAGCTCAGGTTCTGGCCCCTCGAGATTGCCGTGCTCGTCTAACACCCGAAACGGCACTGGCGTGTGCGCCAGACGGGGGATGCATGCCTGAAGCGCCTGGTCGATATGTTGCGCCGTCGTCGCCATTGGAGGGCCGCTATGGTACCCCGGCTCGGTTTCCGGAAAACTAGACTTCAGTCCCGCTAAGGATTTTGAGGGCGACCTGGGCCAGTAAGCGGTCCTCGGCGTGCTCGAGATTCAGGTGCGCAATCGCCTGAATACGTTGGAGGCGATACGCAACGGAATTGACATGCAGGCTGAGCTCGCGCGCGGTGGCTTGCAGGTTGCCGTTGTGCGCCAGGAACGTCGACAACGTCAGTACGAGGTGAGCTTGATGGCGCTGGTCGTAGGCCAACAAAGCGCCGAGAACCTGGTCGACGAAGCCTCGCAGCTCACTCGAGTCTTTGACGTGGAAGAGCAGACGGTAGAGGCCAAGCTCTTCGAAGGTGACGACGTCGCCGCGGCGGCCGAAGCGTCTAGCGGTATCTACTGACCGGCGGGCTTGTTCGTGGGAACGTGCGATTTCCGTGGCGCTCGAGCAGACGTCGCCCAGGCCGACCGTGACCTGCCACGTCGGCACCAGCGCCTGCGCCTGTTGAACCGCGATGCGGCCGACTTCAGCAGGCCTGCGCGCGCCGTCAACTTCGGGCACCAGTACGACCAGGTCGTCGCGGCGCGCCATGCCAATCGCGCCCGGCGCGCGCCGCCTGACCACCTCGGCCAACCCCTCCAGCAGGTGACGCCGCCGGGTCAGTGATTCAGGCCGCTGCTCGCCGCGGCTCGCTGGATCGTCGGCGACCAGCACGAGCACGCGGTACTGTCGGCGCGGGTCGTACCCGAGCCGCACGGCACGCTCCAAAGCGACCTGCTCGTCCTGCGCGCGGCCATGCAGCAAGCCTTCGAACAGCTCATCGCGCAGCTGCTGGGCAACCTCTGTGGCCATGCGCTCGCGCATCATGGCCAGCGCGTAGACCGTCGCCGCGTGCTGCACGACCTGCAGATCGACATCCTCGCTGGGCGACAGATCTTGCTCTTCGAGGATGGCCAGGTAGCCGAGAATCGCCTCGCCAACTGAGACTGGCGCGAGGACGCACACGGCTTCGACACCCCAGTCCGCCATTGGGGGAATGCGCAGCGGGCGGCGCTCCCCGGCTAGCGTGGCCAATACGCCGCTAACGTACGCCGGCGCGGGCGCCCAACGAAATTCCGAGCTCATCTCGGATGGCACGGCCATCGCCGACGCCTGCAGCTGGCCGTCGAGCAGCAGCACCCGTCGACCGATCAGGTCAGCCAGGACGGAGGTGATCGTAGAGATGTCACCGCCGAGCAAGACCAGCGCCCCGAGTCGATCGTGAATCGCCACCAGCTGGCGCAGCGTGGAATTTTGCGTTTGCAGGGTCTGCAGCGCGGCGCGCAGACGGCCCAGCTCGTCGGTCGACGACGCATCGACGGTCAGGACTGGCATACTTTCGGCGGCCATCGACGTTACGCGCCGACCGCCTCCAGAAGGCGCACCATTTCCTGGGCTGACCCTGTGGCAGATGCCAGAACGAGGCCCTGGAGGCGACCGCGCGCGCGGGCGGCATGAGCTAACTCGTGGGCGATCTCCAAGCCCACCAGTGGCGCACGTTCACCGGCCTGCCACATGCGCTCCAGCAGTGGCTCGGGCACGCTCATCTCCGGTACTTCGTGTTGCAGGTACTCGGCGTGGCGCAAATCCTGGAGTGGCATCAACCCGAGCAGGACGGGTGTCTCGGGCGAGCCGATCGCGTCGAGGAGCCGATCGAGCGCGTCGAGGTCGTACACCGGCGGGGTAATCAGATAGTCCGCACCGGCGGCGATCTTGCGTCGCGCCGTAAGCGCCTCGCGGGCGAAGTCAGCCGCCGCCGGATTGATGCGCGCACCAATCAAGAAAGCAGTCGGCCGGCCGAGCGGGATGCCGTTGTAGTCTCGGCCTTCATTCAGCCCATGCAACACCTGGATCAGCCCAAGCGAGTCGACGTCCCAGATGCCGGCCGCGTTGGGATAGTCACCGTGCAGCGGTGGCGTGCCGGTGCGGCACACGATCGCCCGCACGCCGAACGCATGCGCGCCGAGCAGGTCCGCCTGCAGCACCATCAGGCTCTTTTCCCAGGTCGTGGCGGTCAGAATCGCCTCCAAGCCGGGCACGCGCTGCTGGACCAGCAGGGCCAGGCTGACCGAGCTGACCTGCGCTCGGGCGCTGCCGACCGGGCCGACGACGACGGCACTGCAGCCGGCCTCCTTGAGCTTCAGGGCATCCTGTATGGCGAGGTCAGCGTCGCCCCCGAGGGGCGGCGGTAGCTCGCAGGCCAGGACGAACGTGTGCTTGGCCAGTTGCGTCGCCAATTGGCTTGCGCCAGCGCGCGGACCAGCGGAGGCGTCGGCTGGCGCGATGGGTGTGCGCAGCGAAGCCTGCTTCTGGCGCGGGACCGGATCGAGCCCACTGACCGCGGCGGCGACCGCCTCGATATGGGTCGGCGTGGTGCCGCAGCAGCCGCCGACGATCGTCGCGCCAAGCTGCACAAAGCGCTTGGCATGCCGCGCGAAATAGCCGGGATCGGCCGTGTACTGGAACTGGCCATCGGTCAGCGTTGGCGGCCCGGCATTCGGCTGCGCCGTCAGCGGCAGTGTGGTGCAGCGCGCGAGCTCGGCAATGATGTCGAGCAACCCTTGTGGCCCGAGCGTGCAGTTGGCGCCGAGCGCCGCGACGCCCAGCCCTTCGAGGGTGGTCGCGACTTCCTCGGGCGAGTCGCCACCCAGGGTGCGCCCATCCTCGACGAACGTCATCTGCGAGACGATCGGCAGGTCGCCCAGCTCGATGGCGACGCTGACGGCGTCGACCATCTCGGCCAGACTGCCGAAGGTCTCGAACACGAGCAGGTCGACGCCGCCGTCGATGAGTGCGCTCAGTTGGTCGCGAAAGGCGTCGCGCAGCTCGCGTGTGGTGAGTCGGTGGCCCAACCCGGCTGGGGTGGCTGGACTGACCGAGCCGGCGACCAGCAATGAAGTCACACCGGCGTGCTCACATGCCTCGCGCGCCAGGCGCACGCCCGCGTGGTTGATCTCGCCGATGCGCTCGTCGAGACCGTGGCGGGCCAGTCTGAAGCGACTGGCGCCGAACGTATTCGTCTCGACGATCTGCGTGCCCGCGGCGATATAGGCACGGTGGATTGCCCGGACCAGGTCGGGATGGGACAGGTTCAGCCCAGGCAGTGACCGATCGAGCGAGACGCCGCCGGCATGCAGCATGGTGCCCATGGCGCCGTCACACACCAACACCCGTGAGGCCAGCAAGGCGCGCACCTCGGCGGGGTCGCGGCGTTGCCACGTGGAACGCGCTGGCGTCAGCCTGGGGGCCATGGACTGTGGTATTTTCTCACAAGAGCGACCGCCTGGATAGCCCCCACTCAGGCTATGTCAGCGCGGCGAGATTGGCCAATTCTGTGGGAACTCCACAAATCATATGTCTGAAGTTTGTGTGGCTTCCGGCATGCGAGGACACTCGTCGGGTGGCGACACTGTGTTGCATCAGGGAGAGGTGCGCACTGTGAAGGCTCACGAGCAGCCATCTGCGCCGCGTCCGACGCCGCCGCGGACGTCGGTGTCCGCGATGGAAGCCATGCATCGGGTCCTCGAGCGCAATCGGCTGTGGTACGCCGTCGCGCTGATGATGGAGCGCGTGTCGCCGGTGTATCGCGCGTTCACCTGGGCCGAGCACCTGGTCAAATCCAAGCTGTTTGGCTGCCGCATGTGCGGCCAATGCGCACTGCCTGCGACGGCCTACGCGTGCCCGATGACCTGCCCCAAACAACTGCGCAACGGACCGTGCGGTGGCGTGGGCATGGACGGCAGCTGCGAGGTGTATCCGGGTATGCGCTGCGTGTGGCTGATGGCCTACGAGCGCGCCGAAGCCGCGGGTCGCATACCTGACATGCGTCGTTTGCAGCGGCCGATCGACCAGCGTAAATGGGGCCAGAGCTCGTGGGTCAATTACTGGCTGGGTCGCGACGAGGATCTGTGGTCTGACGACGTTCTGAGCGACTCCGAACCATCGCTGCAGCCTGAGACGCACCCCTCACCCCCGCCCTCTCCCCCTGAGGGGCGAGGGAGTCAGCTTGAGGCCCGCCCGCTCGTAACTGCCTCTCCCCCCGCGGGGAGAGGCCGCGCGGAGCGCGGGTGAGGGGCTAACGCTTAGGTGCCCGAAGCGAACGGGATCGTTCACTTTAAGGAAGCTGATCTCGGACCAGCCTTCAGTCACCTGCACGCGACGCTGATGCGCGGCCGCTTCGCGGTCACCGCCGAGCTCGGTCCGCCACGTGGCGCCAGCCTCGCGCCTCTGCGCCGCAAGGCCAAGCTGCTGCACGATTGGGTCGACGCGGCGAATGTCACCGACGGCCAGAGCGCGGTCGTGCGCATGGCCAGCTGGGCCGGCTGCCAGGTGGCGATGCAAGAAGGCCTCGAGCCCGTCATGCAGCTGCAGTGCCGCGATCGCAATCGCATCGCCCTGCAGGCCGACTTGCTCGGCGCATCAGCAGTGGGGATTCCCAACGTGCTGTTGTTGACTGGCGATCACCCGCGGTTCGGCGATCAGCCCGACGCGAAACCGGTCTTCGATATGGACTCGATCCAGCTTGTGTGGGCCGCGCGCACGATGCGCGACCAGCACCGCCTTTTGAGCGGACGCGAGATGAAGCAGCCGCCGTCGTGGCTCATCGGCGCCGTCGAGAATCCGTTTGCCCCGCCCCAGAGGTTCCGCGCCGAACGCCTGGGCAAGAAGGTCGCCGCGGGCGCGCAGTTCGTGCAGACGCAGTTCATCTTCGACGTGCCGATCTTCGCCAAATGGATGGAGCAGGTGCGCGATCTGGGGCTCGATCGGAAATGCTGGATCTTGGCCGGCGTCGGCCCGGTGAAGTCGCTGCGGGCGTTGGAGCACATGCGTCGCGAGGTGCCTGGCATGTACGTGCCCGACAACGTGGTCGAGCGCCTGAAAGGGGTACCTTCGGAGCGTGTCCAGGCCGAGGGTATCGCGCTGTGCGCCGAAGTCATCCAGCAGGTCAAAGAGATCCCCGGCGTCGCGGGGGTGCATGTGATGGCTTTCGGCTGGGAGGACGCGATTCCCGAGATCCTGGAGCGCGCCGGGCTCAGCCGGCGCCCGGTCGCGGGCAAGCACTGATGTACATCGAGCTGCGGACGCCGGACGAACGTTTGCGCGGACCAAAGGCCGTCGATGCCGCGCCAGTCCTGACGTCCGTCCTGCATGCCGGTCGGGATGCGCCAACGGTGGATCTGAGCCGGCTGCGCGTGGTGTGCGATTGGATCCAGTACAAGCAGAACTTCCGCGATGCGGTCGGTCTGCGACTCGTCGAGCCGTGGCCGCTCGAGGCGGCACGGGTGAGTCGAAACGGTGGTAGTGCGGAGGGTGAGCGAGCAGCGTGGGAAATCGCGATCGACTTGCGACGCGCGGGTGAAGGGCTCGACGAAAACCTGCGCGAGGTCCTGTCCGGCGCGAATGGGTCGAAGCGGGTTGCGCTGGAGCCGTGGGGTCCGGGCACGCGCAGCGTGATCTGGGGCTTCAACGCACTGTACTGGAAGGCGCTGTCCCTCTGGGAACAGTCGACCGGGCGCAGCTACGAGCAGGCGCTGCCTGGTGGCGAGAGCGATGCCCGCAACGTTGCCGCGGCGCGCGAGCTGATCCTGGAGTTGTTCGCGGTCTGGGACCGTCTGGCGGCTCGACGTGCGCTGCCCGAAGAGCTGCACGTGCTGGAGCTGGGCGTTGGCAACGGCAATCAAGCGCGGGTGTGGCTGGACGAGTTCCGTCACCTCGACGCCGAGATGGGTCGTGAGTATTACAGGCGGTTGCACTACCTGATGGGCGACTACTCGCCGCATGTGCTCGAGCTGGCACGCAAGGCGGTCGCGCAGCACGGCGAGAAAGTCAGCTCGCTGGTGCTCGACGCGATGCGGCCCACCGAGACCTTGGGCTTTCTGCGCTACAAGGCGTTCCTGGTCTACATCTCGAATGTGTACGACAACTTGCCAACGGACGAGATCGCGCGCATTGGCGGGCACCTGTACCAGGTGCAGGTGCGGGCCACCGTGCCGCGGGATGCAGCTGAGCAGATCGCCGCGGGTTTTTCAGGTGTCAGCCCCGATGATTTGCCGGAGCTGGTCGGCCGGCTTCTGCGGCTAGGGCCCGAACTCCTGGCCGAGGCACTCTCGGATCGCTTTGCCAAGCCTGGCGACGCCGTGGCCTTCTGGCGCGCGGTGTGGGACGCCCTTCGGCTCGACGAGCGTTACATTCCGCTCGAAGCCCTGGACACCTACGACGTCGCGCCAGGGGTGAGCGGCGAGCTGCTGCGGCCGATTGCGCTCTCGGCGGGCGACGTGCGCATGCACGTAAGTAACGGCGCCGCCGCTTCCTTTACCGATACTTTACCGCTCCTCCATCCGCTGGGCGTGCTCCAGTGTCATGATCTATTCGTCACCGATATCTTGCAGTACACCAACAATTTCCGAGGCCCAGGCAAGTACGACGGGTCCGTCGTGAACTGGGTCAACGGCCCACTTCTGGCCGCGATTGGCTCGCGCCGCGGGTTCGACGTGGCCTTTCAGCCGTTCGCCCACCGCACCGGCGCGAACGTGCTGACGATGACCGCCCGGTCGCGCGACTAAACGCATGCCGAAGAGCGCAACGCGCGCCCGCCGTGAGACTGTGGCCGCGACGCCGGCCAAGACCCTCCTGGCCACGTCAGTGGTCGGCTCGTACTCCGTGCCCGAGTGGCTCGAACGGCTCAAGACCGACTACTACCAGCGGCGCATTAGCGGGGCGTATCTGCAAGAGATCCACGAGGTGGCTATCAAAGCGGCGCTCAAAGACCAGGAGCGTGCCGGTGTCGACGTGGTCTCGGACGGCGAGCTCAGGCGCGACAACGACGTCGACTACTTGCTGGCGCGTATCCCCGGTGTCGAGATCCCACACCGGGCCAAGACCTATTACTACGACTACTACGACGCCTACGTGCGCAACCCCCTGCCCATCGACGACGCGAGCGCCTCGCTCAATCTCGCCGACGATCTGTGCTTTACCCGCGACTACACCGATCGGCCCGTCAAGTTTTCGATCACCGGTCCGTTCTCACTGTCCAGGCGCGTAAAGAATGAGGCGTACGGCGACCCGTCAGACCTGGTCATGGCCTTTGCGCACGTGCTGAATCGTGAGGCGCGGGCATTGGCGCAGGCAGGTGCGGCGGTGCTGCAAGTCGACGAGCCATTCCTGGCCGGCTACCCCGAGCAGGTGGAGCTGGCCGTGCGTGCGATCAACACGGTCTATGAGGGCGTCGAAGGGCCGGTCAAAGCCGTCCACGTGTGCTACGGCAACCGCTACTCGAGGCCCGTCTGGGAAGGCAACTACGACTTCCTGTTCCCGGCCATCCTCGAGGCGCGCATCGACCAGCTCGTCCTGGAGTTCGCGCGCAAGGGTTATGACGATCTCGAGCTGTTCCGGCGCTATCCGACGCCCTTCCTGCTCGGCCTGGGTGTCATCGACGTCAAGAGCATGAGCCTCGAACCGCCCGATCTGGTCGCCTCGCGCATCAAACGCGCGCTGCAGGTGTTGCCAGCCGACCGTTTGACGGTCAACCCCGATTGCGGCTTGCGGCACGTGCCGCCCGACGTGGCGCGCGCCAAACTCGAAGCCATGAGCCAGGGCACCGCCCGCGTACGTCAAGACGTGCTCGGCCACGCCGAGCCCCCCGAATAAGAAAGGATCGCCATGACATCGACCTTCCAGAGTAGCCCGCACCTGCTGCTGACCAGCGAGAGCGTCACCGAAGGCCACCCCGACAAGGTGTGTGACCAGATCTCGGATGCCGTGCTCGACTGGGCGCTGCGCCAGAGTCCCATGGCGCGCGTCGCGTGCGAGGCGGGCATCAAGAGCGACGAGACCCGCAGCTGGGCGGCGGTGTTCGGCGAAGTCACGCCGACCGTGCCCGAGGAGACCGCGCGCGAGCTCGTGCGCCAGACGCTGACCGAAATTGGCTACACCAAGGCCGAGTATGGCTTCGATCTCGCAAATGCTGACATTCAGGTTGTGCTGTCGCGTCAGTCCGCCGACATTGCGCTGGGCGTCGACAAGTCGCTCGAAGCCAAGGAGGGCGACCTCGAGGACGACCTCGACACGGGGGCCGGCGACCAGGGCATGATGTACGGCTTCGCGTGCGACGAGACGCCCGAGTTGATGCCGATGACCATCGCGCTAGCCCATCGCCTGTGCCGCCGTCTGGCTGAAGTACGCAAGAACGGCACGCTGCCGTGGCTGCGGCCCGACGGCAAGGCCCAGGTCACGGTCGAGTACCACTACGGTCGCCCAGTGCGCGTCGACACGATCGTCATCAGCACCCAGCACGCGCCCGAGGTCGAGCAGGAAGAGATCAACCTCGCGCTGCGCGAGCACGTGGTGACGCCGGTTGTGCCGGCCCACCTGTTGGACCAGGAGACGCGCTACCTGATCAACCCGACTGGCCGGTTTGTGGTCGGCGGGCCCTTCGGCGACTCGGGTCTGACTGGACGCAAGATCATCGTCGATTCGTACGGCGGTATCGCTCGCCATGGGGGCGGTGCCTTCAGCGGCAAGGATCCGACCAAGGTCGATCGCTCGGCGGCGTATGCCGCGCGCTGGGTGGCCAAGAACGTGGTCGCGGCCGGCCTGGCTTCGCGCTGCGAGGTACAGCTCGCGTATGCCATTGGTGTGGCGCGGCCGGTGAACATTGCCGTCGAGACGTTCGGCACGGAGACCATTCCGATCGAGCAGATCTCGCGCGCGATCGCCGAGACGTTCGACCTACGCCCGGCGGCGATCATGCGCGCGCTCGACCTGCGCAAGCCGATCTTCCGCCAGACGGCGGCCTACGGGCACTTCGGTCGGACCGACCTGGACGTGCCGTGGGAGCGCACGAACAAGATCGACGAGCTGCGCGCCGCCGGCGGCGCCCAGGTCGCTACACCGGCTCGGTGAGCTCGGGGAGTGAGGAGCGGGGAGCGGGGAGTGAGGGACAACCCCACCCCCACTCCTCACTCCGCCCTCCTCATTCCCCAGATATCGCCCGTCTGCTGATTTCGTGTCCGGATCGGCCCGGCATCGTCGCCGCCGTCTCGGAGTTCCTGTTCGAGCACGGCGCCAACATCATCCACTCTGACCAGCATTCGACCGAGCGCGGCGAAGGCACGTTCTTCATGCGCATCGAGTTCAGCTTGCGCGGGCTCGATGCCTCGCTCGAGCACGAGTTCAAAGTCGTTGCGGGCCGTTTTGGCATGGACTGGCGCCTGTCGTACGCGTCCCGGCCCAAACGCGTGGCGATCTTCGTCTCCCGCCAGAACCACGCCCTGCTGGAGCTGTTGTGGCAGCGCGCCGCGGGCGACTTGCGCGCCGACATCGTGTGCGTGATCTCCAACCACACCAACAACGCGACGCTGGTCCACGACGCAGGCATTCCATTCCACCACGTACCTGTGTCCGCCGAGCTCAAGCCCGCCGCCGAAGCAGATGAGCTGCGTCTGCTCGAGCAGTATGGCGTCGACACGATCGTGCTCGCGCGCTACATGCAGGTCTTGAGCAACGATTTTCTGGCGCGCTATCCAGCTGCGATCATCAACATCCACCACAGCTTTCTGCCCGCCTTCGTCGGCGCCAACCCGTACGAAGCCGCCTATGTCCGCGGCGTCAAGCTGATCGGCGCGACCGCGCATTACGTCAGCGAAGAGCTCGACGCGGGCCCGATCATCGAGCAGGACGTGCGCCGCGTCGACCACAGACACGCGCCCGACGACCTGCGCCGCCTGGGCCGCTACATCGAACGCGTGGTCCTGGCCCGCGCCGTCACCTGGCACGTCGAAGACCGCGTGCTGCTGCACGGCAACAAGACCATCGTCTTCGCCTAGGTGCGCGCGGGCGCGAGGCGGCTGAGGCGCGCGTGCCAGGCGGGGATGACCTGTGTGTTGACGATGTATTCGGGCACCTCGGCGCTGGCTTCGCGCAGCACGTTCTCTTCGGCGGCATCCATCAGCAGGCTGGGAATGCGCGCGCTGTGGGCGATGCAGTGGCCAGTCAGAATGAGCTTGTCGGGGTCGACCTCGAACAACGGATTGTCGAGCGGCGTGGGCTCCTGGGCAAAGGTGTCGATGGCCGCCGCGGCGAGTCGCCCATCGTTGAGTGCAGCCGCCAGTGCTGCCTCGTCGACGATGTGCCCCCGCGAGGTGTTGATCAAATAGGCGCTCGGCTTCATCATTGCCAGCTCGCGTGCGCCGAGCAGTCCGCGCGTCTGCGGCGTGAGCATCACATGCACCGACACGATGTCGCTGTCTCGGAGCAGATCGTCCAGGCTGACCAACGCGACGCCAGCGGGCGCGGTGCTGACGAACGGATCATAGGCCTGGATGCGTACGTTGAACCCGCGCAGTCGCTCGACAACGGCGCGCCCGATCCGGCCAATGCCGATCAGGCCGACCGTCCGCTCCCGTAACAGCACTGCGCGTGTGGACAACGGACGGCTGCCGGTGGCGCGCATGGCGCGTTCTTTCGCTTTGAAGTCCAGGCCCAGCGCCAGGATGAGCATGACCGTCGCCTCGGCCACGCCCAGGAAGTTCTCCTCGATCGCGCCATTGGCCACCAGCACGCCCGCCGCCGTGCACGCCTCGACGTCAATAGTCTCCAGCCCAATAACCAGGCTGTTGACCGCGCGCAGTCTGGGCGCCGCGGCAATCAGCTCGGCGTCGAAGACGAAGCCCTGCTGCGGTGAGCAGAGCATGATATCCACATCGCCGAGCGCGGCGAGCAGCTGCTCACGATCGCGGCCATCGACGTCGAGCACCTCGCAGCCCTGCCCGCGCAGTCGCTCGCCGAGCGCTTGACGCCAGCCCAGTGTCGACCCGAACAGCACGCGCGGTCGATGCAGCACACCAGACGCATTCATGCTCGGGATGTTGTACCGGCGACGACTGCCACCGCTAGCGCAACGACGACAGCTCCGCCGTAACCAACGAGCGCCAGGCCACCGCGATCGACGATCACGCTGCCGATCGCCGCGCCGAGCGAGATGCCGACATTCAACGCGGCCAGGTTGACCGCCAGGGCAAACTCGGGCGCAGCCGGCGCGAGCGCGACGATGCGCGCCTGCTGCGTCGGCACGAACACGCCCGTGGCCGTGCCGAACAATGCAAATGCTGCAATGGTCGCCCAGGGGACGGCGCCGAGGAGCGACACCCCGCCCAGCCCGAGGGTCATGACCACGCCACTGGCCAGCAGTGTCGGCGCCGTGCCCCAGGAATCCGAGGCGTGGCCGCCAATGGCGTTGCCCAGCACCGAGCCCAGCCCGAGTAGCAGCAGGACGCCGGCCACGGCTTCGGCCGGCAGACCGGTGATGTCTTCGAGAAACGGCGCAAGGTAGGTCGCCGTGATGTACACGCCCAGGAAGGCCAGCGCTGTGGAGCTGAGCGAGCCGAGCACTGCGCGACGTTTGAGCAGTTGTCGGGGCGACTCCTGTTCGTGCCGTTTTGGGTCGCGCGCGATGGGCGGGATGAGCAGCGTGGTGCCCAGTGTCGCGAGTGCGCCGGCCACGAATAAGGCCATGAAGACGGTGCGCCAGCCCCAGGTCAGGCCGACCAGCGTGCCCAGCGGCACCCCGACCAGGAGCGCAACCGAGAAGCCGCTGACGATGAGCGCGATGGCTCGTCCTCGCTGGTGCTCGGGCACCAGGCTAGCAGCGGCCGCCGTGGCGACGACCTCGAACACACCCGCCGCCGCCGCGGCGAGGATTCGGGCGCCCATGAGCGCGACGAACCCAGGCGCAATCGTCGCCAGAACATTGGCCGCGGCGAAGATGGCCATGCAGGCCATAAGCAGCGGCTTGCGCGCCTGCTGGCCGATCGTTAGTGCGACGAGCGGTGTGGCGATCGCGAAACTGAGCGCATAGGCGGTAACCAGGTTGCCCGCCGAGGCAATCGAGACGTGCACGTCGTCCGCGATCACGGGCAGGATGCCCGAGATCACCAACTCCGAGGTGCCGACGATGAACGTCCCGATCCCGAGCAGCGCGACCGCCGCCCAGCCGCCGCGTCGGGCGATGCCGCCGGTCAGCGCCACGCGCAGCGCAAAGTGGCGCCCATGGGCATGCCAGTGGCCATCCTACACGGTGTCGGCAGTCGCCCCGAAAACCATTCGTGAACCGCGGCGCAACCGACCCTCAACCGTGGGCATGGTTCTCTCGGTCCCGCTCTGAGCGGCTGCCGCGGTCGCCGGGCGGAGGTCCCGTGCTACGTCGCGCTCGTCCGCAACTGCTTGTCCTGCTTACCATCCTGCTCGCCGTCGGCCAACTGGTCAGCTCGTGGCCGCCGGCCGAGGTAACCGTCGCGCAGGCTCAGACGCTGCCCGTCGACGAGCACACCATCGCGCTCGATGGTCAGACCGCGTTCGGCGAGGCCGCGAGCGCCCCTGAGCTCAACCTGACTGGCAATTGGACGATCGAAGCCTGGTTCCGAGACGAGAGTCCGCTCGGTTTCAATCATGACTACCTGCCGCTGATCAACAAGGGCGATCGTGCCGTCAATGGTGAGGCCCCATACTCGCTGTCGGTCGGCTTCAAACGGCTGCAGGTCGGCATCCGTGGCGCGTGGACCGATTACACGTTGAATTACGACCTGTGGTCGGCAGGTGTTGACCCTGCGCAGTGGCACCACGCGGCGAGCACGTTCAACGCCGCGAGCGGCGCGGTCGTGCTGTTCCTGGACGGCGCTCAGGTTGCGCAGGGCGTGATCAGCGGACGCAGCCAGGGCAATGTCCTGCCGGTGCAAATCGGACGCAATGGGCCCGCCAGTGGCAAGTACTTCCAGGGTCGCATCGACGACGTGCGTATCTGGAGCGTGGCGCGTACAGCCACGGACATTCGCACGACCTACCTCGCCCAATTCAGCTCGCCCATGCCAGGCCTGGTCGCCAATTGGCTGCTCGACGAGGGCTGTGGGGCAATCGCGCATGATGCCGCCGGTGGACACACGGCAACTCTGAAAGGCGCCGCTGGCTGGTCGATCGATCGGCACGCTCAGCCCTCGACGATGAGCGCGTTGGTCCCGATCGCGACCCCGTGCGGCGATGCGACCGCGACGTCCACGCCGACCTCGACGTCCACGCCGACACCGACACCGACCGCGACAGCCACGGCCACGCCGACCGCGACCAGCACGGCAACGCCGACCAATACCGCGACGCCGACCAGCACACCGACCCAGGTGCCCGTGCTTCAGGGCGCCTCGCTCGCGCTCAGTCCGGCGCATTCGGGTCCGAACGTGGTCACCACGAACCAGACACTGACGGCAACGCTGTTGAATGCAAGCGGCGGCCCGATAGCGAGTCAACCCATCAGCTTCATGGTGAGCGGCCCCAATGCGACCACGGCCAGCGCCATGACCGACGCACTCGGCCAGGCATCGTTCACTTACAGCGGCGCCTCCAATGGCACCGACAACGTGACGGCCAGCGCGACCGCGGGTGCGATCACCGTCATGTCCAACACCGCGACCGTGGACTGGGTGCGGCCTATCCAGCTGGTCAGTACGTCAACTGTCTGGGCACGCTTTTTCCAGGCGGACAACTCGGGCTTCTTCAATACGCCACCGAGCGCAACGCCAGCCTTCACGATGGCCGTGCCCGTGATCAACTTCAACCCGCCGAGCGGTACCGTGCCTGGCAACACCTCAGGCGTGAACGAATTCACCCGCCCATTCACCGATGTGACGACCGACCTGAACGGCAACTTCACCGGCACGATCGTCGCCCAGGGCAATGGTTTCCAGGCCGGCTCAGCAGCACTGGGCGCCTTCTCGGCCGTCTTCACTGGCCAGTTCACGATCGCCGCGGCGGGCGACGTGCAATACAACTTCTACAGCGACGACGGCTTCATCTTCGGCGTCGGCGGCGGCGCGACACGGGTCAGTGGTGCTGCCCGCAACCCACCCGCCAATCGGCTGACGCCGTTCGAAAACCTGCCCTGGATGGGCGACTTCAACGGACCGACCGCACCCGTCGCCAACACGATCGTCGTCCATTACCCGGCGCCGGGCACGTATTCGTACGAGCTCGACTACACCGAGTGCTGCTCTGGCCAGCTGTCCATCACGATGACCACGAGCACGCCGACCGGCAACCACGGCGTGCCGCCGACCGGGTCGCTCACGCTCAGCTCGGCATCGGCGCCCAGCAGTGGCCACGCGGCGTTCAACCTGCTCGCCGTCGATGCCTCGGGTGTGGCGCTGCAGAACCTGCCGATCACGCTCACGGTGACCGGTCCGAACGCCCAGGAGGTGAGCGGCACAACCGACAGCAGCGGTCGCACGACACTGACGTACACGGCCACGAATCCAGGAACGGACCTGGTCCAGGCCGTCGCGTTCATCAGCAATCTGCCGATCCACTCGAATCAGTTGAATGTGATCTGGACCTCGTCGACGGTGACGACGACGACGGGCCAATCGGGACCACTTGCCGTGCCCGGCTGGCTGGGTGCGCCGGCCAACGGCAGCCGAGTCAGCGGTCAGGTGCCCATCACCGTCGGCGCAGGACAGAGTGTCACCAACGCCACGGTCGACTACTGGCCGGCCAGCAACCCGAACATAGCGACCGTGCTCGCCACGGGCGTTTCGGGCGGCAGCGGGGCGACACTGGCCACCCTGGATACGACCACGCTGGCCAACGGCTCGTACATTGTGCGTCTCGTCGGCCGCAATGCCAGCGGGACGCAGCTCGCCAGCGGCACGCTGATCACGGTCACGGGTGAGAACAAACCGGGCCGAGTCACGTTCAACATCACCGATCTGACCCTGCCCGTCAGCGGCATGCCGATCACCGTTGGGCGGAGCTACGACAGCCTCGAGCGCAACACTGTCGGCGACTTTGGCAACGGCTGGAAGCTGAGCATCGGTCGCCCGCGCGTCGACACCGATCCGCTGAAGAACGTCACGCTCACGCTGCCCAATGGTCGGCGCACGACGTTTTCATTCACGCCCGCTTCGGTAGGCGGCATCTTCGGCTTCCTGCTGACGCCGCGCTATATGCCCGAGCCGGGCGTGTTCGGCACGCTCACTTCGGATGGCTGCGGCCTGGTGGTGGTCTCCGGCGGGCGCTACTTCTGCTTCCCGGGCCTCGACTTCGAGCCCACCACGTACGTCTATACCGATCCATATGGCCGCGTGTTCACCATGGACGCCGACGGATCGCTGCGGACGATCAAGGACACCTCGGGCAATGTGCTCACGTTCACGCGGAGCGGTATCACCAGCAGCGTCGGCGGCATCAACGTGCGCTTCACGCGCGACAGTGAGGAGCGCATCACCGACATCACCGACCCGAATGGCGGCGTCTATCACTACGCCTACGACGCGGCCGGCAACCTGGTCGGGGTCACGCTGCCGGGCATCGCCACGCCGGTCTCCTACAGCTACGACGCCAACCACCTGCTCACTGGCGCGCAGGACGCGCGCGGCAATCGCGCATCGGCGACGTACTACTCGGATGGTCGGCTGCAGAGCGACACCAGCCCGACCGGCGCGACGACCAGCTACGCGTACAACCTGAGCACCAACACAACGACGATTACTCAGCCCGATACGGGCGTGGTCGCGAACCAGTCCGACAGTGCGGGCAACATCGTCCGAGTGACCGATCCGCTTGGCCGAGTGACAACCTCAACCTACGACAGCGCGCACAACCTGCTCACCCAGACGGACCCGCTCAACCACACCACGACACGCACCTACGACGCGCACGGCAATCCGGCCACGGTGACCGATCCCTTGGGCAAGATCTCGCGTTCGACGTTCTCGACGATCGGCGCACCGCTGTCGATGACCAACCCACTCGGTCAGACGGTGACATGGACGTATGGCGCCAGCGGTCCGCCCACCGGTCTCACCGATCCGCTGGGCACGCTCGCCACGCTGCATTGGGACAGTCGGGGCAACCTCGACGCGCGCACCGACGGGGCGGGCAACACTACCTCGTTTACGTACGACGTGGCCGGTCTGCCGCTGACCGAGTCCGACCCGCTCGGCCACACCACGCGCATGACCTACGACGACCTGGGCCGCATGCTGACCCGCACCGACCCGAATAACCAGACCACCACCTATGGCTACGATGCGCTGGGGCGGCTTACCACGCTCAGGGACCCGCAAAACAACATCACCCGCTACGAGTACGACCCGAGCGGCAACCTGACGGCACACATCGACGCGGCCAATCGACGCACCACGTTTACCTATGACGCTGGCAACCGCCTGACGCAAACCAGCTTCCCGGATGGCACATCGACCTCGTCCACGTACGACTTCCGCGACAAGCCGGTCACCACAACCGATCAGGCCGGACACGTCACGCGCTACGCATACGACGTCGCCGGCCAACTCATCAGCATGACGGTCGCCGACGGCACTGCTGACGCGGGCACCACCCAGTTCACGTACGACGCAGCGGGTCACAAGCTGACGCAGGTCGACCCACTCGGGCGAACCACGCGCTTCACCTACGACGCAGGCGGCCATGTGCTGACCAGCACCGATGCGCTGAACCTGACCACCACCTATGCGTACGACGACGCCGGGCGGAACAGCAGCGTGACCGATCCAACCGCGTTGCACGCTACGCGCTATACGTACGACGCGCGTGGCAACGTGACCGAGATTAGCTACGCCGACGGCACGCGAGTGTCGGCTACGTACGACGCGCTCGGCCATGTGCTCACGCGCACCGACGAGGCAGGCAAAGTCACCCACTTCGTCTACGATGCCGCGGGCCGTCTGACGTCGGTGACCGATCCGCTCAGCCAAGCCGTGAGCTACGCGTACGACGCGGCGGGCAATCTGATCGGCGTGACCGACGCCAATGGCCACCAGACCAGCTTCATCGTCGACGCGCGCAACCAGGTGGTGCGCAAGACGTGGACCGATAGCTCGTTCGAGGCGTACGCCTACGACGGCGTGGGCAATCTGACCAGCCAACGGCTCGCCGATGGCAACACGAATACGTTCACCTACGACGGGCTGAATCGGCTGGTGTCGGCCACTCGTTTCGACGGTCAGTCGGTCAGCTACGCCTATACGTCGACGGGCCTGCGGCAGAGTGTGACCGACGGGCGCGGCAGCACCAGTTACGGGTACGACAATCGCAACCGGCTGACCCATGTGACGAATCCCACGGGGCAGCGGTTGGACTACGCGTACGACGCCGCGGATCAGCGCACGAGCCTGACCAGCCCGGCCGGGACGACGACGTTCGGTTACGACGTCGGCGGGCGCCTCACGTCCGTCGCCCGGGCGGGTGTGGGAACTGCCAGTGCAAGCTTCGACGCGGCCGGCAATCGCATCGGCGTCAGCCTGCCGAACGGTCTGAGCGTCGACTATCGCTACGACAACCGCAACCGCGTGACCAGCATTGGCTATCGCCGGGGGCCGACGGTAGTTGCCTTGTACGACTACATCCTCGACCCGCTCGGCAACCGCCGCCGGCTGGACGAGGCCGACGGGACGGTTACCACCTGGAACTTCGACGACGCGTCGCGACTGACCAGCGAGGAGCGCCGGCCGCTGGGCGGACCGGTCACGCAAACCAGCTTCACGTACGACCGCGCGGGCAATCGGCTCTCACAAACAGTGAGCGGTCAGACGACGAGCTATGCCTATAACCAACTGGATCAGCTAACGAGCTCCGTCACGGGCGGGGCAACGACGACCTTCGCTTACGACGGACGGGGCAATCTGACCTCGGCCAACGCGCCGACCGGTCAGACCGCCTACCGCTGGGACGCAGCCGATCGCCTGGTTGGCCTGACGCTGCCCGACGGCTCCAACGTCGCCAACGTGTACGATGCCGATGGCCGGCGCGTCCGGCAGACCATCGGTCCGTCGGTCACCAACGCGCTCTGGGACGAAAGCACGCCCTTCGGCGACGTGGCGCTCGAGACCGACGGCGGCGGCCTCGCGCTGGCGTCGTACCTCTTGACGCCGAGCGGGGAGCGCCTGGCGCAGACGCGCGGCGCCACGACGAGCTACTACATGAACGATGCACTGGGCAGCGTGCGCGGGCTCACTGACACTGGCGGCGCGGTCACCGATCAGTACGCCTACGACGCCTTTGGGGGTGTGCTGAGCCGCTCAGGATCTACTGCGAACTCTTTTGGCTTCGCTGGGCAGCAGACCGATCCAGGTTCGAATCTGCTGTACCTGCGCGCTCGGTATGCCCAGCCAGGGCTTGGACGCTTCCTGAGCCGCGACACGGCCGGTCTGGATGTTTCGAATCCCGTCGAGCTGAATCGGTACGTCTATGCGCACAACAACCCGACGTCGTTCACCGACCCGTCAGGCAATGCCATAGCAATCGAGTACCCGATGACCATCGAGTTCATCTCGCTGCGCCAGATCGCCGCGATCATCGCCCTTTCGGCCGCGATCGTATGCCTGTATGAGCGCGCCGCATCGGTCGTCATGGCCCTGGCGAAGGATAAAGAGGGCCTGTTGATGCTCGAGCGGACTATTCCACCGAACTGCTATCTGCCGCTGCAGAAGACCGAGGGCCTACCCAACATCGCGGCGCACATACAAACCGCACAAGATCAGGGCTGGCCGATGCTGCTGGTGTACGTCGGACCGGGCAATCCGCTGCGCGATCTGAATCGGGCGGCGGCGTGTCCGCCGTGGAAGGTACGCCAATATCGTCCGTTGAGCTGCGACGAGTATCCGTATGCCTCGACGTTCCAGGGCGGCGCAGGCGCATCGACGGCGGCCGTACCGCCCGGCGAGCAGAGCGCCCAGGGTACGCTGCTGTCGGCGTTCTATCGACGCTTCCAGCCGTATTTCGGGCGGCCGATGATGATGTTCGACTACTTCGCGGGGCTCGCCTTCCCGTAGGCTCATGGCGCAGTACGACTGGGCCGAGCTGATGCGCGAGGTCAACCGGTCCATTCTGGCCTGGCCCGAGATCGATCAGTACGAGGAGCCCGCGGTGCGTGCCGCGGGCTGGCTGGGCTATCCGGGGGCAAGCGAGTCGTCGCTCGAGGCCGCTGAGGAGCGGCTCGGTGCCGCGTTGCCGCCGTCGTATCGCGAGTTCCTGGCCTTCAGCAACGGCTGGCGGACGCTCACGCCGTTCATCTATCAGCTCTGGCCAGCCGCGGACCTGGAGTGGTACGCCGTTCGCCGCCCCGAGCTGGTCGAAGCCGATGCGCTGTTCTCGGCACAGCTGCCGCCGGTCAGTGACGCGGAGTACTTCGCATACGGACCGGGCCAGGATTCGGCCGCGTTCCGGCTGGATGTGGTGCACGCCGGGCTCGAGGTGAGCGACATGGGCGACGGCATTCTTCTGCTATCACCGCGCGTTGTTACCGAGGACGGTGAGTGGGAAGCGCTGTTCGTGGCGCCGTGGCTGCCTGGCGCGCGGCGGTACCGCTCGTTCTGGGACCTCGTGCAGGCCGAGCATCGCCGTCCTGGCACCGCCTGACCAGGCGCCTGGCACGGCCAGGTCATGCCCGCGCGTATCCTGGTCGCGGGGTTGGGAGTTGGACCGTGGCTACTGATCGCCAAACCGCGACGCCCGCGGATCTCTTCGTCGACGGACATGAGGGGGTGCGGCTGCACCTGCTCGACTGGGGCGGCCCGCCCGGGGCGCCACTGTGCGTGATGCTGCATGGTGTCGGCGGCAACGCCTGGAGCTTCGGCGCCCTCGCTTCAGTGCTGGATGTCTCGTTTCGCCTGATCGGCGTCGATCAACGCGGTGGTGGCGACAGCGACAAACCTGCTGTTGGCTACTCCGCCGAGGACTTCGCACTGGACGTCCTGGCGATTCACGCCGAGCTTGGTTCTGGTTTGCCGATGGTGTTGGTTGGCCATTCGCGTGGCGGCTGGCAAGCGGCCTATATCGCCGCCCGCTGGCCAGCGCTGGTCAGCCACCTGGTGCTGATCGACCCCGCCCGCCTGATCTTCGACTCCGACTCAGACGTCAGTGCCTTTTACGGCCCCGTCCGCGACGCCCTCGGCCCCTTTGCCTCACGAGCCGCGGCGCTGTCGTTTGCTCAGGCACGTGACCCGCAGGCGGTGTGGAACGCCGACCGTGAACGCACCTTCCTGTTCGGCTACGCCCAGCAGAATGACGGATCACTTGTGGGTAAGATGCCACCCGCGGTCCTGGACGAGCTGCGCGCCGCCCGCTCGCTCGATATTCGCTCCATGCTCGCGAACATCACTGTCCCCACGCTGTTACTCGTAGCCACGAGCTCCAACGCCAGGCGCCAGGCGCAAAAACTGGCCTACGCCGAGCACATCCCGCACGCCCGCGTCGAGTACATCGCAGGCAGCCACCACATTCACATCGAACAACCAACTCGCGTGGCGCACCTTATCCAGGAACTCCTCAGGTAGCTACCTGGCGTCAGCCGTCACGCCACGGGTATCCTAGTGCCGGTCGATTCGGGGCGTGGCGCAGCCCGGTTAGCGCGCTTGTCTGGGGGACAAGAGGTCGGCGGTTCGAGTCCGCCCGCCCCGACCATACTGAGATTCAGCCGTGGGCGATTCGCTTAGCGTCGGCGGGCGAACTGGAGGGTGGTGATGAGCACGGCGGCGGCGCCTAGCAGGACCAGGCCGGCGATTGCGGTGGCCAGGATGGGGTTCGGCGGCGCCTCGGCGACGGGCTGCGCGACATTCGCGGCGGCCGAGACCGGCAGCGGGTGGGCTGCACCGGCTGCGCCGGCTGGTTCGATAGCGACGACCGCTCGGGAAGACGATAGGGCAGGTTCGGGGACGGGGGTCGGGACACCGGCGGCGACGTCGGCGGTCGAACGTGAGGTCTGCAGCGCCTCTAGGCCACCCGTAGCGCCCGTATCGGCGACGTAGATGTCGAAATTGCCCGCCCGCGGCGAGTGGAACAGCACCCGCTTGCCGTCCGAGCTGATCTCATACGGACCCTGGACACTAACCTGCTGCAGCAGGCGCTCAGTCGTGGCCGGGTGCACGGGGTCGGCGGCGACGACATCGGTATAGGCCGCCCCGCCCTGCTGGATGTACTCGACGACCCAGGCCAACCGCCCATCGGGCAGGTACCACGGGAAATGGGTGTGTTCGACGCCGTCGGTGACCTGGGTCATCGCCGTGGTGTTGACGTCGACGGTCCAGATCGTCCGATGGTCGCCACCGGAGATCGCAATCGTGCTGCCGTCCGGCGACCACGCTGGCCGATGACAGGCGTTGGTGCAGTTCGACTTACGTTCGTCGGCCAGGCCTCTGGTGAGCTGCCGCGGGCCCGAGCCCGCGGCGTCGACCATCCACAGGTCGGTCACACCCAGCTTGTACGTATAGAACGCCAGCTCGCGACCGTCAGCGCTCCAGCTGGGGAAGCTGGCAAACGCGTCCAAACGCGTGATCTGGCGACGATTCGAGCCATCGGCGTTCATGAGCCAGATCTCGCGCAAGTTGGCGGTCCCCGCGTCGAATGCGAGCTGCGAGCCATCCGGGCTCCACACTGGGTGGCGATCGTCCGACTCTTCGTGGCTGAGCTGGAGCGGATTGCTGCCGTCGCTGTTCATCGTCCAGACCTGGTACTGCCCGCCGGCACGATCGCTCTGGAAAGCGATGTGTTGGCCGTCCGGACTCCAGACCGGTCGCACGTCCTGGGCGCGATCGACGGTGAGTTGGAGCAGCGGCGACTGGCGTTCTTCGGCCAACACCAAACCAGCGCTGATCAGGCCGAGCCCGAGCGCCAGGAGCAGGGCCCCAGATGCGGCACGCCGCCGCGCCCCCGGCGCCATCGCAGCCATGCTAGGCAGCAGTCATACCAGCGGTCAACGACCAGAACTTCGACTGTCATCCTGAGCGCAGCGAAGGATCCGCTTGTCGGAGGTGCACGCCCAGGCAAGCGGATCCTTCGGGTCGCGGGCTCCCCTCAGGATGACAATGAGAACAGTTAGCCGTCGCCGACGCGGCGCTGCTCGACCAGCCAGCGGGCGAAGCCCAGGCGCTCGCGGTCCAGCACCGAGAGGTCCTCGCGGATCGGCTGACGCGGCACGGGTATCGCCTCGCCTCGCTCCAGACGAGCCAGGATCAACGAGACGCGTGCTTCCTCGAGCTTGTCGATCGCGTCGAGCGGCGACATGGCGTCGGCTGAGACGCCGAGCTCCGGGTAGCGCGCGCGGCGGAACCATACGCCGTCGGGACCTTCCATCGACTCGACCACCAGCACGTACGGGATGGCCAGGTATTCCTCAGGTGTCATGAGCGGGGTCGCGGGTATGATGCCAAAACGCCCGCGAGGAGGGGAAGGATGGCGCAGCTCCAGCTCAGCTTGATCATGGGCTCCAACGACCGCTCACGCCCGGTGCTCGACGGCTCGATCAGCCCCGACGGCATCGACTTGACGTGCACGGTGGCGCACCCGTCAGAGATTTTCTGGCGCCAACTGCACTTCAAAGAGTTCGACGTCTCGGAGATGTCGCTGTCGTCACTGCTCATGGCGATGGCCAACGGCAATACCGACTGGGTCGGCCTGCCGATCTTCACTTCGCGCCGGTTCTTCCACACGTGGGCGTGGGTGCGCACCGACAGCGGCATCGACAAGCCAGAGGATCTCAAAGGCAAGCGTGTCGGCGTGCCCGAGTATCAACAGACCGCCGCGCTGTGGTCGCGCGGCGTGCTCAAGCACGAGTTCGGCGTCGAGCCGCGTGATCTCGAATGGTGGATGGAACGCACCGAGGAGCGCTCGCATGGTGGCGCGACTGGCTTCAAGCCACCGCAAGGCGTGAAGTTCAACCGCGTCCCCGGTGACGACAGTATCGGCGCGATGCTCTCGGACGGCCGGCTGGACGCGACACTGCTGTATCTGACGGACAACAACCTGGTCGATCGCAGTCGAATTCGGCTGGAGGGCAATCCGGCCTTCAAGCAGCTCTTTCCGGATCCCGCGGCCGAAGGGCGGCGCTACTACCAGAAGACCGGATTGTTCCCGATCAACCACGGCATGGTCGTGCGCCGCTCGATCTACGAGAGGCACCCCTGGGTGGCGCTCAATATCTTCAACGCGTTCCGACTGGCCAAAGAGCGGGTCAACGCGCGCATGCGCGACCTCGCCGCGACCCACTTCGACCTTGGTTTGCTGGGGGCCGATGCGCAGAAGGCGCTGAGCGTGGACGCGTATCCCTACGGCGTGAAGTCGAATCGCAAGGTGCTGGAGACGGTGGCCGAGTACTCGTACGAGCAGGGTCTGACGCCCAGGCGCATGAAGCTCGAGGAGATCTTCGCCGAGAGCACGCTCGACCTTTAGCCGCTCACGACGACAGGGCGCGTGTTTCGGCTCGAAGCACCCTGCGTAGGCTGGCTACGTAGTCCGACACGGCACTCGCGCCAGGGAAGTCGGGCTCGTAGCCGAGCTCGGATCGCGCGCGGTCGATGCTCAGGATGCCGGTTACGTTGCCTGGGGCGGGACGCGGCGTATCGTCAAACGTGAGGCGGTGCGTGGGTACGACACGCATGACTTCTTCGGCGTAGTCACGCACGGAGGTGAGCGCGCCGGTGGCGATGTTGAATTGCCAGTGCGCTGGCTTGCCGGGCGCAAAACAGGCCAGCACGGCGCCTGTGGCGACGTCGCGGTTGTAGACGATGTCGTCCTGTACGTCGGCCCACGGAATAGCGCAGGGCTCGCCGGACAAGGCGGCGTCGACGATGCGGCTTTTCAGACCGGGGTAGCCAACGTGCGCGCCGGACCGGCCCTTGCCTGGGCCAAACGTCGAACCAAGGCGCAGCGCAATGATGTCCAGACCGAACAGCCGACGGTAGTGATAGGCGGCGTCTTCGAGCGCCTTCTTGGTCGCGCCATACACGTTCGAGGTCTGGCCGACGTGGTCCTCGGTCACGGGCTCAAACGTCGGAGCAGAAAAAGAGCCGCGTAGGGCACCGTAGACCGCCTTGCTGCTGGTGAACACCACCCGCTCGAGCGACAGGTCGCGCGCGACGTCGAACACGTTCAGGCTGCCCAGCACGTTCACGCGATAGCCAACCTGTGGATCCTGTTCCAGCACGCCGCCCAAAGCCGCGGCCAGGTGGATGATGCGCCGCACGCCGTGCTCGCGAACCGCCTTAGACAGTCGGTCGCGATCCTGGACATCGCCTGCGACGTGCGTCACGCGTCCGCGCAAGTCAGGCACCAGGGCGTAGTTTTCGTGCCGACTGAAAACCACCACGTGGTGGCCGTCGTCGACGAGGCGGCGCAGCACGAACGAGCCGATGGCGCCAAACCCACCGGTCACCAAGACGGCGCTCATGCGGACAGCACGTACAGGCGCTCGCCCGGCACCGACACGAACACGCGCTGGCCCTCGTCCAGGATCGAAAACGGCTGGCCTTTGACGCGCACCAGCCGCTGCCCAAGATCAACCTGATACTCAACGGCGTCGCCCGAGAAGCTGGCGCTGGCGATGGTCCCTTCGAGCACGTTGTGCTTCGCCAGCGGCCGTGTATCGAGCAGCGAAACACTCTCGGGGCGGAAGCCGACACTCAGCTGGGTGCCCTGGATGGCCCACTCAGGCAGCGGACACGCCAGGCTACCCCAGCGCGTTTCCACCAGTCCGCCGTCCACCACCTGCCCTTCGAGCACATTGGTGCGGCCGAGGAAATTCGCTGCGAACGGGTCCGCGGGCTGAAGGTACACGTCGCGCGGCGCGCCCTCCTGGATGATCACCCCATCCTTAACCAGAGCCACCGTGTCGGACATCGACAGCGCTTCGAGCTGGTCGTGCGTCACGTACAGCGTTGTCGTCTCCAGGCGTTTGACCAACGCCTTGATCTCGTGGCGCATGTCTTCGCGCAGCTTGGCGTCGAGATTGCTGAGCGGTTCGTCAAGTAGCAGTACCGCCGGCTCGTTGGCGATCGCCCGCGCCAGCGCCACGCGCTGCTGCTGCCCACCCGAGAGCTGCGGCGCCGGCCGCTGCGCCAGGCCATCCAACTGGACCAGGCTCAGCGCGCGCATGACGCGCTCGCGAATCAAGTTCTTCGCCTGCTTCTTTTGACCGTGCACCAGCGGGAACGCGACGTTGTCGTAGACGGTCATGTGCGGCCAGATCGCGTAACTCTGGAAGACCATGCCAATGTCGCGCTTGTGGGGCGGCACGAGCGTGCGTTTGGCGCTCGAGTACACCACGCTCGGGCCAATCTCGATGTGCCCTGCGCTCGGGTTCTCGAGGCCAGCGATGCAGCGCAGCGTGCTCGTCTTGCCGCACCCGGAGGGGCCGAGCAAGGTGTAAAAATTGCCCCGTTCGACGGAAAACGAGATGCCCCGCACCGCCTCGACCGTGCCCTGTTCGGTCGAGTAAGTCAGGCGCAGGTTCTGGACGTTGAGCATCGCCCCTCCAACTGGTGCGGGTATCCTACTTCGACCGAGGAGGACCTGAGACGATGCCCGACGACGCCCAGACCCAGCGATTGCGCCACCTGGACGCGTGCGCCGTCTCGGATGCGCTGGATCGTCTGGGACTGACAGGTGTAGTCCTGGGCATCAACCCGTTGGGTCCTCGGCGGCGCATTGCGGGCCGCGCCGTCACCGTGCGCCTCGAAGCGGCCACCGATCAGCTCAAGGCTGAGATTGCCGCGCGTGGCGAGCATCCGCGCCACCTGTGCACGGCGGCGGTCGACGCCTCGGGACCGGGCGACGTGATCGTGGTCGCCAATGGCGGGCGATCCGACGCGGCTGGTTGGGGGGGCACACTGTCGCTCGGCGCGCGCATGCGGGGGATCGAGGGGGTGATCGTCGACGGCGCATGCCGCGACGTCGACGAGGCGTTCGATCACGACTTTGCCGTCTACGGCTCGTATGCGGTTCCGTTGACGGCGCGCGGGCGGGTCATCGAGACCGGTTGGAACGAGCCGGTCAGCTTTGGCGGCCTGACCGTGGCACCGGGCGACCTGGTCATTGCCGACAGCAGCGGCGTGGTGTTCGTGACCGCTGCTCAGGTGGAGGCCGTGCTGGGCGCGGCCGAAGAGATCGTCGCACGCGAGCACGCCATGGCCG
>DASXRR010000135.1:0-8334 GCA_036506475.1 Chloroflexota bacterium
GTGGCGGCGGGGGCTGGTGGGCCCAGGGGCGGCCCGCGGCGGCCGACGGGCGCGCGAGACCTCCCTGATGCGGCCCAAATCAGGCCCGACCGAAACGAACGTTTCCAATGCGACCCGGGGCTGCTATAGTTGGCAACCGGCCGATTCCGGACGGGTCCGGACGACCGCTCTAGACCCAAAGTGGCGACCACCAGCCCAGACGACCTCCGCATCGGCGCGCTGGACGGCGCAGCCATGGTGCGTGAGCGCCGAACGACGCAAGAGCTGGTGTTCGAGTTCTTGCGCGACGCCATCCTGAGCGGGCGCTTGCGCGGCGGTTCGCACCTCGTCCAGGACAAAATCGCCAGCGAGCTGCATGTCAGCCGCGTCCCTGTCCGCGAAGCGCTGCTGCAGCTGGAGTCCGAAGGCCTGGTGCGCATGGAAGCGCATCGCGGCGCGTCCGTCGTGTGGCTGTCGCCCGAAGAGATTGCCGAAGTGTTCGAGATCCGCGCCATCCTGGTCACCGCGGCCATTCGCAAAGTGATCCCGCGGCTTTCGAACGAGCAGATCGAGCGCCTGCAGCAGATCACCGATCGCCAGGAGCGCGAGACCGGCGCGGCCATGCGCGCGCGGCTCAATCACGCCTTCAATAGCACGCTCTTCGAACCGCTGAATCGACCGCGCCTACGCGCGCTGATGGACAAGCTCGAGCGCGAGGTCGACCGCTATCTGATGTCGATCCCGGATCGGCCACGTATCGGCCACCGCGAACTGGTCGAGGCGTGCCGCGCGCGGGACGCTGAAAAAGCAGCGGAGCTCATTCACCGGCACCTGGACAAAGCGTCGGAGTGCGCGGTCGGCCGCGTGCGCGAGCTGATGGGCAAAGAAGGCATGCCGCTGGCGGCGGCGCCCGCGGCTCAGGCGCGGCGCCGCGCATCTTCATAGGTTCTTCACATCGGGTTCGCATACTCGGCTTCACGAGGAGCACGAGATGAGCAAGTTTTCGCGAACTCGACGCACCGCCCTGGCGGGGAGCGCGGCTCTGGTGGTGGCCGGCGGCATCGCTGCCACGGTCCGCGCCCAGCAGACACCGGCACTCGAGGCGATGGCCGAGCCCGGCGAACAGGCTGACGTCCTGTTCTTCGCCGACGGTCCGGAGACGAAGCTCGGCGAGCGCCGAGACGACTGGTTGAAGGCGGTCGCCGGCAAGCTCGGCGTCACGCCCGAAAAGCTCGATCAAGCGATGCAGGACGTGGCCAAGGAACAAGGCTTTCCGCACACGCCAAACGCGTCGCCTCCGTTGATGATGCCCTTCCCGGGCGGCCCAAACCCAATCGGGTCACCCGGCACGTTCACGCTGCAGATCGACCCTGGCTTCGAGGCAGCGGCGAAGGCGATCGGCATCTCCGAGGACCAGCTGAAGACCGAAAGCAAGACGGGCAAGTCACTGGCCGACATCGCCAAGGCGCACAACGTCGATCCGAAGGTCGTCGCCGACGCGCTCAAAGCGCAGCGTCGCGCGGATATTGACAGCGCCGTTAGCGCCGGCAAGCTGCCAGCCGACATCGCCACCCGACTCAAGTCGCATCTGGACGAGGAGATCGATCGCCTGGTCCAGCACCCGGGCTTGGTCGGCGGCCGCGGCATCTTTCGCTTCGAGCGCTCCGTCGTCGGAGCGCCCTGACCGACCATTGGCCATCCTGGTCGTCGACGACGATCGCAAGACGGTCGACCTGGTCCGCTTGTACCTCGAGCGGGCCGGGTTCAGCGTTCGGGCTGGCTACGACGGGCGACAGGCGCTCCAGTTGGCGCGCGAAGAGCGGCCCGACCTGGTCATTCTCGACTTGATGCTGCCGCACGTCGACGGACTCGACGTGTGCCACGTCCTGCGCCAGGAGATCGGCGCGGTGCCAGTGATCATGCTCAGCGCACGCAGCACCGAGGCCGACAAGCTGGGCGGACTGGAAACCGGTGCCGACGACTATGTCACCAAGCCATTCAGTCCCGCCGAGCTTGTTGCACGGGTGCGGGCCGTACTGCGCCGCACGGAGCCGTCGATCGTTCAGGCGGAGGCGCGCTTTGGCGCGCTCGTGGTCGACAACGTCCGCCACGAGGCCCGCGTCGCAGGCGCGAATGTACGGCTCACGCCGCGGGAGTTTCGGCTGCTGCAAGCGCTCGCGCGCGACGCGGATCGGCCGCTTAGCCGAGACGACCTGGTCGAGCGCGCCTTCGGCTATGAGTACGAGGGTCTCGAGCGGACCGTCGACGCGCACGTGGCCAACTTGCGCAAGAAGATCGAGCCGAATCCGAGCCGGCCGATCTACGTGCTGACGGTGCCTGGCGTGGGGTACAAGCTTGCCCGTGACCCAGCCGGTGACGCGCCGAATCTGCCGCGAGAGCAGCTCTGACGCTCCGAATGTGACCGTGTGTACCGTTGGTGTGGCGTCCAGCGCGAAGCGTCACGGATTGATGCGGGTGCGTCTGTTGCGGCGGATGTGACGGTGCGAGCCGTTGGCGCCGCCGGACGCGACCGGCCACGGAAGGTTACGGGTGCGGTGCCTCTGATGTGGCCAACATGACGGTGCGAGCCGTGGGAGTGGCGTTCAGCTCGATGGATCATGGAGGGTTGCTTGTGCGTCCGATCTTGAGGAGCCTGAAAGTTCGACTGCTGGGCGTGCTGGCCCTGACGGTCATCGTCGCGCTGGCGACGGTCGCGCTCGTCGCGCGGGCATCGACGACGACCGAGTTCGCACGCTATGTGGCCAGCAATCGCCAGGACATGCAGGACATCGCCAAGCAGATCGCGGCCAGCACCGGCGACCGGTTGCTGGTGACCAGCGCGCAAGGACGAGTGCTGGTCGACTCGTCAGGCGAGTTGCTGGGCCGCACGATGACAACGGATGAAATCGAACAGCTTGGACCGATGGCCCCGCCCGCCGTCGCTGGCCAGCGGGTGGACGTCGTGTTTGTCCGGCGCAGCCTCTCGCCCGCCCCGCAGGACGTGAGCGTGTGGACGCGACCGGTGCCCGTCGGCCCGGGCATAATGGGCCTGACCGGCCCGGAAGTAGTGCCCCTGGCAGGCTTGCCCGACGATCGCGAGCAGGTCTTCGTGGGCGCCGTGACGCGCTCGCTGGTGGTTGGTGTGCTGGTTGGTGGCGGTGTGGCAGTGGCGCTGGCAATGGCTTTTGCGCGGGGCATCCTGCGCCCGGTCAGCGCGCTCACTGTGGCGGCGCGGCGCATGGAGCGCGGCGACTTGAGCCAGCGCGTCGACGTTCGTTCGAGGGACGAGATCGGCCAATTGGCGCACGCCTTCAACGCTATGGCAGACGGCCTCGCGCGCACCGAACAACTGCGCCGCACCATGGTCACCGATGTGGCGCACGAGCTGCGGACGCCGCTGACGAACCTGCGTGGCTACCTCGAAGCGGTCCGCGATGGGGTGACCGAGCCGCGGCCGGAGGTCATCGAATCGCTGTACGAGGAGGCGATGCTGCTCAGCCAGCTCGTCGACGACCTGCAGGACCTGACGCTGTCCGAGAGCGGTCGATTGACACTGCATCGCGAGCCGGTCGACGCACAGACCCTGCTGACCTCGGCGGCGCTGGCGTTGCGGCCGCGGGCGTGCAACGCCGGTGTCGAGCTTATTGTCGATATCGCGCCGTACCTGCCACGCGTGGACGCGGATCCGCAGCGCATCGGCCAGGTGCTGCGCAACCTGGTGTCGAACGCGGTGCACTACACGTCGCCAGGCGGCACGGTGACGCTTTCGGCACGCCGGCGCGACGACGTCGTGCTATTTGAGGTGCGCGATACGGGCTGCGGCATCGCGCCGGAGCATGTGCCGAACGTGTTCGAACGGTTCTATCGGGCGGACCCTTCGCGGGCGCGCTCGACGGGCGGCGCGGGCATTGGCCTGGCCGTCGTCAAGCAGCTCGTCGAGGCGCATGGCGGCACCGTCGGCGTCACCAGTACGCCAGGCAAGGGCAGCTGCTTCAGTTTTTGTCTGTGCTACGCCGGAGTCCCGCCAAGCCACCCCTCACCCGCGCTCCGCTCGTCCTGAGCCTGTCGAAGGATCCCCATCAGGGGAGTGCGGAGCGAGCGTCAGGCGCGCGCGTTGGGCCAGGCGGCGAAGGCGTTATCGGTGCCGCGCAGCGCGTCTCTGAGTCCAGGGTAGTGACGCAGCAGCACGTCGCTCATCGTGGTGTGCTCGATCCAATCGATGCCCACCGGCGTGTACACCTCGGGTGTGTAATCCGGACCAAAGAAGCGATCGCTCTTGAGGCGTCGTGAGGCCATCAAGATGAAGATGCGGAACGCGGTGTCGCTGAAACCAAAGCCAGTGGGCTTCGGCTCGGCGAACATGCCGATCATCAAGTCGACGCGATCGAGGCGGCCTTCGTAGACCTCGCGCATCTGGCGCGCCCAACTCGGATCGTCGGTCAGCTCGTCGAAGTCCTTGATCGGTCGCAAGTGCGTTAGCTCGCGAAACAGCGTGTAGCGCGGGACGCCGAACTCGCGCGTGCGCATGATGTCGATCGACGCCAGGTCGGTAATCTTGCCATCGGGCCGCGTGAAGTGCTGCAGGAACTTCGGATAGTTGTGCAGCTGGAGCGCACCAGGATAAAGCGTGCCCATCGAGTACAGCAGATCCGTCGTCGACGCACCCTGGAGCACGTCATTGCCCTGGCGATCGGCGACCTCCGGGAACGTGCGCATCTCGAATTGGCCGTCGTCCACCGCGCGGCGCAGGCTGTACTCGTCGCGGATCAACGGATGCATGCGGTAGACCGACACGAACTCTTCGGTCAGTGAGTAGGGCGCGGCGTGGTGGTTGTTCGCCGACCCGGGGTTGCCGATCAGCAGGTCCTCATTCGTGAAGCGGCGCACCAGTGGATTCAGCGCCTGGCCGGTCAGGCCATACCAATTGCCACGCAGCGCCATCACCGACGTGGGATGGGCGATGATCGCTGGCGACCACTCGACGGTATGCAGCTTCGCCAGCAGGGCGGCATTGATCAGCCGCGCCTTCTGGAACAGGTCTTCATCGGACCAGGTCGGGTACTCCGCGGCCAAGCGGTCGCAGATGGCGTTGTGTTCGCGCGCAAACACCGTCAGCAGTAATCCGAGGCCGAGCCACCAACCTGGCACTTCGGCCAGCTGCGCTAACAGTGGTGGTGGCAGCAGCTCGTCGTCGCCGTGCGCGACCATGCGCAGCTTGCCGCCGCTGCCCGTGCGCACGCTTGCCTGCAACTGCTGATTGGTCGGATAGACCTGCGAGGCATCCCACCACGGCGTCTCGAAGTTCACATGCGTGGGCGGGTTGCTTTGATCGTCGGGCGGCCGAGTGGGATCGACGACCGTGCGTGGGATGAGAAGTGGGTTTTGCGGGAAGTCGTCGCCTGGCGGGAGCTGGACTTTCCACGGGTTGCTGATGTCGCCGGTGCCGTGACTGAACCAGTCGCGGGTCATGAACTGGATCCACGCCGCGGCGAGCGTGTTGAGGCTGCGCGCGGGCACGAAGCTGTCGCGCGTGAGCAGCTCGCGACTGATCGTGCGCGGATTCGGGCTCATGATCTGCGGCTCGGTCTCGGGCCAGGTGAACTCGTTCGGCACGTTGCGTCCGAAGCGCGTGTTGGCCGCGCCCATGCGCGGGTAGCGCAGGTCGTTGAACGTGCCTTCGGGCATGCGCTGGGTCAGGTACTCGATGCCTTTGGCGTGTGGCTCCGGCTGCGGCAGCGTCTTGAATGTGGACGTGTCGTGCAGGTTGTCCATACGCAGCTTGACGCGTTCGCCGAGGAGCACGATCAGGCCGAGCCAGGGCGGCAGTTTTGGCCAACCGATGGTCTGGTCTATCCACACGCTCAGCGCGGCGTAGATGCGTAGGGGCAGCGAGGGAACGTAACTGAACGGAGTACCACGCCCGCGGATCGCTCGATCGATGCGATCGCCGGCCCACAGCGCGACGGCCGTTAGCGCCACAACCTTCCGCACGCGGGCACGGTAGCACGATCAGCGGTCAGGCGTTGAGGGTCGGGGTCCGGGGTCGGGGTTCGGGGGTCGGGGTTGTCGCTCGCGCGGACGGCCAAACGCCGCCGTCAGTGCACGCGCCGCGCGCCGGCACGTGTCCCTTCGGGAAGTGGAGGGGGCTGGGTCGTTCCGACCTGGCCCCCGACCCTCGACCCCCGACCCCCGACGAAGGAGTTCCGTTCTCGCGCGCGGCGCGCGTGCATCGATGCCAACATGCACCACAGAGCACCGAGGCCCGGCGGCAGACGGCAGACGGCTAACGGCTAACGGCTAACAGCTGACGGCTGATAGCACACGGCTGACTGCTAGAGCGACGCTACGTAGCGCAGGGCGCGGAGGCCGGGCAGGAAAAAGTAGGCGCCGCCTCGCGTGGTGACGAATTGCGGAAGGTCAGTGAAGCGCTGGCGGACGGGCTCGGCGGGGACGGAAAAAGACGAGCCGGGCGGGTGGTAGCCGGCGATCGGATCGGGTTCGTCGTAGCGTTCGGCGAACTTGGGATTGTTCAGCCAGGTGTGCTGGATGAACTCGAACTGGCGCGCGATATTGGCCACCAGACAGATGAAGTACAGGCCCCGCTCAGGGTCGTTAGGTGGGGCTGGCGCAAGCGGATCGTCGACCGGCGGTCCATATTCTCGGCCGCGCCGCAACAGTCGATGACGTCGGTCGAGGGCGACGGAGCGCTCGGTGCCGGGGTCGGGATCCAGCGCGTCGCGCGGATGCGACCGACGCACATGGGCGCCGATCGGACACTTCAAGCCAAGGGCGTCGCCGTAGTGGTACATGAAGTCGTTGGCGGTGGCGAGCGCCGGGTCGTCCGCGTGCGGCGCGAGCGTGAGAGGCGCGCCACTTGGCCAGCGGCCGACCATCCTGGCCGCGAGCCAGCCACGTCGCTGCGCATCGCCACCCGTCGCAGCGTCGACATAGCGCCAGAACGCGCGCACGTCCTGGCTCAGCTGGCGGAAGACCAGGTACGAGCCGTTGCGGCCCAGGTCAGCCTGGCCATGGCCAGCTTCGTCGACCGGCAGGGCGCCCTCAGGCGCACCGTCCAGGAGCGGCCGGTCCGTGTACTGACGATACTCATTGGCGTAGCCGAGGATGATCTCGCCCGGTTGGATGACGTTGCTGGGCACGTCCATGCGCTCCGAGAGCCCGTCGATGGTCGGCTGGGAGATGCCATCGGCAAAGCCGAAATGCTCGCGGCCATCGAGGTCGACCTCGGTCTTCAGTCGCATGACTTCGGAGACGCCGTTCAGCGCCGCGGACACCGCCGTGTAGCGTTCGGCCAGCAGCGCCTCATCGCGGGCCAGCAGGATCAGCAGCAAGTCAACGGACGGCGTAGTGGGCCCACCCCAGAGCCAGGCCTCGGGTGCGCTCGCGCCGACGTCGCCCAGGCTGCGCCGACGATGGGAGGTGGTCATGCCGGCGGTGAACTCATTCGAGAATTGCGCCACGACGTCATCAGGCAGGCCAAGTCGAGACAGGCCGTGGGCGGTCATGGCCACATTCAGGGCGACATCGGCCGGCCTAGTAGCGCCCGAGGTGACCTGGTCAGCCAGACCGGCGAGCCAGGCGCGCGCCTTCACCGGCTCGTCGACGGCCAAGAGGAGACAGGTCGCGGCGCGCAGGTCGGGGTAGCCACGTGCGATCAGGCCCTGGATGTCGGCGTGCTCGATCACAGGCGCGCAAGCCAGGCACGTGTGGCGGCATCGTCCAACTCGGAGTAGAGGCCGGCACGAATACGCGCGTTGTTGTCGATGTTCAAAGCGGTCAAACCCTGGTACGCGGCGTACCAGAATGGAGCAACGACCTGGTGCATCAAATTGAATCGTTTGAAGACTTGTTCATCGCGCGCGCCATCCATGACGAGCCAGTTCGTCTTCGGATAGTCGACGCCATTGCTGAAGGTGATGTTGAGGCCCCAGGCAATCTTGTCGATGAAGTCGTCCATGTAGTTTTCGAGGCTGCCATCATAGTTGCTGGCGAAGATGACGCGCCGCTTGTCGTCGAGGAAGATCCAGCGTCCGAAGTGGATGGTCTTGACGCCGATGAGATCGGCGCGATTGAAGACGTGGCGGGCGAGGAAGTTCGTGCCGTAGAGCACGACAGTCGCGGTAAAGCGCCTGAATGGTCCGGGTTTCAGTAGTCCCGCGGAGGTGAATGGGTTCTGAACGCCGTGGTCCTCTTGCGCCGCGAGCGCCTGGATGCGCGCGTCGTCGGGCAACACGTCTCGGGGGCGATCTGTCGTTTCGTGCTGCCGCAGCAGCTTGAGAAAAAACGGCAGACCGAGCAGGATGACGGGCGCGAGCACGATGGCCGCCCCGATCACGG
>DASXRR010000136.1:0-18002 GCA_036506475.1 Chloroflexota bacterium
GCACATCGAGTTCGCCTTGTGCCAATTCGACGCCGACGTTCTCGTTGGCCGGCCAATGACACTGGGCACGCTGCGCGTGGGCGAACGACCGCGGCTACCGACGGCCATCCTTCGTCTGGCGACGTGGCTATGGCCAACACAGTCGAGCAGCGAGACGACTCAGCGTGGGCGGCGGCTGGGATGGCGCGATCGGGACATGCTCGGGTACTACAACACGGCGCGCCAATTGTTCGGCATAGCTGCGTGCGCGGCCGATGGTCGCAATCCACTGACAGGCGATCTGCTTATCCAGCGCAGCGTGCCCGAGCTGGCGGGTGACGTGCCAGAAGGAGTGCGGCTGGTGGGCGCGTGCCCGACGCTGCGCGTGGCGGCGTGCGTTGGCCGCATGGACGCAGCCGTCGGCAGCGTAGCGGACAACGTATTGGTGCGCGCGCACCTCAATCAGGGGCAGGTACTGCCGTTTGCGCAAGCCGTCGTATGTAGCGGGACGACGACGGCGGTGCTGGGGGCTCAGAAGGCAGGCGCAACAGTTGCGGCGAGCGGTTCAGCGCTATGACGGCGCGACTACGGCCGCGCAGGCGCTGGCCACGGTGGCCGCCCGGGCGCTAGCCGGACGCTGATCGCCGCGGCCAGCGAAATAAGCAGTCCGATCAGCAACAGCGTCCTGTCGACGCCGATCACGTCGGCCAGACCACCCAGCAGCAACAACGGCACGATGCTGGCGAAGTTGCTCAACATCAGCTGGACGGCAAAGACCCGCCCGCGCAGCGCGACTGGCGCGCGCTCCTGCAGATACGTCTGCGCCGGGACCATGATCGCGACGAAGCCGAAGCCGGCGATCAGCGCCAGGACCATGATCGGCGGTACCAGTCTGCTGACCTCGCCGAGCGTGGGGAACTCCATCAGCGGCGGGTTGTTGTTGGTCCAAACGTCGACCGCGACGGCCATGCCGCCAATCAGGGCGATGCACCCGGCAACCGTCGACAAGCCCAGGTTGGTCAGGAAATGCTTGTCGAGCCGATCACCCCAGCGATTGAGCACCGCCGTGCCAGCGACCATGCCGATGCCAGCCGGGGCCATGACGAAGACAGCGTCTTCGGGACTCACGTGCAGCAAGCGCTCGGCGAAGCCCGGCACCAGCGTCGCCACGACCAGGCCGAGAATGGCGCCGATCGTCCACTGGACCATGGACAGCGCCACGATGCGGTCGCGCACGACGAAGTGCCAGATGTCCTGGACGTCGCGCCACACGCCGCGCATCGCCTCCTCGCCCGAGCGAGGCACCGCCGGGTCATGTGCACCGCGTGTGCTGGGCAGCGGCCAGACCAGCGCGCCGCACACGACGATGGCAATCGCCATCGACACGAAGAGACCGTCGACGTCGCCGACTTTGGCGAGCAGTGGCCCCAGCAAGACGAGCCCGACCAGCTGTGAAGCGGTAAACGTGAGATGGAACAGGCTGTTGGCCTGCAGCAGGCGCGAGCGAGGCACGAGGGACGGGATCATCGCCGCCTCGGCGGGGGCGAAGAACTGGCCTACGGTCGAGAAGACGAAGTTGATCAGGAACAGCAGCGTGAGCGTCAACTGCGGCAGCAACCCGAACAGGCCGTAGGACAAAGCGATCGCCCCGCGCAGCAGGTTCGTCGCGATCAGGACCGAGCGCTTGTCCCAGCGATCGACGTACACACCGGCCAGCACGCCGAACACGACTGACGGAATGATCAGCGTCAAGACCGCGACGCTAAGCTGGGTGCTCGAATGGCTGCGGTGCTGAACGAGCACGACGATGCCGTACCAGATCGCGTTTTGCGCGGTCTGGCTGATTGCCTGGGCCAGCCACAGCAACAAGAAGTCGCGATTGCGCCAGATCGAGAGCATCGCCGCGCCGACGTCGGCCGGCTGCGCAACGCCATCTCGCTCGGGCGGCGGGGCAACGGCAACGCGCGACTTGGTCGGCTCGGCCTGGTCGCGCACGCTACTCCGGTTCGATCGTCGGATCGGGCCGCGTCGCGTGCGAGAGGAACGTCTTCAGTCGTCGCTCGAACAGGCTGCGCGCCAGCAACACTCGATGCTGGCAGGTCGTGCAGCGCAGCCCGATGTCAGCGCCCAAACGCACCACCGACCAGTCACTGCCGCCACATGCGTGTGGTTTTCTCAAGCGGACCACGTCGCCAACATGGACTTCGACGAACCGAGCAGTGCTCATTGTTGCGCGCGCTCAGCCAGCCACAGTGGCCGCATGCGGTCGTGCGGCGTCGATCTCGGCGCGCAAACGCTCCGCCTCAGCGCGTGCAGCAGCTTGCCAGTCGGCGCCCTGACTGGCATACAGGACACTGCGACTGGCGTTGACGATCGCGCGTTCGCCGTTGGCGTCGACACCGGCCTGGACAGAGGCGGCCAGATCGCCGGCTTGCGAGCCTACGCCGGGCAGCAAGATCGGCACATGCGGGGCCACAGCACGGGTGGCCGCGACATCGCCCGGATAAGTCGCGCCGACGACCAGGCCGAGCGTGCCGTGCTGGTCCCATGCCTGGGCACGCCGTGCGATCGTCAGAAACAGGGGCTCGCCCGAGCTGTCAACCGGCAGGTCCTGGATCTCGCCCGCACCGGGGTTACTGGTCTTGCACAGAACGAAGACACCGCGGTCGGGGTAGGCAAAGAACGGCTCGAGCGAATCGCCGCCGAGATACGGATTGACGGTTACGGCGTCGGCGTCGAGCTCGTCGAAGATGGCGCGCGCGTAGGCGCGCATGGTGTTGGGCGTGTCGCCCCGTTTAGCGTCGATCAGGAAGGGGATTTCGGCCGGAATCGCCTGCAAGACGGAGCGCAAGGCATGCTGGCCCGCGATGCCGAGTGCCTCAAAGAAGGCGATGTTCGGCTTGTAGCAACACACCAGGTCACTTGTCGCCTCGACAATGCCCTGCAAGAAGCTGGCGACGTCGGGCGATGGCTCCGGATCAAGGCCGATGCACAGCCACGAGCGATTCGCGCGCGCTGCCGCGTGTAGCCGCTCCAAGAACGATGAGCTTCGCAATCGAGTTGTCTGACCCCTCAAGTGTGCCCTGTATCATAGCGTCGGTTACTACTGGTCTCGTGCCAGAAGCGCAGTTGCTCATCCCGCGCGAGGAGTCGTGACACACATGCATGTTCGAACCGCAAGGGCATTCGCGGTCGTCGCGGCCGCTGCCCTGCTCGTGCCGCTGATGGCGGCATGCCAGCCCGCTGCTCCGGCCGCTCAGCCGACGACAGCGGCCCCACCAACCACGGCGCCTGCGAAACCAACCGCTGCGCCAGCCGTATCACCTGCCGCGGCCGCGTCGCCGTCAGCCGCCGCCAAACCGTCGCCCTCGCCCGCCGCGTCACCGGCCGCCAGCCCGAGCCCGGCCGCCGCGCAGGCGACGCCGCTGCCCAAGCCGGCCGCGCCACCGGCGCCAACCGGCGATCAGAAGGGCTCGCCGAACAACCCGATCGCCATGGCCTTTGTTCCGTCCGCCGACTCGACGAAGGTGCTCGCCTCGGGCGAGCCGCTCGCCAAACTACTACAGGACGCGACCAATCTGAACTTCAAGGTCTCGGTGCCGACCTCATATACAGCCGTGATCGAAGCCATGGGCTCGTCGCAGGTGGATGTCGGATGGCTGGCGCCCTTTGCATACGTCCTTGCCCACGATAAAAACGGCAGCCAGGTCATCCTGACCTCGCTCCGGCAGGGCAGCAAGACGTACCGCTCGCAGATCGTCGTGCGCGCCGATTCGGGCATCAACAACATCGAGCAGCTGCGCGGCAAGAAGTTCGCGTTCGTCGAGCCCGCCTCGGCGTCGGGCTTCCTGTTCCCGAACGCTCTGCTCGCGAGTCAGGGCATCGACTACAAGACGTATTTCTCGGACACGCTATTCGCCGGCGGCCACGACAAGGTCATCATCGCCGTCTACAACAAGCAGGTCGATGGTGGCGCTAGCTTTGGCAACAGCATCGACACCGGGCCACCGACGGACGCGCGCACGCTGGTCACCAGCACGCTGCCGGACGTGATGACGGCGATCAAGCCGATCGCGCAGACCGATCCGATTCCGAACGACACCGTGTCGGTGCGGCGCGGGCTGGACGACAACCTGACCAAGCTCATTCGGGATGGCCTGCTGTACGTCCAGAGCACCGCGGATGGCAAGAAGGTGCTGCGCGATCTGTACAACATCGACGGGCTAGGCGCCGCCGACGATAAGGACTACGACACGATTCGGAGCGCAGCCCGGGCGCTGAACCTGGACCTCGAAGAGCAGGTCGCGCCACCGAAACCGAAGACGTAAATGCTCGCTTCGCGCGTGGTGTTGGGTGTCGGGTGTTGGTATCGGCTGAGAGTGCCCGTACGAACCGGCCATCACCCATGACCTAAGACCCAAGCCCGATGCTGGTAATCGAGCACCTGGTCAAGGATTACCCGGGCAAGGTCCGTGGGATCGACGACCTCAACCTGACGGTCAACGATGGCGAGTTCGTCGTCCTGATCGGGCTGTCGGGTTCAGGCAAGAGCACGCTCTTGCGGTGCATCAATCGCCTGATCGAGCCGACCTCGGGCCGCATCCTGCTCGATGGCGTCGACATCACCGCCGCCAACACCGCCGAGCTGCGCAAGATCCGCCGCAACATCGGCATGATCTTCCAGCAGTTCAACCTGGTGCGCCGCTCGAGCGTGCTGACCAACGTGCTCACCGGCCGCCTCGGCTACGTCTCACCGTGGCAGAGCATGCTGCAGCACTTTGGCGACGACGACTACGGGCGCGCCTTGATCAACCTCGACCGGGTTGGCCTGCGCGAGCGTGCCCATCAGCGCTCTGACCGCCTCTCAGGCGGCCAGCAACAACGCGTGGGTATCGCGCGCGCCTTGATGCAAGAGCCCAAGATTATGCTCGCGGATGAGCCGGTGGCGAGCCTGGACCCGGCGACATCGCACTCAGTTCTGAAGTACCTTCAGCAGATCAATCGGGAGGGGATGACGGTGATCTGCAGCCTGCACTTCTTGAGCCTGGCGCGGGCGTACGGGACGCGGGTCATCGCACTTAAGGGTGGCCGATTGATGTTCGACGGATTGCCGTCGCAAATCGACGAGCGGCGCTTCAAGGAGATCTACGGCGAGGAAGCTGTCGAGGTCGAGATCGAATAGGCCCGGCCCATGAGCACGACCGTCGGTACGCCCGCTCCGCCCACATCTGGTCGCTTGCCGCGCTCAGTCGACGACGTCACGGGTCGGTCCGCGCGGGCCATCCTGGCGCATCGCGAGACGCGCTCCGCGCAGGTCGTGCGCATGCTGATCCTGTTGTTGTCGATCGTCGTCCTGGTGCGCGGTTGGGCGGTCACTGATATCGATCTGGGCAAACTGGCCAACGCGCAAAATGCGGGACCCATCCTGAAGGCGCTGGTCACGCCCGATGTCGTCGGCCGCGACGTCACCCAGACGGAGCTGCGCGTGCCGTTCCAGGTCGGCCTCTCCTCGGCGCAGCCCGTCAGCGCGAAGACGCCGACCGGCCAGAGTTTGACCGTTACGCCAGGCGCGGCCCAGGCAGGCGACTCCATCGAACTGGCCGGCGCTGGATTCGAGCCCAACGCGGAGGCTCAGCTGCGGTTGGACTTCGGAACGGGCCGAACAGTGCTGCTGTCGCGCATCGCGGCTGATGCCCAGGGCAAATTCGACGTCGAAATCGCCTGGCCAAGCTCCACTACTGCGCCTGCGGGCGACTACGGGCTACAGCTGCAGAGCACCGCGCCCAGTGGGCCACTGCGACCAAGCGACACGTTGCAGATCTCGCTCGGCAAGATTGGCGAGACGATCCTGTTGGCGCTGATCGGCACGGTCTTCGGCGTCCTGCTGAGCGTGCCGTTCAGCTTCCTCGGCGCTCGCAACCTGATGGGCGGCTCCAAGGTGGGCATGGGCATCTACGCGGTCGTGCGCACGTTCTTCACGATTACGCGCTCGATCGAAGTGCTGATTCTGGGCGTGATCATGGTCGTCATCGTCGGCATCGGCTCCTTTGCCGGGGTGCTCGCGATCGTGGTCCACTCGATCGGCTCGCTCGGCAAGCTGTACTCGGAGGCGATCGAAAGCATCGAGCCAGGCCCGGTCGAGGCAATCACCGCGACCGGTGCCAATCGCTTCCAGACGGTTTTGTTCGGGGTCATCCCTCAGGTCATTCCCGAGTTTCTGGCGGTGACGATCTTCTGGTGGGACCACAACGTGCGCATGTCGACGGTGCTCGGCCTGGTCGGCGGTGGCGGGATCGGCTATTTGCTGATCCAGTACATCCAGCTGCTGCAGTACAACCAGTCGGCGACGGTGTTGTGGATGATCGTGGCCGTCGTGACGGCGATGGATTACGCGAGCGCCGCCATCCGCTCGCGCCTGGTCTGAGTTACGCGGGACGGGCGATGACGAGCAGGCGGTCGCTCGCGGGCCCGTACGGCTCGAGCGCATAGTTGCCGTACACCTCTTCGACGGCCAGCCTGGCAGACTCGAGCAGCAGCTCGAGCTCGAAGCGTGTGAACCAGCGCAAACGCAAATCAATCGTGGTCCGCCGCAAGTAGCCTTCGGCATCCTGCTCGTCATAGAAGAAGCGCAACTCGTCGATCTGCTCGGCCGGCAGGGGGCGGCGCAGGACGAACTTGGTGATCGGACGGCCCGATTCAGGATCGGGCGCGGTGACGTCGTGCAGCAGCTCTTCGCCCGGCTCGCCCGCGCCGCGCAGGTTGCCATTGGCCACGTCGAGCACGAACCGACCATCGTGACTGAGGTGCTCGCGAACGGCGCGCAGCGCGCGCTCCTGGTCGGCGCGGCGCACGAGCAGGCCAAAACTGTCGAGGCCGCAAATCACGGTGCGGTACTGGGAGTCAAGATCGAGGGCTTCGAGGCGCTGCTCTTTGAGGGTTGCCGTAAGGTTCAGCGTTTCGAGGCGTTGGCGGGCGCGGTTGAGCATCGCGGCCGAGTTATCGACGCCCGTGACCTCCAGGCCGGAGGCGGCGAGTGGGGCAAGCAAGCGGCCGCTACCGCAGGCAAGCTCGAGGACCGGGTCGCCGAACCGGCGCGCCAGGGCCACGTGCAGGTCGATATCGGCCGTATATGGGTCATGTTCCCAGTCGTACAGCCGCGCGATGCGGTCGAACGGGTTGGTTCTCAACGACGAATCGGCAGCTCGACCGAGCCGCGCGTGCCGAACAGCACCGCCAGCTCGAGGAACGTGTACAGCCCGACGAGCAGGATCGCCACGATCGGGGTCAGCACGCGCAGCGATTGCAGCCACAGCGCAAACAACGCGATCAGCGCGAGCAGCATCGCGTGCGCAAGGTAGCCCGCGGGAGAGCGCAGCCGCCCCTGGTCCAGGCGTGGCCGAAGCACCAGCCAGGCGACCAGGGCGCCCGTGGCGGTGAGTGCGGTGAAGGCGAAGACATAGCTGCCGAACACCGCGAACGGACGGGTCGGCGCAACATTCAGGATCATCCAGCCCAGGCCGCCCCAGCCCGCGCACGCGACCACCAACATCACCAGAGCCATCAGCACACTGGCCATGTGGGGTTCAGGGTATACGCTCCACGGCAAGGCCAATGGGCGGACCAGGCACCACGCAACCAAACTCCCAGTCAACTGCTGGAGGCGGACCCTACCAATTCGGAGGTTTTCGCCTGCCGGCGAGGCTCCGGGTGATGAGCTGGTCCACCGCTGGACGCAAAACGCTGCCGCGGCTGACGTCTTGGGCCTGGCGGCGGGCTTGCGGAGGTGAGTTGAGACCCTAGATGCAGATCCTGACCGTTGACGTTGGCACCGGAACGCAGGACGTGCTGCTGTTCGATTCCGAACGCGAGCTCGAGAACTGCTTCAAGCTCGTGCTGCCATCACCAACGGTTGTCGCCGCCGACAAGATTCGCACTGCCACGTCACTCCGGCAGAGCCTGGTGCTGCAAGGTGTCACGATGGGTGGCGGGCCGTGCCACTGGGCGACGATGGATCACGTGCGGGCGGGTATGCCCGCCTATGCCACGCCCGAAGCAGCGCGCACGTTCGACGACGACCTCGACGCCGTGGCCGAGATGGGCATTCGCGTCGTGTCCGACGACGAGGCAATAGCGCTTGCCGACCGTGGCGCCGAGCGGGTCTTCATGCACGATCTGGCGCTCGGTCACCTGCTGCAGACGCTCGTCTCGTTCGGCGTAAGCGTAAAACTGAGCGCGCTCGCGGTCGCGGTTTTCGATCACGGTGCGGCGCCGCCTGGCTACTCGGATCGCGTCTTTCGCTTCAACTACCTGCGCGAGCGGCTCACGGCTGGGCTTGGCCTGGCTGGATTCGCCTTCTTACGCGAACAGGTTCCGCGGGCGATGACGCGGCTGCAGGCGGTCGCTGCGACGGCGCCGACAGACTTGCCGCTGATGCTGATGGATACGGCGCCGGCGGCAGTGATTGGCGCACTGGAAGATCCTCATGTGCGAGCGGCGCACAGTCCGGTGGTGTCGAACGTGGGCAACTTCCATTGTCTCGCGTTCCATCTGCATGAGGGACGCCCCGTCGCGTTGTTCGAGCACCACACCGGCGAATTGAGCGCGCAGCGGCTCGGCTATTACGTCGAGCGGCTTGGCAGTGGCACCATCTCGAACGAGGAAGTGTTCGGCGACAAGGGCCATGGCGCGCTGGTGCTCGACTCCGACGTGCCACCGCCGGACCTACTGGCGACCACTGGCCCGAGGCGGGCGCTCCTGGTCGAGAGCGGGCTGGAGCCGTACCTGGCGGTGCCGCATGGCGACATGATGTTGGCGGGCAATTTCGGCCTGCTTCGGGCGTTCGCCGGCCACGACGAAGCTACTCGTGTCGCTGTTGAGCGACGGCTGGGTCCGAACGTTACTCCTTCTGTGGCGTAGTTGTGCCGCCACGCCCGGCAGAGCGATGTACGATCTCCGATGTCTCCCCATCCCGCAGCGAGGAGCCCGTCGCACTTGGCGATTGCCACATTCTTGCAACTGCTCCGGCCACAGAGCCTTGAAGACCAGCGCACCGTTCGCATCTACCGTAGCCACGTCCAGACCATCACGTCGCAGCTTCATCAGGTCTTCGACACCTGGGTCGCCCTACGCGAGATCGAAGCTGACTACGCGCGGCTGGCCAACACCGCGGCGGTCAATCGCTGGGAGCTGATGCGCCTGGCCAAGCAAACCGAACGGCTGCAGCCGCCGCGCATGCTCGGCGCCACGCATCGCCACATTTTGGCCGCGGTGACATCGTCGGCGCGGGCTTGTCAGCTGTTGGCCAATGGCTATCGCTTCCACAAGTCAGAGGCGATCTGCGATGGCCAGGCGCTGCTGGTCGAGACCGTCCAGGATCTGGACGATCTGCTGCTGCAAGTGGACGCGCGCTAGCCGTTCTTGCGACTGGCTTTACGCTGTTCGTACGTCGTACTGACGGCCCATAACACCGCCCACGCGACGAGCAGAATGAAGACCGGCCAGACCAGGTCTTCCCAGCGGTCGGCAAAGCTGTTGGCCGACAGCAGCAGGCGCCCGAAGAGCAGCACCACGTAGGCGATCACGCCCACCCGCAGCGCTAGCCACAGGCGGCGGCGCGCCGAGTACACCGCGAGCGCGACGAGAATCGCGAGCAACAGCGTCGTGAGCAGCTTCATTGGCCGCGCGCCACGACACCAGCAGCGCCTGCGCTCGCAGCAGGCAGCACGCGCGAATTGGCGAAGTAGTCGAAGGTGAAGGTGGTCGGGTCGCCGGCACGGGCGCCAGGTACCGGCAGCAACCGTGCCGTGAGTGGCTTGCCATTCAGGGCCACCGACAGCGCCGCCACATCCAGGTAGATGCCAGCGAGCTCGGCCTCAGAGATGCTCTCGGGGAGCGGCACGGTATCGAGGCCGGTGCCGCACACCGCCGAGTAGAGCAAGAGCTCGTGCAAGCTGCTGGGGTGCTCGGCCGCTCTGTGTGCGAGCACCGAGTCCTCGAGCACGGGCAGCATCAGGCCCGAGAAGCCGCTGCGTCGTACGCGCGTGCGTCGGATCGCGCGCGTGATCAGGGCGGCGACGTAGAGCGTGCCTGGCGCACCGAAGCGGTCTACTCCAGCGGATTCGATTGCACCCCCAATGGAGGTGTCGTCAGTCGGAAACGGCGCGGGCGACAGGTCGATGCCGACGAACGGGTACTCGAACTCTGCCGCGAGCGCGTCGGCAATGCCTTCGATTGGCGCAGCCGCCTGTTCGAGGTCGTGGACTAAGCGGTCTTCGATGTCAGCTATGCCGCCCGGGCCGCGCAGCGCATTGACCACAACGTCCGCTGCCTGAACGGCGACCGCGAACCGCGGCGGCCCGCCCGCGTGGTAGGCGGCCGGCAGAAACGGGATGTTGGGCGGGCAGTGCGCGGTCGCCGCGAAACGCAGATTGCCAAAGCCGAGCGTCGTGGCGCGCGCAAGCTGCAGCACCGCCCGCGCACAGGCCGCGGCCATCGCCACACTCGGTACGCCACGGTCGATCAGATCGGCCGAGAAGAAGCCCACCTCGCCCGCCGCCAGGATGTCCGCCATGCGCTCGGCGACGACTCGATGCCCCGTGGCTGGCAGGCGGCCGAACGACAGGTACTCGATGCCCGAGGCGCGCGCGGCGTGTTCGATGTCGGCCGACCACGGCGCGAGACCGTCATCGCCGACCACCTGCAGCGTCGGAGTGAGGTCGGGCCCAGCGACCCGGATTGTCTGCACCTCCAGGTCGATCGAGTCAAACGCCGAGCGCGCGGCACTCAGAAAGCGCGCGGCGCGCTCGAACGGGGCAGTCTCGACGTTCGGGACGGGCAGTTCGAACCCGAGCGTGACCGCCCTGACCTTCACCGCGCTGATGGTAACGCTCTTCGGATGGCGCGCAGGCGTTATCATTTCGGACCGCACCCCGTGCGCCCTTTCGTCGTCAATTGCCCCGTTTGAGACGCATCCCGTTCCGACGGTTCGCGCCGCTGCTGCTGATCTTCCTGGTCGCGTGCTCGTCGCTCGGCCTGGGATCTCAGAGTGGCGGCAACCGGATCGTCACGCCTGCGCCGTTGCCCCGCGCGACGGCGACGCCCGGCGCTACGGACCAGGCGACCCCAGTTAGTGGCGGTGTCGCGCGCGTGCGCGGCGAAGGCCTGGCGTCGAGCGACCTGTACAGCGCGTACCGCGCCCTGCTCGATACCTACGTCGATCCGGTGGACGGAGGGCAGCTCATTCGTGCCGCGACTGACAGCCTGCGCAAGAGCGTCGGCGATGAGGTCGGTCTGCCCATGATGACCATGCCGATCCAGCTTGTGCCGCCGCCCACCGGCAACCCCGAACGTGATTGGCAGGCCTTTGGTGACGCTTACGACGCGCTGATCAGCAAGAACCAGTCGTGGGCGCAGCAAGCGCATCCGGACTGGGTCGTGTTACGCGGAATGGTGGCCAGCCTGAACGACGGCCATACCACGTTCCTGACGCCTGATGAAGCCCGCCGCCGCCAGGAGACGAGCTTCGCCGGTATCGGGGTGCTGCTGTCGCGACCCCAGGACGATCAGCCGCCGCTGATCGCCGAGATCTTTCCCAATAGTCCGGCCGCGGGCAGTGGCCTCAAACGCGGCGACCGCATTCTCGCCGTCGACGGCAACGATGTGACCGGCAAGTCCGTCCAGGACATCGCGCAGCTGATCCGCGGTCCGGCGCGCACCGAAGTCAAGGTGCGCGTCAAGCGCCTGAGCGCCCAGGCTCCACTCGATTACACGCTGCGCCGCGCACAGGTGCAGGTCGAGCAGGTCATCGGACGCCAGGTGCCTAACGCGCCGATTGGCTACCTGCGCATTCGCGGATTCAACGACGACACCGTCGTCCAGCAGGTACTGGGCATCCTCGATCAGGGCCGCCAGCGCGGGCTGCGCGGCTGGGTCGTCGATTTGCGCGGCAATCCTGGCGGCTCGCTGCGGGCCGTGCTCGGGGCGGGTGCGGGCTTCTTCGATCCCGAGCACAGCGTGCTCGGGTATCAGGTCGACCGTCAGCGGCATCAGACGCCGCTGGAAACGCAGCCCGCCAACCTTACCAACGGCCTGGCGGTGATCCTGCTCGTCGATCACGACAGTGCCTCGGGCGCCGAGATCCTGGCGGCCGCAATGCAGGAAGCGAACGTCGCGCGGCTGGTCGGCACGCGTACCGCGGGCAATGTGGGCGTGGCGACGCAGATCACGCTGCCGGATGACTCGGTCCTGCAAGTGACCGAGCAGCGCTTCGTCTCGCCCGGCGGCGCTCAGCTGGACGGTGTGGGCGTGACGCCCGACGTCGTGGTCGAGATGACCGACGAGGACCTGGAGAACGATCGCGATCCGCAGCTGGCGCGGGCCCTGGACCTGGTGGTCCAGCAGATCACCGCGCAGCAGCACGGCGGTTAGCCCGGCGCCGCGAACAGCAGCACGGCTTCGCGGATCAGCTTGGCGGCAGCCGCGGCGGTGATGTTGGCCGCGTCGACCTGCGGAGAGACCTCCATCACGTCGAGCGCCACGACGCGCAGGCCGTGTAGGCCATAGAGGAACTCGGCAAGCTCGCGAAAGGTGACGCCGCCGGGTTCGGGGCAGCCCGTGCCCGGCGCGTGGGCCGGATCGAGCACGTCGATATCGATCGACACGTAGACCGGCCGCTGCCCGATGCGGTCGCGGATTTCGGCGGGCAGGCTGAGATGAGGTGAGCTCCAGGCAGTGTGCGCGCGCGCAAATTGCCACTCGGCTCGTTCCCCGGAGCGCAGGCCGGCCTGATGGATGATGTCGAAGCCGAACTCGTCGCCCACCCGATGCAGCCACGTGGCGTGTGTGAACGGCTCGCCCGCGTACTCGGCGCGCATATCCAGGTGCGCGTCGAGCTGCACGATCACCGCATCGGGATGCACACGCCTGAGGCCGCGAAAGCCGCCCAGCGAGGCGGTGTGCTCGCCGCCGATCATGATTCCCAGGTGCGCCGCGCTCGTGGCATGCGCCATGGCCTGGGCGATCTGTTCGAGCGCATCGGCCATCGCTCGTCCGTCGAGCAGTAGATCGCCCAGGTCCGCGAGCGGCACGTCGTCCAGGTCGCGGTCGAGCGTCGGACTGTACGTCTCGAGTGAGTCCGAGACGTATCTGACTGCGCCCGGGCCAGCATGCGCGCCGCTGCGAAAGGTCTCGGTCAGATCGAGCGGTGCGCCGAACAGGGCCGCTTGCGGGGCGCTGACGTCAGGCGATGACGCCAGGAAGAGGGTGGCCGGCGGCGCGAAGATCGGCTTGGGTAGGTGTCCAATCACGGCGTACCTGCTGCTGCAGTTGCTGCAAGAAGGTGGGCAAGGCGAAGGCTGCGCGGTGCATGGCAGTGTTGTAGATGCGCAGCTTGGAGCGCATCGGATCGAGGCGCATGTTGGTGGTGACGTCGTCGATGCGCGTGGGATCGACCTCGTCGGAGCCGATGACCCAGCTCCAGACGATGCCCGGGTAGATGGGTACGGCGCCCACGTACGGTCGAACGATCGCAAATGCGTCTTTGAACGCCGCCACAGTCGCTGCCCATTCGCGCGGCTGCGCGATCGGTCCGCCACTCTGCATCGCCATCAACCCGCCGGGCGCGAGCGCTCGATGGGCATCCTCCAGGAACTGCTCGCCGATGAGCGCGGCGGCGGGCCCTACAGGATCGGTTGAGTCGACCAGGATGACGTCGAAGCGCTCGTTCGTTTCGGCCAGAAACTTCGCGCCATCGCCGATGCGCAGCTCGGCTCGAGGATCCTTGTATGCGCCGTCGCTGATCTCGGGCAGATAGCGTAGCGAAGTTTCGACCACGGCCTGATCGATCTCGACTTCGAGCGCGCGATCGACGCTGTTGTGCATCAGCACGTGGCGCAGCGCCCCGCCATCACCGCCGCCGACGATCAGCACGCGGTGCGGGTTGGGGTGGGCGAACATCGGGATATGGACAAGTGGCTCGTGATAGGTGAACTCCTCGCCAACGCTGGTCTGCAGCGTGCCCGCGAGGATGAGCGTCCTACCCGGCCCCTCGAGGTCGAGCACCTCGAGGCTTTGCCAAGGCGTCGTCTGACTGTGCAGCCGCGCTACGACGCGGTAACGCTGCTCGATGCCCGCGTAGGGAGGTTCGGCGAACCAATCCACTCTGTTGGCTTCTGACCCGAGCGAGCCGTCAGGCAGACAGTGCGGGCGTGCGCGCGCGTGACCGCTGACGCGGCTCACGGCTGGGCGCGCTGCGCCCGTATTGCGGCAGATCGAGCTGACCGCGATTGATTTCCATGACGCCGACGCGCTCGGGCTCGTAGTGTCGGCGCAGGACGTTCACGGCTTCTTGCGGATCGCGCGGAGCGCCGCAGGTGAAGATGTCCACGGCGGCATAGCCGTGTTCGGGCCAGGTATGGATCACCAGGTGGCTTTCGGAGACGATAGCCATGCCGGTCACACCCACGGGGCTGAATGGGTACACATGCAAATCCAGCAGATTGACGTCGAGCGCATCAACCATCTCGCGCAGCGCCTGCTCCGCTGTCTGGATCGAGTCCAGGTTCTGGCAGCCCCACATCTCAAGGATGATGTGGCGACCTATTGCTTTCATGGCTTCACCTCCACCACAGGACTACGGCTGCGACGGCGCAACCAATCCGTTCGACCTTGTGCTCGATCGAGCGAACGATGACCTCCTTGAGGCGCAGCCCGCGGCGGGCAAAGCCTTCGTCGATCATCTGGCGTACGGCCGCTTCGACCTCGTGGCGCGAGGCACCATGCGACTCGTAAATCATCCCATGGGATCCCTCGCCGACGCCGATAGCTACGGCGGCGGCAACGGTTTCTCCGGGCTGGGTGGACACCTGGACGGAGTACACCGTCGGCACCAGGGAACCGGGCACGATCTTGGGCGCTGCGTCCAGCAGCGTGGCGTCCTGGGGCAGGACGCTGCTCACGCGAATCAGGTTGAGGTTGCCGACCTGGGCCGCGAGGAGCGCGTTATCGAACGCGTTTAGCTCAGTATCACCCTCCGCGGCACCCGCGGAGGCCCAGACGGCATTTGGAATGTGGGGCGAAGTTGTGTGCAACGCATAGACCTCCCGACACGCGGGCGTGGATATGAGGGCCGCGGGCCCAAGAGAGGGCAACAGAAAACACCACCCCAAGGCGGCCCCGCCAGCAGACCGCTCGCGCGGCACTCCTAGCAGTTCGGGTGTTCAGCCAACCCCAGAAAATGGTGTTCGGTTGCGTCTATGGCCCCGCTTGTAGCGGGGTTGCCGACCGGTCGGAGCGGACTCCAACTAACCATCGCCTCGTGGACGACAGCCGCCACACTATACCACAGCATCTGGTTTGTGCCGTGCTAGTGATTGCGCGCCATCTGGCCGTGGCACGCGGGTTGCTTTAGCAGGATGCAGGTGCCCAATGCGGACGAGCCGATTCGGCCGCGGAACCGGCGGGCCTGACAAAGGGGTGCTGCACCATGGCAACCAGTGTGCTTTGGCACGGAACACAGACTGAAGCGCTCGAGTTATTACAAGCGCTGAGTCGCAACTGTTCGTGCGTGGTGACTGCCGAAGGCGTACGCCTGTCGACCTGTCCACCGCACGAGATGCTGTCGAGCGATCAGCGAGCGATCGATGGGCTGTTGTTTGCGCGGCGGATCGCGGCTCGGCTGCGCAGCGAAGAGTTCTCGTCGGCGATCACCGAGGTAGGCGCGGGCTCGTAGCAGTGCCCGGGCGACGCAGCGTCGCCCAGATCAGAACGGCCAGCACGAACGTCGCGCCGAGCGTACCCTCGGGCCCGAATCCGCCGCCCCACAGCGGGTCGGGCAGGCTCGTAGTGGGCCGAACGCTGAACAGCACATCGTCCAGGCTCGAGGTGGTCCCGCTGTTGGGCAGACCAAAGACCATTTGCTGCAGCCAGTTCCACACTGTGTGGATGGCGAATACGCCCCACAGTTGGCCCTGATCCCAGCGCAGCTTGTACAGCGCCATCGCGATGCCGAACAGGGTGAGGTTGAGCGCGGGCAGGAAGCCGAACGCCGGGTTGGAGGCGTGCAGCACGCTGAACAGGACTGCCGAAATGGCGACCGCCCAGGTTGTGCCCCAGCGGATTCTGACGTTTTCCAGAACGTAGCCACGGAAGAGCACTTCTTCGGCCGGGCCCTGAATCAAGAAGCCCACGAACCCGATGACCACGGCGAGCGTGGCGCGTGTTGGATCCGGGTTTGTGGTCCACGTGGCGCCGATGATGAGCGTGAACCACACCAGCACGATGGCGCCCATCATCAGCGCGCCGGTGCGTGCGCCCCTGAGCCAACGTTGTATGGCCTGGTGGCGGGCGAGGCCGATGGCGCCGAGCGGGCGGCGATCGATGATTCGCCATACGACCAGAACCGCGCCCAGCGCGAGCGCGTGCGCCAAGCCGAGGCCGAGCAGCGCGGCATTCGCCAGCAGCGCCAGCGCATAGACGGCCGTCAGGACGGCCAGGTAGCCGAAGATCGCCAGCACCAGCCGTGCGAGGACGACGAGCGTGGTCGGCGGTCGCCGAGCTGGCACTAGCGCGGGAGCGTGCTGACCAACCACTGCTGCAGGGGCGCCACGTTCCTGAAATGCCCCATCACTCTGTCCGCGGAAGCTGCGTCGAATAGCTCCTCGGGCGGTGTGGTCGTGGAGGCGAAAAGTCCGGTGTGTTTCAGCAGCTCGTTGTCGGTGAAGCCTTTCGGCACCCGCTTGAGCGTCTTGCCACCCACTTCATAGCCGTCCGGCAGCGCGTCCATGATTGCCTGCAACGCCGCCGCTCGACCTTTGTCCTCCACTGCCGAGCGATACGCGGCCAATGCTTGATCTGAGAACAAGTGCATGCCCGCGCCGAGCGTCGTCCTTTCTGGCTCAATGCGTATGAAGTACCCGGGTCGCTCTCGACTGGGCCCATCGCCCTGCCAGAACCACAGATCCAGATACGCCTTGTACGGCGTCTTGTCGGGCGAAAAGCGCGTGTCGCGATTGATGGCCAGGATCGACCCGCGCACCTTTGGCTCGGCATGAATATCCTCACCCAGTTCGCCGATACGCTCGCCAATGGCGAGAACGCATTCCCGCGCCGGCTCGAGCACATACCGCTCGTACTCGTCCCGATGCGCCTGGAACCAGTCCCGCTCATTGTGCTCGCGCAGCTCGCGCAAGAAGTCCGTCAGCTGCGCCGCAAAGCCCTGGAAAGCCACGACCGCCATGGTAAAGACCTCACCTGATAGAACTGTTGTTCTATACTAACAAGGCCGCTTTGGAAGGCATGGGGATTTCGAACGTTGAGCCAACGACAGTGTTCTGGGCCGTGCGGCCTGATGCGCGAGGTGGGTGACTTCAGCTTCAAGAACCGCGCGCTCGGACAACTGCATGCGTACTGTCGCGAGTGTCACAAGGCATGGAACCGTGGCCACTACGAGCGCAACCGAGCCACGTATATCGCCACCGCACGTCGCAACAGTGCGGCATATGCGTTGGAGAACGTCCGACGTCTGCTGACGTACCTGTCAGCGCATCCTTGCGTCGACTGTTCCGAGCCTGACCCGCTCGTGCTCGACTTCGATCATCGCGACGCCGCGGCCAAGCAGCTCAACGTCAGCGACATGCTCGACGACTACAGTTGGCGGCGCATCGAGGTCGAGATCGGCAAGTGCGACGTCCGCTGCGCGAACTGCCACCGCAGACGGACAGCACACCAGTTCAAATGGCGCCGGCTCACGCTCGCGGACGCGACGGCTAATGAGGGAGCAGGGGCGGCAGGGCTCGAACCCGCGACCTGTCGTTTTGGAGACGACCGCTCTACCAACTGAGCTACGCCCCTGTATGCGGTTATGGCCTCGTCTTATAGCACGGCTGGCCGTGCCCGCCAAAGGTGTGCGGCTATTTGGTCTCGCGATGCTCCGTGTGCTTGCGGCAGCGCGGGCAGAACTTCTGCAGCGCCAGCCGATCTGGGTCGTTGCGCTTGTTCTTTTCAGAGTGATAATTGCGCTCTTTGCA
>DASXRR010000137.1:0-12450 GCA_036506475.1 Chloroflexota bacterium
CCCCCCCCCCCCTGGCTCGCACAGCGCGTGCATATCCGATACTGAAAAGCGGTTGGTCGCGGCAGCACCGCCGGTCGGTTCATCTGCCGACCCCTGACCCCCGACCCCCGACCCCCGACCCCCAATGGATGTTCTCCGCGCAGCGCAGCTGCTAACTGACCTCGCGTACCTGTTCCTGGGCATTGCCGCCGTCCGCGCCGCGGTGCGCTACCGCGAGCGCTCACGCGCCGACGTCGCCCTGCTGTTCGGGACCCTGGCGGCCGTCGTGGTCATGCAGGAGATCACCCTGCTCAGCTGTCCGACCAGCCTGGGCTGTCTGACTCTGCCAGCATCGAACTTCATCACTCTGGTCCTCATTCTCATCCTGCCGCTCGCGCTGCTGCGCCTGCTCGACGACATCGCCGATATCCCGCCCTGGCAGATGTGGCTTGTCCTGGTCAGCGTCGTCACGCTCTCGGCGGTAACCGTGCTGTCAGGACCGACGCCGCCGGGCTGGCTCGTCCCTGTCCTGTTCGTCTACCTGATCGTCGGCACTGCCTATCCCGCGTGGGCCTTCGTGCAGCGCGCTCGCGAGGCCACGGGCATCACCCGGCGGCGCATGTCCGCCGTTGCCTGGGCCTGCGGACTCCTCGCGCTGACCTTTGTGTTCAGTATCGCGGCCCAGATCAGCCCACGCGATCAGGCCATGCTTACAGCGCTGTCGCGCGGCTCGGGTTTGGCCTCGGGCCTGTGCTTCTGGGCGGGCTTCTTTCCACCGACCTGGCTCAGCCAGACGTGGCGCTTGCCTGAGCTCCTCGAATATCTCCGCCCGGCCCGGCTCATGGCCGGTGGTCCCAACGAGAACGGCCTGGTGACCGAAGCCGTCGCGCTCGATCGGCTCACTGCCGCCACCGCGCGCACGACGGGTGCGCGACGAGTCCTGCTGATCATGATCGATCCGATCGAGCAGGACCTTTACCTGTGGGGCGCGCCCTCGGCGCGCATGGAGCCGGGCAGCGGGTTGATCGGCGAGGTGCTGCGGCGCGGCACACCGCGCGTCGCCACCGTCACTTCCGAGCGCCTGCCGTCGGGGCTGCTGGCCGTTTTTGCATCGGAGACGCTGCCGCGCACGGCGATGCTCGTGCCGGTCGTGGCCGAGGGGCGCACGCTCGGCCTGCTGGCGGCATTTGCCGACAAGGGGCCGATGTTCGTCGAAGACGATCTCGAAGTCGTCCACTTCTTCGCCGGCGAGGCCGCGGCCATCCTGCAGCTGCGCACGCTGCGCGAGCAAGCCAACGAGCTGGAGGCGTTGCGCGAAGCAGACCGGCTCAAGGATGAGTTCATGGCCGTGGTCTCGCATGAGCTACGCACGCCGTTGACGGCCATCAGCGGCTATGGCGACATCCTGCTGCGCAAGCTGTCCGGTCCGCTCAACGAGCGCCAGGAGCGCCAGGTCGTCGGCATCCGCGACGCGTCGCGGCGGCTGCTCGGGCTGATCAACGACTTGCTCGACGTATCGAAACTCGAGGCGGGCACACTCGACCTGCATCTGGGAGCGATCGAACCGTACGCGGCGATCGAGCGTGCCGTGGCCAGTACACGCGTCATCGCCGCGAACAAAGGCGTGCGTCTCGAGGTCCGCGAGCCGTCCGGCGACGATCCGCTGCTGCGCGTGCGCGCCGACGATGAACGCCTGCAGCAGATCCTCAGCAATCTCGTGGTCAACGCGATCAAGTTCACGCCACAGGGTGGTTCGATCTGGATCGACGCGATCAACGACTCCGGTCGCATCACCGACGCGACCGAGTACGTCGTGTTTCGCGTGTGCGACACGGGCGTCGGCCTTGCGCCGGGGCAGGTCGACCGCGTGTGGGATCGCTTCTATCAGGTCGAGTCCTCCTCGACGCGGCGCTTCGGCGGCGCCGGGCTAGGCTTGTCGATCGTGCGCCGCTTGACGGAACTGCACGGTGGCCGCGTCGTGGCCGCGTCCGAAGGTGTCGACCGCGGCAGCACGTTCGAGGTGCGCCTGCCCGCGGTGCCCGCGGACGCGACGTCAGCGCCCATCCACCGCCAGGTGCCGGCCGCGGCACTGTTCGGCGATTCGTCAACCGACGGCAGCGACTCGTCCGCCACGCGCGCCGAGCACGTGCTGGTCGTGGAAGACGATCAGCACATCGCCACCGTGCTGCGCACGTACTTGGAAGCAGATGGCTATCGCGTCGACGTCGTCGCCGATGGGCAGCAGGCGATCCAGGCCGCCCGCGCGCTCGTGCCGTTCGCGATCACGCTCGACATCAGCTTGCCCAAACTCGATGGCTGGAGCGTGTTGAATGCGCTCAAGCGCGACCCCGTGACCGCGCACATCCCGGTCGTCATCATCTCGATTGTCGACAACCGCGACTTCGGCATCGTGCTCGGCGCCACGGATTACATGGTCAAACCGATCGATCACGAGCGCTTGCAGCTGGTGCTGCGCGGACTCAGCGCGGCGCGCGCCAATGGTGACAATAGACTGGTTCTGGTGGTCGACGACGATCCTGCTTTGCGTGATGTCTTGAGCACGTCGCTGGCCGAGGAAGGGTGGCGCGCCGCAACGGCGAGCGACGGTGAGTCGGCCCTGGCAGCGATCGAGCGGGAGACGCCAGCGGCGATGGTGCTCGACTTGATGATGCCGAACATCGACGGCTTCGAGGTGTTGCGCTCGGTGCGCGCGCGACCGTCGCTGCGCGACATGCCGGTCATCGTCGTGACAGCCAAGGACCTGTCTGACGAGGACCGCCAGCGGCTCGGGGACAGCGCCCAGGGGGTGATTCTCAAGCAAGCATTGCGTCTGGAGCAGCTTTTTCAGGAGATCCGCGATGTACTCGCGCGAGAGCGTGTCGAGGGAGAACGTGGTACCACGGCGGGAGGCAAGGCGTGACCCGCGACGACACCCTGATCCTCATCGGCGAAGATGAGCCTGACAATCAGATCATCATGCAGACTGTCGTCGAGTCGCTGGTCGGCGCGCGCGCCGAAGTCGCCTCGGACGGTCTCGCCGTGCTGGCCTCTGTGGAACGGGAACGGCCGCGCATGATCCTGTTGGACCTGATGATGCCTGGCCTTGATGGATTCCAGGTGACCCGCCAGCTCAAAGCTGACCCATCCACTGCCGACATCCCCATCGTCGCCGTCTCCGCCCTGGCCCGCCCCGACGATCGCGAAGCCGCCCTGGCCGCGGGGTGCGACAACTTCGTGCGCAAACCCTTCGAGCTCGACGAGCTCGAGGCGCTGATCAATTCGTATCTGACGGATCGCTAGCGGTCTTCCGTCCATCGTCTGCCGTCACGCCGTCGTTGGTAGACCGAGGCTACGCTGCCGTCACTCCACGCGCGGGACTATTTCTTCTCTACAGAGAAGCGGCCGCAAGCGCGTTCGGTGCAGGCAGTTAGCGGCGGGTCGCGACTGGTCGCCATGTGCCGTCTAGTCCAATAGCCCCCCGCCAGGGGAATGCCGGCACGCGGCGCGTGCACTGACGGCGGCACAACCTTGGTGTCCCGACGCCAACCCAAGTAGTCCCACGCGGCGGTGTCGCCGGAGGCAAACGGCTGGCGTAGCCTCTTCGTTCAAGACGCCAGACGCCAGACGCCAGACGCCAGACGCCAGACGGCAGACGCCAGACGGCCGTCAGAACCGTTCGACCACCACTTTGGCTTGCAGGAACAGCTGCAAGTAGTCTGGGCCGCCGGCTTTGGAGTCAGTGCCGCTCATGTTGAAGCCGCCGAAGGGCTGGGCGCCGACCATGGCACCGGTGATCTTGCGGTTCAGGTACAGGTTGCCAACGTGGAACTCCGCGCGCGCGCGCTCGAGGCGACGGCGATCGCGCGAGTAGACGCCACCCGTCAGCCCGTACTCCGTGTTGTTGGCGATGGCCAATGCATGGTCGTAGTCGCGGGCGCGGATAACCGACAGCACCGGGCCGAAGATCTCCTCCTGGGCCATGCGGCCATCCTCGGGAATGTCGGCGAAGACAGTCGGTTGGATGTACCAGCCATCAGCACCGTCAGGCTCGCCGCCGACCACGAGCCGGCCCTCACGAGCGCCCACCTCCATATACGACAGCACCTTGCGGAACTGCGACTCGTCAATCACCGCGGCGACCTGAGAAGCCGGATCTTCGGCAGGCCCAAGCCGCAACGCCTCGGTGCGGCGCGCTACCTGTGTCAGGACTTCTTGATACACCGGTTCAAGAACGATGGCCCGCGAGGCCGCCGAGCACTTCTGACCCTGGAAGCCAAACGCTGACGTGGTGATCCCTTCAGCCGCCAGGGCAAGGTCCGCGGTCTCGTCGACCACGATGGCATCCTTGCCACCCATCTCGGCAACCACGCGTTTGAGCCAGCGCTGGCCGTGTTGCACCTGCGCCGCCAGCGCATAAATGTGCGTGCCTACTTCGCGTGACCCCGTAAACGAGATGAATCGTGTCCGCGGATGCCCGACCAGGAAGTCACCAATGTCCGCCCCGCCGCCCGGCACGAAATTCACGACGCCGGCCGGCATCCCAGCTTCTTCCAGCAACGCGACAAACCGAGCCGCAATGATGGGCGTCACGCTGGCCGGCTTCAGCAGCACCGTATTGCCGCACACAATGGCCGCGGCCGTCATGCCCAACGTGATCGCCATGGGAAAGTTCCACGGCGGAATCACGATGCCCACGCCCAGCGGTAGATACATCATCTCGTTGTCTTCGCCAGTGAGCCGCGGCATCACCAATGGCGTGGCCAAGCGCAATGCTTCGCGCGCGTAGTACTCCAGAAAATCGATGGCCTCGGCCGTGTCTCCGTCGGCCTCCGGCCAGGTCTTGCCGGCTTCGTAGACCATCGTCGCGCTGAAGACGTGCTTTTGACGCCGGAGGAGCCCGGCCGCCTTGAGGAGCAGTCGCGCGCGCTCCTCCGGCCGCCACCTTGACCATTCCTCGAAGGCACTCCATGCCGCGTCAAGTGCCTGCTCGGCTTCAGGGCGTGCTGCGCGCGCCACGCGCCCGACGCGGCGTTCCTTGCGGCACGGATCGAAGCACTCGATCCAGGCGCCGGTCGTCACGTTTTCGCCGCCGATCACCAGTGGCCACTCGCGCTCGAATTCCGCGCTGACCTGTTTCAGTGCGGCCTCCATGGCCGTCCGCTCCTCGGTGCGTGAAAAGTCAGAGAGCGGCTCGTTTTTGAACTCCGGCACCATGCTGTGACCGTAACAAATGCGCAGTTGCAGACGGATGGTTACACTGGTGCGGATTGGCCATGCCGCGCCGCCGCAATGCCGAACGTCCGGGCGCGCGCTTGGCGCGCTCGTACCTGGTCATGCGCGCCGAACAGGGCGCGGATCGACAGCCCGTCGAGGCTGCCACCAGGTTGCGCGGCACCATCCGTATGCCGCGGCTGGCCACAGTCCAGCTAAATTCACCTGAGGCGCACGCCCAATATCGCCTGGCGATTTTGGCCAGACTGGCCACGGGCGGCGCCCCGTGGTTCACGCTCGCCTTGTCATCCTGAGCGCAGCGAAGGATCCGCTTGCCGAAACGTGTGTGCTCGCGGATCCTTCGGCTCGTTCCTCGCCTCAGGATGACAAGCTGCCTGGCTTCAGCAGCACCGCCCCGAGCGGCGGAATGGTCAGGCAGAGCGAGTGCGGGCGGCCAGACCACGGTTCATCGGCAGCCCAGACTTGGCCACCGTTGCCCATGTTGCCGCCGCCGTAGAGGGCGGAGTCGGTATTGTAGATCTCCCGCCAGGGACCACCTGTCGGCACACCAACGCGATACTCCAGGCGCGGCACCGGCGTGAAGTTGAGCGCAGCCACGACAATGTCATGCTCGTCGTGCCCGCGCCGCAAGTAGGCGAACACCGAGTTCTCGTTGTCGTGTGACTCGAGCCAGTCGAAACCGTGCCAGTCGAAATCGACCTGGTGCAAAGCCGTCTCAGTGCGGTAGACGCGCTGCAGGTCGGCCAATGCGCGATGGAGCCCGCTCTGGAGTGGAAACTGCAGCAGATGCCAGTCCACACTGCGCGCTTCGGTCCATTCGTCACCCTGGCCAAAGTCCATGCCCTGGAACAACAGCTTCTTGCCCGGATGACTGAACATGTACGCGAACAACAGCCGCAACGTGGCGAATTTCTGCCAGGGATCGCCAGGAATCTTGTTGAGCAATGAGCCCTTACCGTGTACGACTTCATCGTGCGAGAAAGGCAAGACAAAGTTTTCGTGGAACGCGTACAGCAACGAGAAGGTCAGCTCATTGTGATGCCAGCGGCGGTGGATCGGCTCTTGTGAGATGTACGCCAGCGTGTCGTGCATCCAGCCCATATTCCATTTGAGCGAGAAGCCGAGGCCACCCATATATGGCGGCCGCGTCACCTGCGGCCAGGCCGTCGACTCCTCGGCCACGGTCAGTACGCCCGGAAACTCACTGTGGACGACCTCGTTCATGCGCTGCAGGAACGAGATGGCTTCGAGATTTTCCCGCCCGCCGTACTGGTTCGGTACCCAATCGCCGGCCTTGCGTGAGTAATCGAGGTACAGCATCGACGCCACGGCGTCCACCCGCAGGCCATCGATGTGGTACTCGTCGATCCAGAACAGCGCGTTCGAGATCAGGAAGCTGCGCACCTCGTTGCGGCCGTAATTGAAGATTTTCGTGCCCCAGTCCGGGTGCTCGCCCTGGCGAGGATCGGAATGCTCGTACAAGGCGCTGCCGTCGAAGGCGGCCAGGCCATGCGGATCGCGCGGGAAGTGCGCCGGCACCCAGTCGAGCAGCACGCCGATGCCGGCCTGATGCAGGATGTCGACGAAGGCTTTGAAGTCGTCGGGCGTGCCGAAGCGGCGCGTCGGTGCGAAGTAGCCGACGGTCTGATAGCCCCACGACGGATCGAACGGGTGCTCCGAGACCGGCAGCAGCTCGACGTGCGTGTAACCCATCGACTGGCAGTACTCGGCCAGCTGCCTGGCCAGGTCACGGTAAGTCAGGAAGCCCTGGGTATCGGGAACGCGCTTCCAGGAGCCCAGGTGGACTTCGTAAATACTGATCGGCGCGTCGAACGCCTGGGTTTGGGTCCGCTTGGCCACCCAGTCCTGATCGGCCCACTGGTAGGCAGTGATGTCCCAGACCATGGAGGCGGTCGACGGCCGCAGCTCGGCAGCGAAGCCGTATGGATCGGCCTTGTCGATGCGCTTGCTCGAGAACTTGGGCTTGATGCTGTACTTGTAGAGCTCGCTTTGGGCAATCTTCGGGACGAAGCCTTCCCAGATGCCCGACGAGCCGCGGGCCTTGAGCGGCGCCTTGTCGGGATCCCAGCTGTTGAACTCGCCGATCACGCTGACGGCATCGGCGTTGGGTGCCCACACGGCGAAGTAGACACCACTTTTTCCGTCGATGACCGCGGGATGGGCGCCCAGTTTCTGATAGACGCGGATGTGGGTGCCCTCGTTGAACAGGTGCAGGTCGAAGTCAGTGAGCATGATGGGAGACTTCGACGCAGCGGTCGCCTTGGCCGTCGCTCTGGTCGTCCCCTTCGCCTTCGGTCGGGTCGTCTCCGTCGTCGTCATTGGCTATCCTCGTAACTAGCAATTAGCGGTTAGCTGTTAGCAGTTAGCGGTCCGTTCCATGCCCCCTGGGGCTGCTGATGCCTAATGGCTAAAAGCTAAAGGCTAATAGCTATGATCGTGGCACGCTCCGTGCCGGCCGGACAGTGAGGCCTATGGAATCAAATCCTTCCAACGGCAGCGGCGCTCGCGCGCGTCCCCGGAACCCTAGCACGAGCCCTGCAACGACGCCCGCTCGTCCGAAACGCAACGGACAGACCAATGGCGCCACCACGTCGACGCGCTCCAGAGCCAAGGCATCCAAAGCTCAGGCATCCAAAGTCCAGGTCGCGCTGACGCGTGCCCAGGGCGCGCCACCGCCCTTCGACACCTACCCAGCCATCGCCATCGAGAGCGTCTCGCCCGAGCTCGATGGCGGCCGCTGGCCCATCAAACGCGCGGTCGGCGACACCATCGCCGTCGAAGCGGACATCTTTAAGGACGGCCACGACCTGCTGTCCGCGCGTGTCTTGCATCGCCAGGTTGGTGCCCCGACGTGGCAGGAAGCGCCGATGGCGCCAACCGTTAACGATCGCTGGCGCGGCGAGTTCACGGTCGATCGGAACACACGCTATGTGTACACCGTGCTGGCGTTCACCGACGTGTACGGCTCGTGGCGCGCCGACCTGGTCAAGCGCGTGACGGCGGCACAAGACGTCACATCTGAGCTGCTCGAGGGTCTGCGACTGGTCGAACAAGCCGCCGAGCGCGCGACGGACACCAACCTGAAGGCGCGCCTCGAAGCGTACGCGCAGCGCTGGCGCGACTTCAGCGGCCCGACCGCGATGCGCGAACGAGCCATGCTCGCCAGCTCGGAGGAGCTCGGCGAGGTGATGGACCAGGCGCCCGACCGCGCAGATGCGACGCGCTACCGCCGCGAGCTCGAGCTGATCGTCGATCGCATCGAGGCGCGCTTCGCGGCCTGGTACGAGATTTTTCCGCGTTCGCAAGGCACTGACCCAACGCGCAGCGCCACGTTCCGTGAGGCCGAGGCGCGTCTTCCAGCGATCGCCGATATGGGCTTCAACGTGCTGTACATGACGCCCATCCACCCGATCGGCCACACCAAGCGCAAAGGCCCGAATAACTCCCTCGTCGCCGGACCGAGCGATCCTGGTAGTCCCTACGCGATTGGCAGCGAGGCCGGCGGCCACGACGCGATCGCGCCCGAGCTGGGCACGCTGGAGGACTTCCTGCACTTCCAGGACGTGGCCAAGCGGCACGGCATGGAGCTGGCGATCGACTTCGCAATCCAGGTCTCGCCGGATCATCCGTGGGTCAAAGAACACCCGAACTGGTTCTACCATCGGCCCGACGGCACCATTAAATACGCTGAGAATCCACCCAAGAAGTACGAGGATATCTATCCACTCAACTTCAGGTCACCCGACTGGAAGAACCTGTGGGCAGCGTGGCGCGACATCATCATGGTGTGGGCTGAACGCGGCGTGCGTATCTTCCGCGTCGATAATCCGCACACCAAGCCACTGGCATTCTGGGAGTGGATAATCCGCGACGTTCAATCGAGCTTCCCAGACGCGATCTTCCTGGCCGAAGCATTTACTCGACCAAAAATGATGAAGGCTCTGGGGAAGCTGGGCTTTACGCAGAGCTATACGTACTTTACATGGCGCAACGAGCGCTGGGAACTCGTCGAATACTTGACCGAGCTCACGCGCACCGACATGCGTGAGTACTATCGAGCCAACTTCTTCGTTAATACACCTGATATCCTGCCGCGCATTTTGCAAGTGGGCGGACGCCCGGCGTTCCGCATGCGGCTCGTGCTCGCGGCCACGCTGTCGTCGGTCTACGGCATCTACAGCGGCTTCGAGCTGTGCGAGAACCGCGCGCGCGGCGCCGACTCCGAGTACTACCTTGACTCGGAAATGTACCAGCACAAGGTCTGGGATTGGGATCGACCAGGCAACATCGTCGACGACGTCAAACGGATCAATCAAATTCGGCGCGACAACCCGGCCTTGCACCTGTACGACAATCTGCGCTTCCACGGTGCCGACAACGAGCACATTCTGGTCTACAGCAAGGTCACGCCAGACAACAGTAACGTCATGCTCGGCGTGGTCAACCTCGACCCGTTCTGGCCGCAGTCGGCCTGGCTGGACGTGCCCGCTCACGAGTGGGGTATCAGTGGCGATCAGCCATACGTCGTCCATGACCTGCTGACCGATGAGCGCTTTACCTGGCGCGGCAACTACAACTGGGTCCGACTCGATCCACATGTCCAGCCGGCGCACCTGTTCCGCGTCGAAGTCCCGCGCTGAGCCGCGTGATCGACGAGCTGCGCCAGGCGCGCTGGTTCGGTGGGAAGAGCCGTGCTATTCGCAGTACGGAGATCGTCGATCGCGCGTGCTGGGTCGCTGACGCGTCGATCTGTCTGGTCGAAGTGCGCTTCGAGCACGGCTCGCCTGAAACGTACGTACTGGCCGAGCGCTTCGACGATCCGGCGGTCGGCCGTGCGCTGCTCCAACGCTTTGCGGGAGTCGAATTACCCACTGAACGCCGCGGCAAGCTGGTCTTCGCGTCAACGCACGCCAGCATCGCTGGGCAGACCGAACCCATCCGCATGCTGCGCGGTGAGCAGAGCAACAGCTCACTGCTGTTCGGCAACGCACTGATCCTCAAGCTGTTCCGCAGGGTCCAGTACGGGCCTAATCCCGAAGTGGAGATCGGCTGGTTCCTCACGGAGCACACGGACTTCCACGGCACGCCGGCCGTGCTCGGCTCACTCGACTACGTCTCGCCGGCCGGCGCCACGGCGTCCCTGGCCTTGCTGCAGGCCTTTCAACCCAATCGCGGCGATGCCTGGCGCACGACGCTGGAGCGCCTCGGTCCGGTCCTTGACGGGGGCGAGTCCACTGACGCCATCGCCGCTTTGGCGCGCCTGGGTGCCACCACGGCCGCGCTGCATGTTGCGTTGGCCCAGCCGGGCGGTGGCGCCGACTTCGACGCCGAGCCCATCAGTCCCGACGACATCGCGACCTGGCGTGACGCTATCCATGACGAGGTCGACGAGGCCGTCCGTGGCCTGCACGCGCGCGGTATCGAGGTCCATCGCTCAGCGCTGCTGCAACGTTCAGACGGTGTTGCCGCGCTCGAAGGCGCGCTCAAGACGCGCCACCACGGCGACTATCACCTCGGCCAGGTGCTCGAGACGCCCGAAGGCGAGTTCGTGATTATCGATTTCGAAGGCGAGCCGTCCAAGCCGCTGGCCGTGCGACGTGACAAGCGCACGCCACTGCGCGATGTCGCAGGCATGCTGCGCTCGCTCGACTACGCGCGCCATGCTGCCCTGCGTGCCCACGACCGTCAGGACCCAGTCCGGCAATCACACGCCGCGGCCTGGTACGACACCGCTCGATCAGCCTTCCTCGACACCTACCTGCAGACTGTTCGCCAGGGGGCGCCCAGGCTCTTACCAGACGATGTGCCGCACGCGCTGGACGCATTGGAGCTCGAAAAGGCGGCCTACGAAGTGCTGTACGAGCTCAACAATCGCCCCGACTGGCTGCCCATCCCGCTGGCCGCTCTTCAGTAGCCCGACCCGGTCTCCACCATGACCACCTCCCGTGAGGGAGCAGTTCATCGGCTACCCTTCCAAACACATGCCCCCCACGGTCTGGCCCGGTCGCCCCGATCCGCTGGGCGCGACCTGGGATGGTCGGGGGACGAATTTCGCGCTCTTCTCCCAGGACGCCACGCGCGTCGAGCTGTGCCTGTTCGACGAGACCTACGGCAAGGAGACCGCGCGCATCGCACTGCCGGAACAGACGCGGAATGTGTGGCACTGCTATGTCCAGGGCGTCGGACCGAGCCAGCTCTATGGCTACCGCGTGCATGGTCGTTACGCGCCGCGTGAAGGTCTGCGGTTCAATCCGAACAAGCTGCTCATCGACCCCTATGCACGCGCACTAAGCGGCGAAGTCGACTGGAGCGCGCCGGTCTTTGCCTACCGCCTGGGTAGCCGCACCGAAGATATGACGCGCGATGTGCACAACTCGGCGCGTGGCGTGCCCAAGTCCGTCGTCGTCGACGACGAGTTCGATTGGGGCGACGATCGTCCGCCGCGTGTGCCGTGGCCTGAGACGGTCGTCTACGAGACGCACGTCAAAGGCATCAGCATGCGTCACCCCGACGTGCCCGAGCGCGAGCGCGGCACCTATCTCGGGCTGACCAGCCCAGCCATCCTCGAACACCTGCGCGGCGTGGGCGTCACGGCCATTGAGCTGTTACCGGTCCACCACTTCATCGACGACAAATTTCTGCTGGACCGGCACCTGCGCAATTACTGGGGCTACAACTCGATCGGCTATTTCGCGCCAGCCGCGCGCTACGCCCGTGGCGACCGCGGCCAGCAGGTGAGCGAATTCAAGCGCATGGTCAAAGCGCTGCACGCGGCCGGGTTCGAAGTCTTTCTGGACGTCGTCTACAACCACACCGCCGAAGGCAACCACCTGGGCCCCACGCTGTGCTTTCGCGGCATCAGCAACCGCAGCTATTACAGCCTGCTAGCCGAAAACCCGCGTTATTACCACGACTTCGACGGCACCGGTAATTCGATCAACGTCATGCACGCGCAGACGCTCAAGCTGATCGCCGACAGCCTGCGCTACTGGGTCCAGGAGATGCACGTCGACGGCTTTCGCTTCGACCTGGCGATCACGTTGGCGCGCGAGCCGGACGACTACGACTCGGGCGCGGCCTTCTTCGACATCATCCACCAGGATCCGCTGCTGTCGCGGGTCAAGCTGATCGCCGAACCCTGGGACGTCGGCAACTTCGGCTACCAGGTCGGCAATACCCCCGTGCTGTGGAGCGAGTGGAACGGCAAATACCGCGACA
>DASXRR010000138.1:0-18845 GCA_036506475.1 Chloroflexota bacterium
GCCAGTCGGGGCCGACGATCTTCCAGATGCAACACCTCCAGCCGTACGCCTTCGCCGAGGGGATGCAAGACGTATCCGACCTGGCCAAGGAGTTCGAGCCCAAGTTCGGCAAGTACTACGACCAGGTGAAGGCGAGCGGCCTGGTCGGCGACAAGTACCGTGGCGTGCCGTACAACATCGTCGGCAACGCCTTCGTCTATCGCAAGAGCATGTTCGACAAGGCCGGCGTGAAAGTCCCCACCACGTGGGATGAGTTCCGCGCGGCGGCCAAGACACTCAAGGGCACCGGTAAGCCGTTTGGTCAAACATTCGGTCAAACATTTGGCGATGCGCCCAGCTTCTTCTATCCGCTGCTGTGGGCATTCGGCGGCAAGGAGCTGCAAGAGGACAGCAAGACCATCGCGATCAATTCGAAAGAAACCATCGACGCGGTCAAATTTGCCGCGGATACATGGAAGGAAGGCCTCGACGAGCGCGGTCTGAGCTGGGACGACAACAACAACAACGCTGCGTTTCTGGCCGAAGAGATCAGCTGTACGCTGAACGGCTCGAGCATCTTCTTTGTCGGCGCGGGCCTCGACGGCAAGACCCCGGCGAAGCCGTGGGCGGAGGATATGGACCACTTCCTGCCCCCGAAAGGCCCGGCCGGCCAGTTCGCGTGGTTCCTGGCGTTCACGCATGGCATTCCGACGTATGTCAAAGGCAAGGACAGCGATGCGTCGAGAGAATTCCTGCGCTATATCTACGATCCCAAGCAATATGACGCATGGTTCGAGCAGAACAAGGGCTACTCAGTCGGCCCGGGCGACCGGCTCGAGCAGAGCAAGATGTGGGACAACCTGCCCAAGCCGCTGGCGCCCTTCCGCACGGCGGGCAAGATTGGGCGTGCGCTGGGCTACGCCGGGCAGCCCAGCCCGAAAGTCCAGGAGTCGCTGTCGAAGTACATCGTGGTCAACATGTTCGCGCGGGCAGTGCAAGGCACCACCGCCGAGGAGTCGGTCAAACAGGCCGAAGCCGAGATGAAACAGATCTTCAGCTGAGCCTGCTGCGCAGAGACGGAAAAGGTCATTGCAGGCATGCGCGTGACGGTGTCTGCGCTTCCCGTGACGGTTTTTGCGCTGGCCGTGACGGTTTGGCTATTTCTGTGACGCGCCGATGACGGTTTCCGCTCGCTTTGTGATCTCGCGATGACGGTTCGGGCGCTTCCCGTGACGGTTCGCGTGACGCCTCGCGGTTACGCTTAGCTTGGCGATGGCGGGCGGGGGCGCGGCGGCGAAAGCGAGGGCGAGCGGGCGATGACGAGGCAAACGGGGCGATCGAGGCGGGCGGCGCGGCCAAGCTGCGCTGGGGGTCTGTCTGGCCCGGCCCTGGGGCGGTCGCCTCGGCCATGACCGTCCAGACCTCGGCGGCGCTGCGCGGCGGCGCACAACGAGCCGCTGGGACCAGCGCCGCCAGGTGGCTTGATCGCGAGGGCGTCGTCGGCTATCTGCTGATGACCCCGGCGCTGTTGCTGCTGGTGGTATTCATCGCCTACCCGTTCGTGCTTGGCGTGTGGTACAGCCTGAGCGACGTCAAGATCATCGGCCTGGGCGAGTTCATCGGGCTCAAGAATTACACAGACCTGATGCAGAGTCCGGTCTTCCAGCAGACTCTGCGCAACTCGTTCGTCTATACCGCCACGGCCACCGTGTTCAAGCTCGGACTCGGCCTGGGCCTGGCGCTGGTGATGAACCAGCACTTCCCGTTTCGCGCGGTTATCCGCGCGAGCGTCCTGCTGCCGTATATCGTGCCGACCGCGCTGAGCACGCTCGCGTTTGTGCTCATCTTCCACGCCACGCTCACGCCGCTGCCGTGGATCTTCCGGCCGCTGGGCATTCCGTTCCCAGCATCCGGCTTCCTGGGCGACCCAATGCTGGCCATGGCCTCGGTGATCTTCGTCAACATCTGGCGCGGCACGCCGTTTTTCGCCATCTCGCTGCTGGCCGGGCTGCAGACGATTCCGCACGACCTGTACGAAGCCGCTTCGATCGACGGCGCCAATTCCTGGGCGCGCTTCCGCCATGTGACCATCCCGCTGCTCATGCCGGTGCTGACGATCGTGATGCTGTTCTCGATCATCCAGACCTTCTCGGACTTCCAGATCGTGCAGGTGCTCACGCGCGGCGGCCCGACCGATACCACGCATCTGTTCGCTACCCTCGCCTTCCAGATTGGCATGCAGGGCGGGCGGCTCGGGCAGGGCGCGGCGGTGTCGCTGTTCATGCTGCCGTTCCTCGGTCTGCTGGTGATCGCGCAGCTGTGGTACACGCGCCGCAACGCGAACCTCTGATTGCCATGGTGACTATTGCGCTGAACCCGCCGAAACGACGTAAGCCCGTCGGCCATTACGTCAACAAGCTGATCACGTTGTGGCTGCCGCTCGCATTCTTCCTGCTCTTCACGCTGGCGCCCTTCTATTACATGCTCATCGTGTCGATCAAAGACCAGCAGCTCGAGGTCAACTCGCCGCTGGTCTTTCCGTTCTGGCCGTTCCATCCCAATTTCGACCAGTACATCGATCTGTTCGCGCGTACGCAGTTTCCGCGCTGGGCGATGAACACCACGATCGTCGCGTGCCTGAGCACGCTGGTTTCGTTGACCTTCGGCACGCTGGCCGGATACGCGCTGGCGCGGTTGCGGTTCCGCGGCGCAGGTTTGCTGGGCATCATCTCGTTCGTCACCTACCTGGTGCCACAGACGCTGCTGTTCATCCCGCTCAACATCGTCATCACGCGCCTGCCGGTGTCGTTGTTCGTGTTCACCGTCGCGTTCTCGACGGTCGCGGTCGGTCTGCCGCTACTGATGCTCGCGGTGCCACCGGAGCGCCGCGTCGGCTGGGGACCGCTCGCCTCATGGTTACCGGCGATCTTGCTCCTCGGCGTCGGAGTATCGCTCGGCATGTGGGGCTTGACCGCGAAGGGCGCGGCGCTGAACGAGATCGAGCTGGGTGGCGCGACCAACCTGTCGAACACGCTGTGGGCGTTGATCCTGACCTACCCGACGTTCCTCGTGCCGTTCTGCACCTGGCTGCTCACCGGCTACTTCCAGTCCATCCCGCGCGAGCTCGAGGAGAGCGCGCTCATCGACGGCGCCAGTCGCATGCAGGCAATGCTGCGCATCGTCGTGCCGCTGGCGCTGCCCGGAATCCTGTCGGCGTTCATCTTCGCCTTCACCCTGAGCTGGAACGAATACATCTACGCCCTGGTGTTCCTGACTTCGACGGCAAACCGCACCATCCCGGTCGGCGTGGTCAACGAGCTGATTCGCGGGGACGTGTACTTCTGGGGCACGCTCATGGCCGGTGCGCTGCTCGGCTCGGTGCCAGTGGCCCTGGTGTACTCGTTCTTCGTCGACAACTACGTTTCGGGGCTGACCGCGGGCGCTGTCAAAGGCTAGTCGGGCATTCGGCAACCGCGACGCGGCGTAGCGGATACTAGGCGTATGCCTGCCACGACCGTGAACTTGCGCGAGCTTCAAGCACCGATCAAAACGCGCTACCAGGAGCAGCCGGATGCCGCGCGCATCACGTTGCGCGTGAAAAGCGCGGCGAGCGACCTGGCCGATCCGCTGCATTGCGCGATCGTGCCGGAAGCCGCGCCGGACGTCCGCTGGGACTCCGGAGCGCACCCGGGCGTGGGCGGGACCGGCGACGTGCCATGCTCGGGCGATCTGCTGCTCGGAGCGCTCGCCGCGTGCCAGGAGATCACGATTCGGATGGTGGCGGCCGCCATGGGCATCCAGCTCGAGGCGCTCGAGGTCGAGGCCATTGGCGATCTCGATTTGCGCGGCACCTTGGGCATGGACCGCGACGTCCCCGTCGGCTTCAGCAGCATTCGCTGCGAATCGCACGTGACCGTCAAGGACGACGGGCGTCCGGAACGCGCGCGGCGGCTGCTCGAAAATGCCGAACGCTATTGCGTCGTGCTCAACACGCTCCGCGGCGGAGTGCACGTCGAGAGCAAGTTCGACCTGAACATTTCCGCCTGACGTCTCGGCCCGCGCGTTTTGGGTCCGTGTTTGGGCGGCTCTGCGCGCGGCATGGTGGCGGTTACGACAGCGTTCACATGCGCGCGAATCCGGGACGACGAGCACGCGTCAATGCACCTATATGGCGGCCGGCGGGACGTGGCTGGCTAAGCGCCTGACCAAAAGTGGAGTCCGCCTAGCGCCGGCGACCGGCCTTCCGGCGCAGCGCGAGGGCGAGCGTCAGCCCGCCGATCCCGCGCCGACAATCGCTACGCGCATGGCGCGCTTCATCGCTCCAATCTGACGGTCTCAGCCCATGTTCAGGCCACCGTCGACGACCACCGCCTGGCCGGTCATGTAGTCGCTGTCGGGGCTGGCCAGAAAGCTGACCACGGCCGCGACGTCGTCAGCTTGCTCGGGGCGGCCAAGCGGAATGCTCGCGGTCCGCCGTCGCCACGCCTCGCCGACTTCCCAGCCTTCGATCTCCGCCCACTCGGTGTCGAGCTGCTGCCACATGGCGGTGTCGACGACGCCCGGGCAAATGCAGTTCGAGGTCACGCCACGCCCGGCGAACGTGAGCGCCGCGGTGCGCGTCACGCTGATCACCGCGGCTTTGGTCGCCGCGTAGTGCGCGATGTATGGCAGGCCGCCGTGCAAGCCGGCGATCGACGCCGTCTGTACGAGCTTGCCGCGAATCTGCGAGCCAGCACGCGGCTCCTGGCGCACCATACGCCGCGCGGCGGCCTGCAGAACGAAAAACACCGCGCGCAAATTGACCGACATCAAGCGGTCCCAGTCGGACTCGGTGATCTCGAGCAGCGGCTTGGCCTGGACGATCCCGGCGTTGTTGAACACGACGTCCAGCCGACCAAATTGCTCGTACGCCGTGTCGACCATGCGGCGGATGTCATCGGCGCGGGTGACGTCGACTTTGAGCGCGTGCTGGCCCAGATCTTTGGCCAGGGCCGCGACGGCATCGCCGTCCAGATCGGCGAGCAAGAGGCGAGCGCCCTCGCCGGCGAGTCGACGTGCCGTTGCGGAGCCGATGCCGCCCGCGGCGCCAGTGATGAGCACAGAGGTGCCAACGAGTCGGTCAGTCACGTGCGGACCAGAAATGATCGGTCATGAGCGAACGAGGAGATCGTACACGTGCCGCTGGCGCTCGCCAGCGGCGCGATAGCGTCCGGTCCACTCGGGCACGGGCTCGAAACGGGCTCGAATCTCGGGTTCGAGCGACGCCAGCGGCGAGTCCAGGTAGCCCAGCGTTTCGAGCGTCAGCAGCGCCACGCCGCGGCTCGAGCCCTGCGGCTCGCTCGAGGCGAGCACCGGGCGGCCCAGGACATCGGCCATGATCTGCAGCCAGGCCGGCGAATGCAGCAATGCGGCGCCGGTGGCGACAACCTCGCGTGCACCGGGCATCGCCTCGAGCAGGATCCGATCGAGCTCGCCGAATCGGAGGGCGATCGCCTCGAGCGCGGCGCGCAGGATGTCGATCGGGCGCGTGTGCAGACGTAAGCCAAGCACGGCACCGGTCGCGTCCTGGGCCCAGCCGGGACTGCGTTCGCCGCCCCAGAACGGCAGCACCGTCAGGCCGTGGCCATCGGGTTCGAGCTCGGCCAGCTCCACTTCGGAAGCCGCGATCGACGGCAGGCGTAGGCCGCGCCGCAGCCAGTCGAACAGGCTGCCGCCGTCGTTCAACGCACCGCCAAGCACGACACGGCGCTCGTCGACGCGATAGCACCACGTGCCCCACGGGATTTCGAGCTCGTCCGGCGCCCAGATCACCCGCTCGGCGCCCGAGGTGCCGACCATCAGCGCGAAGCGCTCCGGCGTGGCACACCCGGCGCCGAGGTTGCTGCACGCGCCGTCGCCGACGGCGGGCACCCAAGGCACCTTTGCTAAGGACGGCTCGTGCTGGGCCGTAGCGCTTCCAGCCAGCGGAACGATCGACGGCAGGCGGTCGCGGTCGAGGCTCAGGTGCTCGAGCAGCTCGGCATCCCAGTCGAGCGTGTGCTGATTGAATAGACCCGTCCCCGAGGCCATCGAGACGCTCACACCACGCAGGCCGGTCAGCTGCTCGAGGAAGTACTCGCCGAACGAGACCCAACGATGCACGCTTGCGAACAGCTCCGGCTGCGTTTCCCGCAGCCACAGCAGCTTTGCCGGCCAATAGCTCCAGTGCACGACGCAGCCGACACGGGCGTGCGTAGCACCTGCGTCGAGGTCGTCGCGCAGGCGCGCCGCCTGGGTGCGACTGCGCGCATCGAGCCATAGATAGACCGGCGTGCGCGGCTGACCGCGGGCACCTAGGCCGAGCAAGCTGTGCCAGAAGGTCGAGGTGCCGACACCGAGTATCTTGTTGCGCCGGTTCTGTCGCAGCACCTGGTGCATGACCTCGCATACCTGATCGAGGAGGTGCGCAGCATCGAGCTCGGCGCCGCCGTCGGCGGTGGTGCGCGGCTGATAACTGGCCTGTGCCGCGGCGCGACCGCCGACCCGTCGGCCGCGGGTGTCATACAGGCTCGCGCGACAGGACGAGGTGCCCACGTCCAGTGCGAGCACGACTTCTTTTGCGCGCGCCGCCGCCACGCGCGCCACCGTAGCAGGCTGCCACGGCGGTTGTCGCGCACCAGACCGAACGGCTACGGCGCGCGATTTGTCATTCCGAGCCGCGAGGAATCTCGCGTGCATAGTGCTCGCCCTTGTGCGGCGTTCATACTGGCGAGGTCTCCCTCCCGCGGTTCGGCACGAAACTCCACAGGCACGGGTTGACACCTCGCAAGCTCGCGATGACATCCGGGCGGCTACAGTCTTCGTATATGCCTCACGCTGCTCCGTTTGGCAGCTGGCAGTCACCCATTACTGCCGCATCTGTCGCTGCTGGCGAGGTTCCGCTCGGTCAGACGTTCATCGCCGGCCAGGACGTGTACTGGCTCGAGGGCAAGCCGCTCGAAGGCGGCCGCTATGTCCTGGTCCGTCATTCGGCCAGCGGCAAGCGCACCGAGCTCACCCCCAAAGGCTTCAACGTACGCACCCGCGCCCACGAATATGGCGGTGGCTCGTACGTCGTCCATGGCATGAGCGTGTTCTTTTCGAACTTCGCGGATCAGCGCTTGTACCGCCAGGACGACGGCGGCGAGCCGCGACCGATCACGCCCGAGCCTGAGACGCCATCTGGCGAGCGCTTCGCCGACGGTCGAGTCACCGCCGACGGCCGACTACTCATCTGCGTGCGCGAACGGCATCCCGCCGACGGTAGCGAGGCCATCAACGAGCTGGCAGTCCTGCCGACGGACGGCTCGGCGCCGCCACGCACGATCGTCTCTGGCCACGACTTCTTCTCGTCGCCACGCATCAGTCCGGACGGCAATACGCTGGCCTGGCTGACCTGGGACCATCCGCGCATGCCCTGGGATGGGACGGAGCTGTGGGTTGGAGACCTCGCCGCGGACGGCTCCGTGTCAAACCCGAAGTGTGTCGCCGGTGGACCGCGCGAATCGATTTTCCAACCCACGTGGAGTCCGGATGGCGTGCTGCATTTCACCTCCGACCGCACCGGGTGGTGGAACCTGTATCGACTGAACGGCGATCAAATCGAGCCACTGGCGCCAATGGACGCCGAGTTCGGGACGCCGCAGTGGATCTTCGGCATGGCGCGCTACGCCTTCCTGGACGACGGCCGCATCGTGGCCCAGTACTCCAAGGACGGGTTCGATCACCTCGCGCTCGTCAGACCCGGCCAGGGCATCGAGACGCTCGACCTGCCGTACACGGCCATCTCCAGCACCATCCAGAGCGATGGCCGGTCGCTGGTGACGATCGCGGCGTCGCCGACCGAGGCGCAGTGCGTTATACGTATGACGCCGGGTGGCGGCGCGCCCGAGGTGCTCGCGCGCAGCGTGCCGCACAGCGTCGATCCGGGCTACGTTGGGCGACCACGGCCAATCGCGTTTCCGACCGCCGGCGGACAAGCCACCGCCTATGCGCTGTACTACCCGCCGACCAACAAGGACTTCGTCGGCAGTAGCGGCGAGCGCGCGCCCCTGATCGTGGTCAGTCACGGTGGACCGACGGCCATGACCACGGCCCAGCTCAACCTCGAAACGCAGTTCTGGACCAGTCGCGGCTTTGGCGTGGTCGACGTCAATTACGGCGGCAGCTCGGGCTTTGGGCGACCCTATCGCGAGCGACTGAACGGCAATTGGGGCATCGTCGACACGGAGGACTGCATCAATGCTGCGCGTTACCTGGCCGAGCAGGGCGAGGTCGATGGCGAGCGGCTGGCGATCCGAGGTGGCAGCGCCGGTGGCTACACGACGCTGTGCGCACTGGTCTTCCACGACGACTTCGCCGCCGGTGCCAGCTACTTCGGTGTTGCCGACTGCGCCGCGCTCGCGACCGATACGCACAAATTCGAATCACGCTATCTCGACGGGCTGATCGGACCGTGGCCTGAGGCGCGCGACGTCTACTATGAGCGCTCGCCGATCCACTTTGCCGATCAACTGTCGTGCCCGCTCATCTTGTTTCAAGGCCTCGAGGACCGGGTCGTGCCGCCAGCGCAGGCTGAAGCCATGGTCGAGGCGCTGCGGGCCAAAGGGCTGCCGTTCGCCTATCTGGCCTTCGAAGGCGAGCAGCATGGCTTTCGCAAAGCGGAGACGATCCAGCGCACGCTCGAGGCCGAGCTGTACTTCTACTCGCGCGTCTTTGGGTTTCCGGTTGCCGAGGATATCGAGCCTGTGGCGATTGAAAACCTTGCCTGAGCCGTGAACGCGCGGGCAAGCGGATTCATTCGCTTCGCTCGAGGACAGGCTCTTTGCAAGCTCAGATTGGCTGCGGCGCGTACTGGCGGCCGCTTGGGAGCCCTGGTGGCTTGGCCGGTGGAGCGACGGGCGCAGGTCAACCCGCTTGCGCTCGAGGTCGCCACAGCGGCGCGGCGGCTGCGAGCATCCAGGTTTGAGACATCAGCAGCAGGCGACGGCGATCGATCAGGTCGGCCAGTGCATCCACGTGCCGACGTTGGAGGCCCAGAGGCGATCAGATCGCCCGGCAGGCCGACTCCTGGAGCGGTCCCCAGGCCGATTCGCGCGGTGTGTCCACTGGAGCGCCTAGAAGATGGCGATGGGGTTGACCATGGACGCGGTGCCGCCTTGAAGTTTGAGTGGGGCGATGACCAAGAGGAATTGCCAGCGGTTGCGCTCGGCGCAGGCGACGGCTACGTCGTCGAGGTTTTGATTGTCGAGGAGCTGCATGCCCAGCGCGACCAGGGTCAGAATATGCATCGGGTGCGAGGTCACGCTGAACGGGTGGGCGCGGACATCGCTGACGCCATCGCAGCCGAGCAGAGCGACGCCGCGCTCTTTGAGCCACGGTGCGACCTCATGGTGTAGGCCGGCCAGGGCAGCGCGAGTGTCCCAGGTACCGAGCGCGCGTTTGCGGACGTGGCGTCCGGTGCGGACCAGCAGAATGTCTCCGGACTCAACGCGGACTCCGCATGCAGTTTCGGCGGACTCCAGCTCGGAGACACGAATGGCGTGCTCCGGTTCGAGCCACTCCACGCCCAGGACACGCGGAATATCGAGCAGCACGCCACGCGAAACGATGCCATCCTGGCCGATGGTGATCGCGTTGGCACGCGCCCCCAACGATGTGACGTCGGCCACCGGTCGACCGTTGTAGGTCTGGCCGCGCCAGAAGAAGTGGCACAACGCGTCGAGGTGCGAATGCGCGACGCCGTGCGGTGCTACCGCCAGGTAATCCGACGTGAAGCGGACAGCGTCGCCGTCGGCAACGTCACCGGCGCGGACCATGGTGTGCACGGCCGGACTGGTGTTGTCGCTGTCGCCGACAGTATTGATGGGCTGCGCGCAGCTGACGGACACGCCGTCACGCACCAGGCTGGCGGCACGCACACGCAGCTCCGGAGTAATCAGGTTGAGCGTGCCGCGCTCGTCATCCGCACCCCAGCGACCCCAGTTACTGCAGCGGTCGAACAGCGCCTGGAAATCTGGCGCTTCGCTCATGCGCGCACCGGCCGCGGCTGCGCCGCCAGCGGCGAGGTTACATCGTGGGACGGGTGAGACCGCGCGATGGGTATCTCGAGGCCAACGCTGCCCTTCAGCAATCCAGCAGTGAAGTCGACCGGGGCGTAGCTGACCTGGAGGCCGGTCGAGCCGAACGTGACCAACGTAGCGAACCGCGCGCTGGAGATCGCCTCGTGAAGTACGTCGAGGCGCTCTTCGGCGAACTGTTTGGGCAGATACATCGGCAAATCCGGTGCGCTGTGCACAATGTACCGGGGATGACGACGACCGCGCCGCCGCAACCTGTCGTGAGGCGGGCGCCGTATTCGGCACTGCTCGGGAGTCAGTACCGCTGGACGACGGTGACCATCCTGGCCGGTACGGTCATCGGCTCGATGGACAGCTACATCGTCAACACGTCGATGCCGCGCGTCCTGACCGAGCTGGGCCAACCCGAGTTCTATGCCTGGGTCGCGTCGGCGTTCGTCCTTGCGCAGATCGTTGGCCTGGCCATCGCGGGCGCCTGGAAGGACCGCGGCGGACTGCGCACGCCGTTCCTGCTCACCGTGACGGCGTTCGGCGCGAGCTCGCTGTTGTGTGCCATTGCACCCTCGATGAGCCTGCTGGTCTTCGCCCGAGCGATCCAGGGTCTGGCCGGCGGCGGACTGAACGCGCTCGGCTTCGCGGCCGCGGCGAGCTATCCCGAGGGGCTGCGGCTGCGCATGTTCTCGTTGGTCTCAGGCGTGTGGGGCGTGATCGCGCTCGGGGCACCGCTGCTGGGCGGATTGATCACCGATTCGCTCGGCTGGCGCTGGATCTTCCTGGTCAACGTGCCCCTGTGCGGGCTGGTGCTGCTGCTGGCGTGGCACGCCATCGCCGAAACGTCGACCTCAGCACGACGCGCCGCGCTGCCGATCGTGCGCGCCGTGTTGTTGGCCGTCGCGGTGGGCGGGGTGACGGCGGCGCCGTCGGCCAGAAACGGGCTCGGCTTTGTCTTGCTCGCGATCGGACTCGGCGCGGCGGTGGTGTTCGCCGTCCAGGAGCGGCGCGCCGCGGTGCCGGTCATCCCACTCGACACCTGGCGCAATCGCGGACCGCTGGGCTCGTCGATGTTCGCGACGCTGTTCTACACGGGCACCTATATCGGCGCCGGGGTGTTCTTGCCGCTGTATCTCGTGCAGGTGCGCGGTGAGACAAATACCGAGGCTGGGCTCGTCCTCAGTGTGGGCGGCTCGATGTGGACCGTGGGTAGCATCATCGCCTCCACGAAAGGTCATGGTCCGTGGCCGATGCGCATGGTCATGGCCGGCTCGCTGTTGATCGCGCTCGCCGGCGCGTCGATCGCGCTGCAGGCCGTCATCGGCAACCTGCCGCTACCGCTGATCTACGTGACCTGGGGCGCGGCTGGCTTTGGCGTCGGCCTGGCGGTGCTGCATTTGATGAACTGGGCGATCGTGTACGCACCGGCCGAACAGTCGGGCGCGATCAGCGGGGCGATTCAGACGATGCGCATGCTCGGCAGCGCCGCGTGGGGCGCTTTGATGGGCGCCCTGCTCAACGCGATCGGCACCGATCCAGGCCAGCTACGGACGTCGATCGCGGCGATCTTTGCCCTGTCGGCGATCGTCGCCCTGTGGCCCGCCACGTTCGGCCGACCCAGGGTCGAGCAGCGCGTACACTCGGAGCCATGACGACGGCTGCCGCGGTTCAGGACAAGACCATCACGCTGAACGGCTTGCGCTTTCACTATCTCGATTGGGGCAATCCGTCCGCGCAGGCGCTGGTGTGCTTGCATGGCTTCACCAGCCACGCCCACAGCTGGGATACGTTCGCTTCGGCCATGCGCGACCAGTACCACGTCCTGGCGCTGGATCAGCGCGGTCACGGCGAGACCGAATGGGCAGCCGACTATCACGCGCTGCGGCGCGTCGAGGACATGGAAGCGTTCGTTGCCGCGCTCGGGCTGGACAAGTTCGTGCTCGTCGGCTTGTCGATGGGTGGGCGGTGCGCCTTCCAGTACGCAGCGCGCCATCCTGAGAAGGTCGAGCGACTGGTGATCGTCGACATCGCACCCGAGACGAGCCCATCCGGCTCGCAGCGCATCGCCCAAGGGCTCGCCAATCAAGATGTCTTCGACAGCGTTGACGAGGCCTTCGCGGTCGCCCGAGCGGGTAACGCTCGCCCGCCTGACGACGAGCTGCGACGGCGGGTTGAGCACGGCGTGCTGCAGCGCCCCGACGGCAAGTGGACCTTTCGCTACGACGTCGCGCTACGCAACAACTCAGGCGCCCGGCGGATGGCCACGCCCGAGGAGAATGAGCAGGACTGGGCGTCGCTCGAGCACATCACCAGCCCAACGCTGCTCGTGCGCGGTGTCGCGAGCGACATCTTGAGCCCGGAGTTGGCGCAGCGCATGGTGCAGTCGATTTCAGACTGCCGCCTGGTCGAGGTTGCCGACAGCGGCCACGCGGTGCCGCTCGACAATCCACGCGGCTTCCTCGACGCGGTGCGCGGCTTCCTGTAAATCAGCGGACGGCGAAGGCCGCCACCAGGAAGATCATCACCATCAGGACCACCTGCACGTCCACACCAGAGAGTGTCGCGCGCCAGGCTTGGAAGAACATTGGCCGTTTGGGTGGCTCTTCCCTGGCCAGGTGGTGAGTTTTCGCTGACTGCTGGTACCGTTGGGCGCAGGTCTGCCGTTCGATTGTCATCCTGAGGGGAGCCTGCGACCCGAAGGATCCGCATCCTGTTGCGGGTAACAGGTCGCGGATCCTTCGCAAGCTCAGGATGACAACCGTTCAAATGACAATCGGTAGAGGTGCGCCACGTGGTACTAGAAGGTAAATACCTGCCGCCCATCGGCGATCAGGTCGGCGATGTTGTGGTGTCCATCGTCGGGACCGACCACGGGAACGCCGAGCCGCTCCGCGCTCTCGGCGGTGCCAAAGCGCTTGACCGTACAGAAGTTGCAGGTGCCGCCAAGCGTATCGCGCAGCTCGTCGAAGAGCGGGCCGTAGTGACGGGTAAATGCGTCATAACGGGCATCGAACGCGGAGAGCCACGTCACGCCTAGGCCGTGGAACCAGATCGTCACGTCCTGGCCAGTGTTCTTCAACGCTTGCGCTGCACTCAGCGCGTGGATCATGCGGCCCTGGCCGCCGGGACTCCCCTCACTGTGCTCGCTCATGACCACGATCGCATACTTCGCCATAGTCGAACGCTCCCTGTGCCCTGGTTCTCCAGCGCAACGGTAACAGGACGGTTACCGATAAGCAAGTGGGTGATCAGCGCCACAGGCGCGCGGAGGCGAGCCGCGCACCCTCGCCCAGTGCGCGCAGCTTGGCCCAGGCGACCGTCGGCGGAATCTCGGCGTTGCCCGCCGTCGAGGCAAACCCGCAGTCGTTGCCGACGATGATGCTCTCGCGACCGACCACCTCCGCCCAGCGCACGATCCGATCGGCGACGACTTCGGGATGCTCGACCATGACGTTCGAGTGCGTCACCACACCTGGAATCAGCACCTTGCCGGCGGGCAGTTTGACCTTCTGAAAGACGCGCCACTCGTGCTCGTGGCGCGGATTGGCGGCTTCGAAGGAGTACGAACCGGCGTTGATCGAGAGCAGGAGGTCGACGACGTCGGCGAGGCCGAGGTCGCTGACGCGCGGACCGAAGTTCACGCCGTAACAGGTGTGGTATCGAATACGGTCCGTGGGTAAGTCGCGCAGCGCGTAGTTGATGACTTCCACCCGTTTCTGACATACGGCCCGGTATGCGTCCAATGTCAGATCGGTGCGCGCATCCCAGGCGCTGACCATTTGTGGGTCATCGATCTGGAGCAGGAAGCCGGCATCGAGAATGGCCTGGTATTCGGTACGCATGGCGTCGGCGTAGGCGGTGAAATACTCGTCGCTTGATGCGTAATATTCGTTGGCGCGGCCAGCGGGCACAGGTGACGTTGCTGGTACGAATGCTTCGGTGACCGGTAGGCCGTGCACGGCAGATGTGAGACGGGCGAGGTCACGTTGTAACTGGGACTGGCCGACATAGGAAATGGGGCCGATGCACACCCGTGGCGCCATGCGAATGGTGTTCACGAAGGGATTGTGGTCCAGCACATACTGGTAATAGTCGGGAAAGTCGTGTGCATCGCGGCCACCCGTGGCGAGCGGACCGGTCGGCACGGGCATCCCGCCGGGGGGCATGCGCGCCTCGAAGCCGGCGAGGCGCTCGAGCACGTAGTGCTGGAACGACGGTTTGCCGCACTCGCCGTCATCCACGATGTCAATGCCCGCCAGCGCCTGGTCGCGCACAATGGCGCGCACCGCATCGTTCACGTCCTTCTGGAATGTGGGCTCGTCAATGGGTTGGCCAGCCTCGCGCGCGCGCATCGCTTCGAGAATGACCGCTGGTCGCGGCAGGCTACCGGTGTGCGTGGTGAGGATGCGCTCGGTGCTGCGCTTCACGCGCGCAGCGCGGGCGCGGCTGCGAAAGCGGGCATCACTTCGGCGGCGAAGCGCTCCATCTGGTGCAGCGTTGGTTCATGCGGCAGGAGTCCGAAGTTGAAGTAGCAGATGACTTCTTCGATGCCCGCTTGTTCGACCCTGCGCAGGTGATCGATGACCTGTTCGCGGGTGCCGCTAACGATGCTGCGTTCGCCGAGGTCTTCAGAGCGCATGCGATTGATGCGCTCGACGATATCGATGAAATAGCGAATATGGGGCGGAGCAGTCTCCGGATTGGAAGGGAACGCAGGCGCGATGTTCTTGAGATAGAAGAGCAGCCGTTCGCGCGCTTGTTGCACTTCGGATTCGGTATCGGCCAGGCAGGTGAAGTAGGAGCACATGGCTTTGGACTCCGGAAAGCCAGCCGCGTCCGACAGCTCCTTGAAGCGAGCCACGGCCTCAGCTAAGGAGCCGAACATCATCGCCGCGGCGAACGGTGCGAAGATGATATTGAAGCCGTTTTCGGCGGCCATGCGCATCGTCGGTTCGGAGAAACACGCCACGTAGATGGGCGGGTGCGGTTTCTGAATGGGACGCGGGTAGATGGTGATCGGCTCGGAGATGGTGTGGTGTTGGCCGGACCAGGTCCAGCCCTCTTCGGTCCAGGCTTTGCGGACGATCAATAGCTCTTCGTCGAAGCGCGTGCGGCTCTCTGGGAATGGCGTTTCGAAGCCGCGGTATTCGCGCTCATCGTAGCCTCTGCCAGCCGAGAAAATAGCGCGGCCGTTCGACAGCAGATCGAGCAGTGCGTACTCCTCGGCCATGCGCACCGGATTGTTGATGGGCAGCACGACGGTGCCTGGTGCCAGCCTGAGGTTCTTGGTCCGGGCGGCAATGAAGCTCAGCGCTTGCGATGGGATGGGCAGCACGCCGAACAGGCCGAAGTGGTGCTCCGGCAACCAGGCCGAGTGATAGCCGAGCTCGTCGGCCCGAATCGCCTGCGCGACGACGTCCAGGATCAACTGATTGTGATTGGCGCGTCGTTCGGCGTAGCCAGGTGGGTTATCCGTCAACGAAAAGTAGCCGAATTTCATGGTTTGATGGTCAACGCAGCGCGCGCGAGCGTGCGATTGCGCGCCATTTGGGCGGCGAGCTCGATCGCGGCGAGCATGTTGGCTTCATTGGCCTTGCCGGTGCCGGCGATGTCGTAGGCGGTGCCGTGGTCGACCGAGGTGCGCACGATGGGTAGACCGAGCGTGACGTTCACCGTGTCGTCGAAGCCGGCGAACTTCGAGGGGATGTGGCCCTGGTCGTGATACATGGCCACGACGACGTCGAAGTCGCCCGCCGCGGCGCGCAGAAAGACGGTGTCGGGCGAGATTGGCCCCGAGACATGCCAGCCTTCGGCGCGCAGTTGCTCGATGGCCGGCTCGATGAATTCCTGCTCTTCGGTGCCGAACAGACCGTGCTCCCCAGCATGCGGATTCAGTCCCGCGATGGCTAGATGCGGGGAACGTCCGACGATGTCACGCGCCGTGGTGCCGGCCAGGCGGGCAGTGGTGACGATGCGCTCGGGCGTGACGAGCTCGATCGCCCGCCGCAGCGAGACGTGCGTCGACACGTGCACGACGCGCAGTCGATTCGAGGCCAGCATCATCGCGACGGACTTCTCCGCGACGCCGGCAAAGCGCGCCAGCAGCTCGGTGTGGCCGACACCGACCCAGCCGGCTTCGCTGAGCGCTTCCTTATTGAGGGGCGCCGTGACAATCGCGCCCACGCGATCGGCCAGCGCAAGCTGAGTCGCGCTTTCCAGGTACTCGTAGGCTGCTTTGCCAACCTCTGGCGTCACACGCGCCCGTCCGACGGCCTCGATGTCGATATTGTGCAGATCGATCAGGTCGAGGGCGCCTGCAGCAGTGCCCGCGTCGGATGGGTCCTCGATGACGCGTGTGCGCAGCGGCGACTGTGTGAAGCGCAGGGCAGCATCCATGGCCCGACGCTCGCCGATCACCAGCGGCCGCGACTGCTCGTGCACTGATGGGTGCCCCAGTGCCTTGGCGATGATCTCGGGCCCGATCCCGCCGGGATCGCCCATGGTGATGGCGAGAATCGGTCGGTCGCTGCTCATGATGTGTCCAGGGATGATGGACCGAGAGCCCGCAGCGCGTCGAGTAGCGCGTCGGGCGGGCCGAATGCGCCTGCCTTTGTAAGCACGGTCACACCATCCCAGAGGCCGCCGGTCAGGCGCCCGACAGGCAGGCCGGCCTGGACTTCGCCAAGCAGTTGGATACCCGAGGCGCCCAGCTGTGCACAGACCATGCGGGCAGTCGCGCCACCGGTGAGGATCAGCAGGCCCGGCCGTTCGCTGACGTCGATGACATTGGCCAGCGCTTGGGCCGCCTGACCCGCGTCACGATCGGCGGCGGGCGGGGTGCACAGGACCGTCACGCCGGGTGGGAGGCGTTCGAGCTGGCGGCGGGTGGCCTCGGCGGGCGTGCCGGCGACAACCAACACTGGCCCGGCAGGCGCGTGTGGCAGACCGACGGTCGCTGGGCCAGCGAGGCGGCGGGCGATGCCGGCCGAGCCGACCAATAGCCACTCGGGGTGGCCGGGCCACTCACTGGCGATGGCGTCCAAGTCAGCCGAGCCATGAACCAGGGGCCGCTCGCCGACCACCTCGCGCACCAGGCCGTGGGCTACGCCGTGCACAAAGAGCCGACCGTCGACGACGTCGCGGCCCTGCTCCGGAAATGCCGATGCCACCACGGCGACACGGGCACCGATGCCTTCGAGGGCGCCGTCGATCATGGCCTGGATTGGCCCGCGCAGCGTTGAGTCAATCTTCAGCAAGAGGCGGGCGTCGATGCCCAGGCGCCGTGCGGCATGGCACATCGCTCGGCGGGCGGCGGCGGCAGGCAACTCGCGGGCATCGAGATCGACCGACACCACATCGGCGTCGCTAGGCCACTCAGGCGGCAGTGACACAACGACGGCCGTCGAGTGGCCAGCGGCAGCGAAGGGCGCGGCGGCGTCGCACGCGCCGGTGAAGTCGTCAGCCAGGATTGCCAGCCGACCCGTCAGTCGCGTAGCAGGCCCTGATCGTCGAAGGTCATCGGGCGCGGTGCGCCGGTGACTTCCACGTGCGCCGCGTCCGTATCGGGCAGCAGATTGGCGCTGAACTGGACATAGGACGCCAACAGCGTATTCTTGATGCGCGCGACGCGGACCGTGCTCGGGTCGGGCTTGCCACACATACGCATCGCGGTCGCGATGGCGGCGCGATCGGTCGGCAGCACGTTCGGGATGCGGTTGCGCAGCAAGCCACCGGTGCCGCTGGTAAAGCCGTTCATGTATGTTGCGTACAAGTCGATCTTCGACACCATGCGCGCGGTGGTGAAGTCGGCCAGCCCGACGCCACACGCGTTGCCATGGCTTGCTTCGGTCAGGTCGAGCACGACCACGGCGGTAATGCGCGGCCGCTCGCACTCGGCAACGCCGGGCACGAACATGCGGCCCAGGACGTTGGTGTCCATGCCCGTACCCGAGATGTTCTTGCCCATCTCGTCCACGATCAGCACATCGAGGTCGTCGAAGGGCAGCGCGCCCATCAAGCGGCTGGCGCGCTCCAGGAGCGTTCGCTCGCCGGCGCTGGCAATCTCGCTCGGCTCGACGAACTCCAAAGACGCGGTGCGGTCATACGCATTCTCGAGGATGGCCAGACCGCCCAGCACGCGACCAGTCGTATCGATGATCGAGCGCGCGGCGCGCGGCATCAGCTCGGCCAGGCCACGCGTGCCGTAGCTGTGAATCGTCTGTGCACCGCGCTGCTTGCCCAGGCCGATCGCGCAGATCTTGGCCAGACCACTCTCGAACTCGCCGCGGAAGTCGGTATGCGGCTTGACCCGATTCACCAACAGGATGTGGTCGGCCTCGAGCGCGGTGGTGCTCATATAGACCGGCATCTCGTCGATGCTGGCGATCTGCTGGACGTCCATGCTCGAGACAATGGGCATGCCGAGCGTCTCGCGCGTCATACCGTAGCCGGCCAGCACGTCGCGCTGCCCGTCGGCAGTCGCGCCGCCATGGCTGCCCATGGCCGGCATGACGAACGGCTCGCCGCCCGCTTCGCGCACGAAGTCACCGCACGCTCGGAGGATGGCCGGGATGTTGGCGATGCCACGACTGCCGCCGGTAATTGCCACCCGGCCACCGCGGCTGATGCGGCCGACGAGCGGCTGCAACTGTTGCCTGACCGTCTGCTCCAGGTCAGCCAGCGCTAGTTCCGGCACCTCGTCGCGCGCGTAGACGCGCTGGCCTGAGTACAGGGTCGGAAATTCGAGCCCGATCTCTGCGCCGAGGTCGGGCGGCGACA
>DASXRR010000139.1:0-26265 GCA_036506475.1 Chloroflexota bacterium
GGCAAAACGCGGTTGGCGCTCGAGCTGGCCCACCTCGCGGAGGAGCGGACACCCGCTGTCTTCGTGGACCTGGCGCCCCTGGACGACCCAACGCTCGTTGTCCCGGCGGTCGCAGACAGCGTGGCGGTGCGCGAGCAGCCCGGCCGCCCCTTACAGGACACGCTCGCGGCCAGCCTCCGGCAGCGCCAGCTGCTGCTGGTGATGGACAACTGCGAGCACCTGGTGCAGGCCTGCGCGGAGATGGCCGAGGCACTGCTGCGGGCCTGTCCCGAGCTAACGATCATGGCCACTAGCCGCGAACCGCTGGGCATCACCGGCGAGATCGCTTGGCCGGTGTCCCCGCTTGGTGTGCCCGAGCCGGAGGCCGCGCCGGAACAGCTGGCCGCGGTTGAAGGGGTGCGCCTGTTCCTGGAGCGTGCCCGATCGGCGCTCCCGTCCTTTGCACTGACAGATCGCAATGCGCCCGCCGTGTCGGAGGTGTGTAGGCGCCTGGACGGTCTACCGCTGGCCATCGAGCTGGCCGCGGCGCGCGTGCGGACCATCGGCGTCGAGCAGATGGCAGCCCGGCTTGACGATCGCTTCCGCCTCCTGACGGACGGGCGTCGAACCGCGCCAGTCCGGCACCAGACCTTGCGCGCGGCAATCGAATGGAGCCACGGGTTGCTCACCGAGCCGGAGCGGCAGCTGTTCGTGCGCCTGGCTGTGTTCGCCGGCGGGTGGGACCTCGAGGCCGCGGAGGCGGTTTGCGCCGGGAAGGACCTTCAGGCTACCGCGGTGCTCGACCTGCTGGCGCGCCTCGTGGATCAGTCGCTCGTCGTGGTTGCCGACACCGACTACCGACGCTATCGGCTCCTGGAGACCATGCGGGCATACGCGTCGGAGCGGCTGCGCGACTCCGGCGAGGAGCAAGTGCTGCGTGGGCGGCACCTCGCCTTCTACACACGTTTCGCCGAAGACAACCGCTTGGTCGACACCCCTGATGAGCTACGGCGGCTCTACATCGAGCTCGACAATTTCCGCGCGGCGCTCGGGTGGGCGGCGCCTCCGGAAGCGCTCGAGTTGCAGCTGCGGCTGGCGGGGGCGCTCTGGTGGTTGTGGCGTACCCACGGGCACGTCTCCGAGGGGCGACGATGGCTCGAGCATCTCCTCGCCGCAGCCGCGGCCATGCCCGTGACGTCGGCTCGCGCCGAAGCGGTGGGCGCCGCCGCCGCGCTCGCGCGCATTGGCGGCGACACCGAACGGGCGGCCGCGCTCCTCGACGAGGTGCTCGGCCTCGGGGACGCCCTGGACCGCGAGACGACGGCAAGGCTGCTCGAGCATCGGGCGGACGTTGCCGCCGACCAGATCGACTACGCGCGCGCCATCGACCTGTTGGAGCGAAGCCACCAGGTGTACCGTGAACTTGGAGATGAGGGCGATGCAGTCAGGACCCTTGGCTACATTGGCGAGTTAGCGCGCCGCCGGGGTGATGTATCGCGCGCCGAGGCCCTGCTACAGCAGTGCTTGGACCTATCGCGGGAGCGCGGATTTAGCTTCGGGATCACGTTTGCCCTGAACGTGCTTGGCTTACTCGCGCGCCAACGAGGTGACCTGGATCGCGCCGAGCGCCTGTACGCGGAGAGCCTGGCAGGCTACCGTTCCGCCGGGGTCGTACCAGGTATGTCCGCGGTTCTGGTGAACCTGGCGGTGGTGGCGCGTGAGCGAGGGCAGCCCGCACGGGCCCTGGAATTACTGGGCGAGAGCCTCGCCCTCAAGCAGCAGGCCGACGACCGCTCGGGCGGCTTGGCGCGCCTCGTGGAGGTGCTCGCCGGTACGCTCGGCGACCAGGGCCAGGCGCATCAGGCGGCCTGCCTGTTCGGCGCGGCCGAGACGCTCCGCCAGGAGATCGGGGCGCCTGTGCCCCCTGATGAACGCCCCGAGTACGAGCGCGACGTGAGTCATCTCAAGGGTTCGCTCGACGCGGCCGCCTTCGACCAGGCGTGGGCCGAGGGCCGAGCCAGTCCACTGGAGCGGGTGGTAGGCCAGGCGCTGGCGTTACCGGCGCTGTGACGGACACGCGCCTCTGGGCGAGAACCACTGTTGTCCCCGAAGTCCCTGGACGCGCATCAGTTTTGGGCCTATCAAGTGCAGCCTCCGGCGAAGGAGGCGCAGCAAGCAGTGCTGGTGAATAGTGTCCCGCCTGAGCGCGCCGGGACCGCCAGCGGCGTACTCGCCGCGACGACACTCGGCGACGGCCATGAAGGATGCGTTCGGGCTGGCAGTATCGAGAAAGACGCAATCGGCGCGCAGACCGGCCGTCTGGAAGCAGGCTTGAACGCGCGGCAAGCCAGGGAGGCGGGCCGAAGTGCCCGTCGAGTGGAGGACCGACAGCGACCCATTGAAGCTGCTGACCGGGCTCCACCGGGGTGTGCTATGACGCCGGCCTCTCTCCTGCGCCGAGCTATCTGACCCCGAGCACACACTCGACGGGGAATTTGTCTGGTTGTGGGCTAACTTCAACGCGCACCTCACGAAAGCCTGCGTCGGCAAACAGCGCGCAGATATCCGAGCTGATATACAACGTTCTCAAATTTGATTCGCGCCTTTGCAACTCGTTCCATTTGTCCATTGGCTGAATCGTAATTGCCAGCAACCCGCCTGGCTTCAGCACACGCCGCAGCTCCTTCAGGCAATCTACGGGCCTGGTCCAGAAGTAAATTGAGTGAATCGAAAAGGCCTTGTCAAAGCACTCATCGGCATGCGGCAGCAAGGCCACGTCACCCTCTGTGAGATCCATTCGCCCACTTCTGATCGCTTCGGCATTTCGATTGCGCGCAGCTTGCACCATTGTCTTGGACTGGTCGATGCCGACGACGAAACCCTGGCTGGCTTTCGCGGCGGCGTATTGTGTGGACACGCCCGGCCCGAAGCCGATTTCAAGAACGCGATTCTGCGGCTGAATGTCGAGCAGGGAAACCGTCCAACGGGCGGCAAATACGTTGCCGCGCGCCATGCTATTTCCAATAAACCGGCCGAAAAACCCACTGGGGTTGCGAAACTGTCCCCAAACATATTTGACAATCCGATCCCTGACCATGGTGCCTCTCCTTCAGTTTGGGGTGGATCGCGTTTAGTGCCAACGCTATTTCGCGACGCTCTGGGCGCTGATGCTTCTGATGCTAGACTCGTTGCATCATGCGCACCACTGTGACACTCGATGACGACGTAGCCGCGATCATTGAAAGCGAGAAACGGCGCACGGGCGAATCCTTTCGTACAACGGTGAACAGATTGGTCCGCCGTGGCGCTACGGCAGATCGTTCCCGGCCAGCGCCGCCGCTGCCAGAACTGCCCGGTCGGCCACGCATGAACATCTCGGATGTCTCAGCGGTGCTCGCGACGCTGGACGACGAAAGGCGGACGCGGCGCGATCTTCTATGACCCTGGTCGATACCAACCTGCTTATCTACGCCACATTCAGAGACGCGCCACAACATCAGCAGGCGCGCGCCTGGCTGCAGCGGCAGCTTGCCCAAAGTGCTGGAACGGTCGTGCTGTGCTGGCCAGTCGTTTACGCCTTCGTTCGGCTGATCACCAGTTCACGAGTCTTCGGCCAGCACGTGGTCTCGGTAAAGGAAGGATGGGCAGTCGCCCGAGCGTACCTCGATCAACCCGGAGTGCGGGTCGTGTCCGCGGGCTCCGGCCACCAGGCGGTTGCCACAGAGTTGGCGCAAACGCCAGGGCTTAGAAGCGACGATGTCCCGGATATTGAGCTCGCCGCACTCGCAATCGAGCATGGCCTGGTGCTTGCCTCGCACGATCGTGGCTTTCGGCGTTTCTCGGGTGTGCGCGTCATGGATCCCATAACCAACGAGTGACTATTGCTAACGTGATGCCGGGAAAGCGATCCGACGTCGCCAGGTCACGCCCGCACCTACGTGCATTTGCGGCCCGAGACGGACCGCCGGGCGCTCTTCGTCACCGAGACGGGCAGAGCGATCGTTCCTGGGCCGGCGGCATGATCTGGCGGCGCATCCAGCAGCGCTCGGGAGTCAAGATTCATGGGCAGCCAGCTGATCCGCCATTCCTTCGGGCACAGAATGGCGCTGGGCGGGCCGCCAACCCGGTCGGCGACACGTTGCACGACGCCGTCCACTCCGGTTCACCCACGGCGCGAGCCCCCATCAGTGACGGAGCACCGCTAATCGACAACGATGGCGCCGACCATGCCGCCAGCCCGATGACCGGCGACACCGCAGTAGAACTCAAAGGTGCCGGGTCCGCGGGGGTGGAGCGCCACCGCCGTCGTCGAATGCGGCGGTAGCAGCACGTGAAGGTCGAGGTTGTCGACGTCGAAGGAATGCCCGACCTCGGTCGGGTTGGTGACAAAGAGTCCGAGGACTTCGCCGACCTTCATGTACAGGGTGTTCTCGACGAACCTCATGTCACTGACGGTGATGACATCGGTGCTGGTCGGCGCCTCGGGGACGCCCGCCCCGCCCAAGGCCAAGCCAGCCAACAGCGATGTCAAGGCCGCGCCCAGCACGATGCCGATCGCGATCATCGATACCCGGCCCGCCGGACCGTCACTCGTCCAGATGCGCCGGGCGCGACGGATCTCGAGAAACGCGGCGACACCGCCAACGATGGCAGCCAACGCTCCGCCGAGGACGACGATGGCGAGAAGGAAGCGGCTCGTGTTCGCCGGGCGAGCGAGGTCATAGGGGATGTACGGCGCGTTCATCGTCAAGACAAGCACGGCCAGGACCGCCGGTACGAGCCAGAACCAGGCTCGACGTCGCGCCCCGGACCAGAACAGCGAGAGGCCCCCGATGATGCCGAAGACCGCCGCAACGGAGGACAATGCGAAGACCGGGCGCAGGTCAGCCACGGTGCGCTCATCTCCGGCCTCCGCCGTGTACACGACGATCACGTAAGCCAAGAAGTACGCCACGCCAGCCGCCACCGCCCAACAGCCGGCACCAGTCATGGCCCTCGGGAAGGTGTGCCCAGGTTGGGGACGGTCGCCCTGAGGGGTCGACGCCTGTTCGCCACTAATCGTCATCTCAATCCCTATGTTGCGACCGATTTTCAAGGGACACCTCCGCTACTGAGTCTCCGGGCTCACCCGACGCGCCGCCGGGGCAGTGAGCGCGGCTCGGGGGGTTAGGCCGCGTCGCCAAGATCTTCTCGAGCGTGCGCCAGGTCACCATCCCGAACACCGTCCCCATCAGGACGCCGGCCACGGCCCAAGCCTGTGCGGATGGGAGGTTCAATCGGAGAAGCGCCGCGACGACCAGCATCACCGGGAACGCGACAACGACCCCCGCCCCGAGCGCAGTCAGGTGCGCCGCGGGCCAGGCAAGACCTGGGATGCGGTGGCCAAGAACGAGTGACTGAAGGAGGCCCGGAAGTATGCCTATCGCGGCCACGCTTCCGGCGGTGCCGACCACGTACCCCAGGATGCCGATGCCAGGGCCCACGTGCGTGACTGTCCCCGAGAGGAACCCCGAGAGTGTGCCGGCGATCGCTCCCGCGGCAGCCCATCCGCCGGCCGTCGCCGCGATCCACCAACCGGTGCCCGGCAACCACCGTCGCAGGACCAGCCACTGCACGAGGCCCACCAGTGCGCCAAACAAGCCAATCGAAACGGCGGTGACCGGAGCGAGCGCGGCCGCGGCGCTCGCTTGTGTCCTAACGGTTCCGACCAGCGGCTCTTCGGCTGCCAGGACCAGGCCACCGGCAAGGGCGCCGCCGATCGCAGACCCCGCCGCGTTAGCGATGATCCAGACCCAGGACGGATGCTCAGATTGTTGCCCCTGGATCGTCATGGCTGCCTGCCTCTCGTCCCTGACGGCGAATCGTTGTAGAACTCACTAGTGTGGACACTAGTGACATTATTTGTATTCTACGGCCGAGATGTCAGCTGTCAAGAGGTCTGGACAAACAAAGCTGTCGCGACGCCAACGCGCCGAGGCGACGCAGCGACGAATTGCCAAGGCTGCCTACACGCTCTTCTGCGAGCAGGGGTATGCGGCCACCACGATGGCCCAGGTCGCTGCGAAAGCGGGTGTGGCGGTGCAGACCGTGTACTTCACGTTTCACACCAAGCCAGCGCTGCTGGGTCGCGCCTACGAAGTCGCCGTGGGCGGCGAAGATGAGCCGCTCATCCCAGAGCAGCAACCCTGGCACGCGCAGATGAGGGCCGAGTCTGACATCACAGCTGCCCTTCGGGCATTTGTCACAGGTTCGGGAGAGATCATGCGTCGAGTGACGCCGCTTTATTTCGCGGCTCGGCTCGCGGCGGAGGCCGATCCCGATGCGGCCCGGGTGATGGTCTCTAACGAGACCGGACGGGCCGCTGGCTACCGCAGGGACCTCGAGCTCCTGCGCGCCAAGGCCTTGTTCCGCCCGGGGCTGAGCCTCGAGCGCGCGACCGACCTTCTCCTGATGTTCGTCGGCATGGACGCGTACCACGCCCTCGTCCACGGGCGTGGCTGGTCGCACGAAGAGTGGATCGACTGGACCGTCTCAGCGGTGGCGGAACAGATCTTCGCGCACGCGACATGCCTCGTGGCGCAGGTGCCGACATGACTCGTCCCATGGCTTATTAACGAGGCAGTGCAGATCAACCTCGCGCCGCTCGTGAGAGGTCGCGACCCGCTTGGCCTGCCGCATCCTCTGCACCTGCTCGGCACGATCGCGCTGATCGAGGGCGACGCCGCGCGGGCGGAAGCCAATTTCCAGGAAGTGCTCGATCTGGCGCAGCGGACGGCCGATCGGCTGTATGGCGCGGCAGCGCTGGGCGGTTTGAGCGACGCCGTCTTGCGAGTCGCTGGGATAGAGTCGGCCGCCGGGAACCTGGTCCGGGTGGCCCGCCTTCTCGGCGCATTCAGCGGGCACTGGCGTGGTGCAGTGCTGCTCGGTGACTCGCCGCTCATGCGTTTTCAGCGCCTATCGACTGCGCTGAGTGAGCGAGTTGGAGCCGCGGCATTCACCCAGGCCATCGCAACTGGCCAGGCGTTGGACCTCGATCGGGCAGTCGCGGACGCGCTTTCGGCGCTTTCCGACGCGCCAGAACGACCTGGTGACGCGGGACCGCTGACGCAACGCGAAAGGGAGGTGGCATCGCTGATCGCCGCCGGAAACTCCAATCGCGAGATCGGCCGGGCCCTCGTGGTTGCAGAGGCGACAGTGGAACGTCACGTCGCGAACATCATGGCCAAGCTCGGCTGTCACTCACGCGCTCAGGTCGCGGCGTGGCACGAGCGCGCCCAGCACGATCGCGTCCTTACGGCTTCGACGAAACACGGCATGTAGCCGCGGGCGGCACGCCGTCTACATACAACGAATGGCGGATTCCCTGGATGGCGCATGTGCCGCCGTGTCTCAGAGTGGGACCAATCTCGCTCCAGGGAGGCTCACCGATGCGCAGCCCACTTTTCACGCTCCGCGGCGCGACGCGGCGGGCATTGGCCTGGCTCAGCCTGCTGGCGATCTCGACTGGCCTGGCGTACCTGACGACAACGGCAATTTCGGCGCGGTACTCGACTACCGGATCTGCGATGCTGGCAGACACACCGCCGCTTGCGCGTACTGCTTTAACCGGAGTCCAGGCGATTGAAAGGCTGCGGCCGATGCTCGCCAGTCGCGGCTTCGGCGCCGATATCGTTAACGGACCGACGAGCGCGCGTGCACCCGGCCGGACGGGTGCGTGGGCGGTGGACCGGATCGGAGACGACTTCGACCCCGACATGGGCACGATGCTCGAACCGTTGCAGCGCGAGGCATGGCTCGTATTCACCCCCGCGGGCCGCTGGTGGCTGTGGGAGTACGGTGTGGCCGCGCCCGCCGATCGCCGGGCGCTACTCGCCGAGTCCGCCGTACCGTGCCACGCTAGCCCTCAGGGTCGTGGGGTTGATTAACTGTCATGCAGGTTCGAAATCCCCGATTGCATTTCACGCGTGGTGCACGGGCCTCCGACGCTTGCGGCCTCCTGGCAACAACCCGAGCACGACGCGTCGTCGCGCGTCGGGCGGACGGGTGCGGCGTCCCTGGACATCAAGTTTGATACAGCAGCACCGGACATCGGCCTGAAGCGCCGCGAGATCGGAACCGGGGGTTCACCTCTCGCGCGGCGCTAATCGGGCGTGTAGCGTTACGGCGTCACTCGAATCGAACGATCCCCGGACGTGGCAGCCGCGCACGCATCGCCGCCCTTGCTGCACCCCGTGCGGTCACCCCTGGTCGGGCGCACCGGCGCGCTGGCCCTGCTCGCCGAGTACCTGGCGCACGCGGCGGCCGGACACACGAGCGTTACTATGCTGACCGGACCGCCCGGCGTCGGCAAGACACGGCTCGTCGAGGCGTTCCTGAGCTCCGACCAGGCGCAACGCGCGACCGTATTGCGGGGTGGTGCTTCGTTGGCCGAGGGCATGCCACCCTACATGCCGTTTCTGCAGGCCCTGGGCGACTACATCGGCGCCGCTCCGCTGGATGTCCTGACGAAGCAGGTTGGGGCGCACGGCCCAACACTGGCCCCCCTGCTACCTGAGCTCGTTCAGCGACTCGGCACGCAGGAACCGGCTGTGCCGATTTCGCCGGAGCAACAGCGCTACCGACTCTACGAAGCAGTCGCCGCATTCGTTGTCGCCATCGCCGCCGACCAGCCGTTGATCCTCTTCCTTGACGACCTCCACTGGGTCGACGGTGCGAGCCTCGATCTGCTGGCACACCTTGCCGGCCGCTTACGCCGCGCGGCGGTCCTGATCATCGGCGCCTATCGTGAGGGTGAGGCGACTGAAGGTCTGTCGCTCGAGCAGGCGATTGCGGAGTTGAACCGACGCCGCCTGCTTGTCAGCGTGGTCATCGAACCGTTGACGGCAGATGAGACTGGCGCATTGGCTGCGAATCTGCTCGGGGGTTCCATCAGCACCGAAGCCGCCGAAACGGTGTACCGCCGGAGCGAGGGCAACCCCTTCTTTGTCGAGGAGCTGGTTCGGGCGCTCGTAGATCGAAGGAGCCTGAGCTGGAAGCACGATCGTTGGGAGCTGGACGAGGCCGCGCATGGCGAATTGCCGCATCGGGTTTCGACGGCAATTCGCCTCAGGTTGAGTCGCCTCGACCCAACCGTGGTTGACACGCTGGCAACGGCCGCGGTCATCGGTCGATCCTTTGATCCCGCCCTGTTGGCTCGGGCGCTCGAGCAGGATTCGGATCGGGTCGACGAGCTGCTGCGAGGCGCGGCGCGCGCCCAGCTGCTGCTCAGGCGCGGAGATGGAACATTCACCTTCAGTCACGACATGGTGCGCGAGACGCTGGCGGCGGACCTTGCGCCAGCGCGCCGTCGCCGACTGCACCAGGCCATCGCCGAGGCCATGGAGGCGCAACCTGCCAATGACTCCGCGCAGCGCAAGGCGGACCTGGCGTTCCACTTTGTCGAGGCTGGCGACCGCGGGCGCGGGCTCAAGTACGCCGTGGCGGCCGGCCAGCACGCGCTCGATGCATCGGCAGGCAGCGAAGCCGTCGCGCATTTTCGGAGCGCGCTGACTCTGCTTGGCGAAGCAGGCGAGCCGGCCACCCGAGCAGCAACTCTGATGGGGCTTGCTGATGGCGCCACACTGGCAGCCGACTACGCCGCGGCGACCGAAGCCTTGACCGAGGCGCGCGACACCTGGCGACAGGCAGGTCATCCCGCGGGTGCTGCCACGGCATTGCTGCGCCTCGGCAAGGTGTACTGGCGGCAGGAGCGTCTGGAAGACGCCCGCCAGGCTTTCGAGCGAGCGCTGCAACTCCTGGGCTCAGAGGCGAGCCGCGACCTGGCCGCGACGTTGCTGCAATTGGCCGACCTGCAGGTGACCAGCTTCGGCCAGAACAGCCGTGCGCTGGAGAATGCCGAGCGCGCCCTCGCTATCGTTGCGCAGGTTGGCGATAAACACCTCGAAGCCATCGCGTGCCGCGTGCTCGGCAATATCAAGGCGCGCAGCAATGCGCTCGACCAGGCACGAGGCTGGTTAGAGCGTGGGCTCGCCGTGGCCCAAGAACTCGACGATCCAACACTGGCGGCGGAAGCGTGCGCGTATCTCGCCAACCTGTACGCCTGGGCGGGCGACCTGAATCGGTCTCGCGACGTTTCGGTATTGCGTGCCGACCTGGCGCGGCGTACGCATGATCTGTATCAGCTCCGGCATGTCTACGCCTGGTTGGGTCAGGTGCACGTCCTGCAGGGTATGTGGACAGACGCGCAGGACTGGTTCGCCCAACAGCAGGAGGTCGTGGATGCGCTCGACTCGCCGGAACCCCGCGCCGAGCTGCATTTGTGGTGGGGCATCCTGCACTACTACCTGGGACGTTTCGCAGATGCGGCGCAGGCGCTGCGGCAGGCGGTGGAGCTGTTGCGCGCGGTCGCACCCGAAACAACGGTGTGGCACCTCGGCTGGCTGGCGCGCACGCTCGCCGAGACCGGAGGAGCCGACGAGGCAATGGACTGCCTGATGCGTCTACAGGAACTGGTCGACGGTCTGGACGAACGAGCGCGGGCGCGCGGCAACGCGCTTGCTCAGCTCGCCGTCGGCTTCGCACGGCTTGGCGACCAGGAGCGTGCCGCTGGGTGCTATACGAAGCTGCTGCCATTTCAGGGGCAGCTGTCGCCAGTCCTGATCGACCGTGGGCTGGGAGTCGCGGCACTCGCTGGCGGCGACGCCAACGCTGCCCGACGTCACTTCGCCGATGCGGAGGCGCAAGCCGCGCGCGCGGGTATGCGACCTGAGCTGGCCCTGGTTCAACTCCAGCGCGCGACGCTGGATCATGCCTATCAGGCTGAAGGGCTGCGCCTGTGTGCCGAGCTCGGGATGACCGAGCTAGGGCGGCGACTCGTTAGTCCCACTGTGCGTATTCGAAGGCAGGCACGGCACGTCGCCGGTTTGACCGAACGCGAACTGCAAGTGCTGCTTCTGGTAGCGGAAGGCCGCACGAATCGCGAGATAGCCGAGGCGCTCGTGCTGAGTGAAAATACGGTGGCGCGGCACCTGACGAGCATTTTCACCAAAGCCGGCGTCGAGAACCGCGCCGGGGCAACGGCATTCGCCCTACGCCAGGGCCTGGCCTGACAGAAACCTGTTAATCGCCCCTGCCCGAGGTCCACCGAACCGACCCGAACAATGACAAATCCTCGCGATGTCGTCGCGCGCGCCAGTTCCGAGAATGGGCCGCATCACACGTGAGGAGCGGACTCATGGTTCTCGTTGTAGGCGCGACCGGTTTGGTCGGCGGCATGATCACGCGCAGGCTGCTCGAGCAGGGTCGGGACGTTCGCATCCTGGTCCGGCCCAACTCGCACTATCAGCCACTCGTCGCGGCCGGAGCGAAGCCGGTCGAAGGTGACCTGAAAGATCGGAGCTCGCTTGTCGCAGTCTGCGAAGGAGTCGACAGGCTGATTACCACCGCCAGTGCCGGTTCGCGCGGCGGGGCGGACACGCCGGACAGCGTTGACCTGCAGGGCAATTGCCACCTGATTGATGCCGCCCGCGCGGCGGGCGTGCAGCAGTTCATCTTTGTGTCCACCATTGGCGCCGACGAGGCCAGTCCTGTGCCGCTGCTGCGAGCGAAAGCCCAGGCGGAGGAATATCTGCGCCGGAGTGGTTTGACGTACACCATCCTCGCCTCGCACACGCTCATGGACCTGTTGCTGCGCCTGGTGATCGGCGACCCCGCTCGGCTTGGCAAGCCAGTCACGCTGGTCGGGGAAGGACGCCGCCAGCACAGCTTCGTCGCGGCTCGCGACCTCGCCGCCTTCGCGGCCGCGGTTGTCGGCCATCCCGCGGCGCTCGACCGGCGCCTGATGATCGGCGGCCCGCGACCCGTCTCATTGCGGGAGGTGGTGTCGACCTACGAGCAAGTGCTGGGGCGTTCGATTCCGATCCAGGTCGCGGCCCCTGGCGAGTTGCTTCCGAACCTGCCGCCGGTGCCCGGCCTGGCCGAGGTCGTCACTAGCATGGTCGGTGCGCTGGACATGCTCGACTTTCCCATCGACATGGCCGAAACCGCACGCACCTTCGACGTGCGGCTGACTCCGCTCGAGGAGTGGGTCCGAGCTGACGTCGCCAGCGACGCGCGGGTAGCGGCGTGACCGGCACGGCGGCTGCGTCGGTCAACGCGCAGCAGTGGGGAAGCCTATGGGGCGCGCGAACGCGCGACTATGCCAATCTCGCTGAAGGCTGTTTCAGACCCGTCTACGAGCGCGTGTTCACCGAAACCGACGTGCGCCCTGGAACCCGACTGCTCGACGTCGGCTGCGGACCGGGGCTTGCGGCCCAGATCGCCGCCCAGCGCGGTGCTCACGTCGCCGGGCTCGACGCGGCCGAAGCTTCGCTGGCGATCGCGCGGGAACGAACACCCGGCGGCGATTTCCGCCGCGGCGACTTGCAGGCTCTGCCGTGGGCGGATCGCAGCTTCGACGTGGTCACCGGGTTCAACGCCTTTCAATTTGCCGATGACCCGCAGCGGGCCGTCCAGGAAGCCAGGCGCGTGCTCTCGCCCGGCGGACGCCTCGCCATCGTCGTGTGGGGCGCCCGAGTAGACTGCGACATCTTCGCCGTTACTGATGCGGTCGCGACGTTGCTGCCGGGTTCTCGCCCGCGACAGGTAGACGCCTTTGCGGCCGAGCGCATCGGCTCCTTGCTCCATTTCGCGGGCCTGCGGCTTATCTCGACCGGGCAGGTCGACGCGATCCTGGACCCGGACGATTACGAGGCCGCCCAACGAGCGTTAATGTCCGCTGGCCCCAGCGTAGCCGCGCTGCAGCAGGTTGGCGAGCCGCTGGTGCGACAGGCGATTGCCCGATCGCTGACGCCCTTCCGCACGGCTACTGGCGGGTACCGGCTTCACAACGTGCTGCGGTATGTGATCTCGAGCGCCGTCCGGACGCCGCGGCGTCTGTTGACCAGCCATGGCGGCACTGAACCAGAAGTAGGTGGGGCCCCCTGAAGCGCTCGCCGCTGGCCGCAACGTGCACACGGCACACGCTCTTCAACGGATTTGTAGGGCCTCGCCTCCACTTTGAGATAGGCAGACCCGACCGCACCGATCCCGACGCCGTGCGCGTCGGGATCGTGCGGCAAGGAGCTCAAACCTCGACCGATTCGGCTGCGGATATCAGCGGTCGCTGTCTGTGCGAGGCTGCGGCGCACTGATAGCGGAATCCGGCCGAGGGTCGAGGTACCAACGGTCCCTCAGCGGTTCCGGAGCGATCGAAGTCGTCCGCGGCGTCTCACCCGAGGCGTCGGGCCGAGGGTCCAGGTACCAACGGTCCCTCAGCGGTTCCGGCGCCGTCGATGTCACGGTCGGCTCCGCTGCCGGCTCATCGAACCAACGGTCCTTTACCAAACTGGCGGACCGAGTCAGGTGCGCCGTGCCAGGTGCTGATCCGGAAGCGGGCTGATCGTCCAGGTACCACGCGTCCCGCCACGGTGTGAGCCGTTCGCTTCGCGCGCTTCGCGCCGCTGGAGCAGACGCGTAGCGGTCTTCCACGTACCAGGCCTCGCGTGACGGCGAGAGCCCTACTGGCGGCGCGCTCGGTGCCGCGGATACTGACGCCGCTTCGGGAATGGCGGGCTGATGTGTGACCTCCTGTACCCGCGACACCACGGCGATGCCGGCGGCGCCAATCGTGGCGAGGACGATGGCGCTGAGGCCAACGACAGTGAATCGGTGTCTCGTTGTGCGAAACGAAATGGGCTGAGCTTCGGGCTGGAACTTCGTGAACTGCGTCGATGTCGACATGCGCAACGCCTCAGTTGATGGGATGCCACCAAGATGCGGCCGACCGACCCGTGCCGCATGCGCACAAAGGCTCAGAAGCGATACCTAAAGTTGCCGAGCGTTACGCGTGCTGCGAACTAGGTACGTCGGGCAGCCGCACGTCTGCCAACAGGCCCTGCTCAGACGCCCATACCGCGACCTGGGCACGCGTAGAAAACCCGAGCTTGCCCAGGATGTTCGCGACGTGGTTGTCCGCCGTCCGCTCCGAGATCACCAAGCGCTCGGCGATGTGACGGTTGGTCAATCCCCGCGCAATCAGAGCCGATACCTCTCGCTCCCGTCGCGTGAGGCGATTGCCATATGTGCGAGTTGACGGCCCTGCAGTTGTGGTACCGAGTTGTCCTGCGGGCTGGTCCAGTACGACTGCGTACGCGATCGCCTGGTCCAGGCCCATGGTCCGCCCCTCGGCGAAGTGGTAGTTGAAGACGTCCTCGCCAAGCGTGTCGCGCGTCGACGACGTCGTACGCGTGTAGTCAGCGCGATCGACGGGGTCTACCGCCGCGCCGATCATGTCGCGCAGCGCCCGTGCGGTCCCCAGCAGCCGCGCTGCTGCCTGTACCCGCCCGAGTTGTGCCGCGAGGCAAGCGAACCCTTCCAGACACATCGCGATTCGCCGCCGGTCGCCGTTCTCGCGGTTCAGCTGAAGGCCCTCCTGCAGAAGCCTTGCAGCGGCGTTAGTCTGGCCTCGGTGCAGGGCCACCATGCCCGAGTCATACAGAACGGCGGCAAGCAGCCAGCGGTCTCCCAGGTCTCGTACCGCAGCCAAGCTCTCCGCGAACAGCGCGGCAGCGCGATCGTAGTTTTCACGTAGCCGTGCAATCTCGCCCATCTGCTCGAGGCACTGGCCAATCAGCCACTCGTCTTCGAGCTCTTGGCTCAGGGCGAGCGCCTCGATCAAGCGACGGTCCGCTCGTTCGGCATCGCCTCGATGCTCGGCCACTCGGCCAAGCTCTGCGAGCGCGCGGGCCGTGCCCCAGCCGTCCCCGAGCTCACGGCTCAACGCGAGCATCCTTGTTGAGAGGACCTCGAGACGTGCGGTATCGCCCTGGAAGTCGACGAGCGCGGTTGCGGCCGACAATGCCTTGATGTGCGTGCGCGAGGCGACGGCCTCGCCGGCGACCAACGCACGCTCCATCCACCGCCATCCCTCTTCGAAATGGCTATGCAGCATCCAGAACCGGCCGAGAGACCCGGCTAATCGCAACGACAACTCGGCACGACTTGGGTCGGCGAGGCTCCATGCCATCGCCGCGCGCACGTTGGCGTGTTCACGTTCCAGGCGCGCCAACCAGGCGTTCGAGGCCGCGCCCCACAACTCCGGCTCTGCGCGCTCCGCGAGCGCCAGGTAGTGCAAAGCATGGCGTTCGCGGAGCTGTTCGGTCTCACCACTTTGTTCCAATCGCTCCAGAGCAAATTCGTGAATGGTTTCCAGCATCCCAAAGCGTGGCTCGTCGTCGACTGTTGCGAGTTGTTGCACCAGGCTCTGAGCAACGAGTGAGTCGATCATGTCCAGCGTGGGCGGCCCAAGAATGGCGTCGCCATTGCAGACCACGTCGACGGCCTCCAGCGTGGCGCTACCTACGAAGATGCCTAGTCGACGGAACAGGATCTGCTCGTCGGCGCCGAGGAGGGCGTCGCTCCAGGCCAAGGTTGCTCGGAGTGTCCGCTGACGGGCTGAAACGTCGCGCGGGCCGCCCGTTAGCACGGCGAGCCGGTGCTCCAGCCGAGCGAGAAGCGCTGAGGGAGACAAGAGTCGCACGCGGGCGGCGGCCAGCTCGATCGCGAGCGGTAGACCATCCAGCCGAGCGCATATCTGGGCGATGGACGCGGCTGTTTCCTGCGTGACGCTGAAGTCCGCCTTGATTGCCCGCGCGCGGGCGACAAACAGCCGCGCCGCATCATAGTCCAGGAGTGCCTGGGCCGACTCTGCGAGTGCTGGGTCGGGAAACGCGAGCGGCGGAACTGCAAACTCATACTCGCCAGAAAGGCGCAGCGCGGCGCGACTGGTCACCAGCACCTTCAGCTTGTTGCATGTCGCCAGCAGATCGGCCAGGACGGGCGCCGCGGGCAACAGGTGCTCGAAATTGTCCAGGACCAGGAGCAAGACACTGTCACCCACGGCGCTCGATATGGCTGTAATCGGGTCACGACCACCGGTTTCACCGGGGTCGAAGGTGTGCGCGAGGGTCGACGCAAAGAGGCTGGGTTCGCTGACCGCCGCCAACGGCACGAATACCACGCCGTCCGGAAAAGCATCTACCAATTGGGCCGCGGCCTCGACCGCCAGGCGGGTCTTGCCCACGCCGCCCGGACCAGTGAGCGTGAGCAAGCGCACATCCGGGCTCAGCAGCCGCTGCCGTACCGCTGCCGCCTCTTGATCCCGACCGATAAGCGGTGTCGGCGGGAACGGTAGGGAAGACAAACGCTTGCCGTGCATGTGGCGTGAGCAGCCAGCGCGACAATAGGCTGGCTGCCGGGTCGCGTCAAGCGGCCTGGAACACACTGTCGTTGACCAGGGTGCTTCGGACATTCGCCATGTTCGCGCCTCGGCACGTACTCCGCACCACACACACACGCGGTTAGTGGTGAGTTCGGACCTGGTGCGCCCACACTCTGAAGGCTTAGCCCAGAGCCGAATCTCCCGGTACGTGACCTATAACAGCGTGAGACCTATCCCATCGGTAGGGCGCTGAACTACGCGGGCGATCTATCACGCTCCTCGGAGAACTACGCGCACGCCCGAGTAGCGTACGAAGCGAGCCTGCAACTGCTGCGCGACATTGGGCAACACGCGACCTGGCGTCCGCCTTGCACAACCCGGGAGTGGTTTACGTGCATCTCGGCGCAAGCGGACGTGCCGAGGCGCTGTTCCGCGAGAGCACGGCTCTGCACCACGCCCAGCAAAACACGTCTGGGATGGCCGAATGCCTGATCGGCTTCGCAGCTCTGGCGATATCGGCCGGACTGCCTGGGGCCGGCGCGCGCTTGCTGTCCGCCTCGGAAACCATCGGTGGGCCGAACTTCGCTAGAGCATGGGCTGCCACCCGCAAGGACTACGAACACTATCGCAGCCGCGCTCGCGCCAGCTTGTCCGGTACAGAGTTCGAGATGGAAGAGGCGCCGGTTCTACGAAGCGTTCGAGTCCAACGACCAGGCCATGCTGAACATGTTGTTGGCCCCGGACCTTGACGCGTACTCGCAGCACACGCCCGGCCCGCAGAACCGCGAACACACATGCAGGGCATCCGCTTCTGGAACGCATCGTTCGGCGACACCCGTTTCGGGATCGAAGAACCGGTTGCCGAGGGCAACAAGGTGGCCACGCGCGTCACCATGCGCTCGGTCCACTCGCGCGGTGAATTCCAGGGCCTGGCCCCAACCGGCAAGCAAATCGCTATCACGGGCATCACCATTGAGACAATCGAAGGCGGTGTCATCGTCGAACGCCGTGTGGAAACCGACTGGTTGGCCATGCTCCCAGCAACTCGGGATGTTGGCTGCAGCAGCCGACACTTCCGGCCTGGAGATCGCCAGCACGGCCGGTCGACCGTAAACGACTCGCGCCGGCTCGGCCCTCTGGTGGCCGAGCTAGCGGAACCGCCAGCGCCAGTTCGGCTGGCCCGCGCCGACTACGCGCGAAATACTCCATCCACGAGCGTGGCGCGTGGACTGATCTGCGAGCGCGCCGCAACAGGACACTGGATCGGGTCGCATCCACGCGCGAGCTGCCGATGCGACCGCACACCATTGTGGCCAAACTTCATCGCCCGCAAGGAACGCGTCGGCTTGCCGGGGCAAGGCGCTGGGGCGCGGACAGTCATTTCGCCGCGAGCGTTCGCACTTGCTTCACGAGCTCCGCCGGGTGCGTGACGAAGCCGCCGTGGCCGCCCGGCAGCTCGACGAGCTTGGCCCCCGTCTCGCTCGCGAGCCACCTGCCCGCCGCTCCGACCCACGTTTCGAGGTCCTCGGTTCCGATCAGCACTGTGACGGGCACACCCGCGCGGCGCATCGCCGCAACATCAGGCACGAACCGCACAAAGGCGGGCAACTCCAGGTCGAAGAACACCGTCGCGTTACCCAGTGTTCGCTCATACGCCGCGGGCTCGCTCGCGGCGCACCACTCCTCGAACGCCCGGTCGCCGGCGTTTCCTCGAATGAACGCTTCTAGTGCGCGCGCTGCTCCACCCTCTGCCATCGCACGCTCGATACTGTCGCGCATCGCCGTGAGAACGTCGTCGCCGCGCGGCACGACCGCGAGCAGCGGTGGCTCATAGAGGAGCGCGTGACGCACGGTTTCGGGGTGCCGCGCAACCAGGCTGCACGCGATGGACGCGCCGCCGCTGTGGCCAAATATCGCGGCCGGCGAGAGGTCCAGGGAGCGTAGTAACGCGTCGGCATCATCGGCCTGCTCTGTCACGCTCGTGCTCGTCCAATTGGCGGGCCTGGAGCTACGGGAATAGCCGCGCCGATCGTACGTCAGAACGGTGAAATCATCGGCGAGCATGGGCGCGATGGCGCTCCACTGATCGGCATCGCTCGCGCCACCGGAAATGAGCAGTAGCGTCGGTCCGCGGCCGCGGATTTCGTAGTACAGCTCGAGCGATCCGATATCGAGGACACCGGAGTGCCGAGTCGAAGCGATGGTCATGGCAGTCCTCCTGAGGGAGCGGATGCGCTCCACCTTAGGCAGTCTCCGACTAGCCTTCGTCGGTGATACACCCCAACTTTGCGCTGCCGGCGGGTGGGTAGTCTTATGGAGTCCGATCGACCAGGCGATGCTCGTAGGCGAACGCGGTCGCGGCTGCGCGAGACGACACACCAAGCTTGTCGAAGATGTTGCTCACGTGCCGATCGACGGTCTTCGCCGACAGCACCAGATCCTCAGCGATCGCGGCGTTGGTGCGCCCCGTCACCAGCAGCCGCAACACCTCGAGCTCGCGCGCGGTCAGCCCAAAACTCAGCGGCGCCACCGACGGGGAGGAGAGCTCGTTCACCCGCTGCACATCGGGCAGCGCCCCGAGCTGAGCGAACACGGACCGGGCGCTGTGGAACTCGCTTGCCGCTGCCTCGGCATCGCCCAGCGCTGCGCGCGCAAGGCCGATGTGCACGCGCACGCGCGCGGCTTCGTATGGCGCCTGCACGTCGCGCCATCCGTGCCAGGCACGCATGAGGGCGAGCACGGCGCCACTGGCATCACTCTCGGCCAGCAGCACTGCGCCGCTCGCTTGATCCGCCATCGCCCGCACGGCTTGCGTCTGGTACAGCTCGGCGAGCTGCGCCAGCTCAGTGGCCGCTGCGCGCGCCGCCTCCACGTCGCCCGCGGCGAGCATGATTTCGACGCACGCGGGCAGCAGCCGTACGCGATTGGGCTTCTCATGCGCCTCGACGAGGGCGCGGCGAATAGCAGCCTGGGCGGCATCGGTGTTTCCCTGCGCCAGGCGCAGCAGCGCCAGGCCAGGGTGTGGCTCCAGACCTGTCTGACGGGCCTGCTGATAAGCCTGCTCGGCGCCGGACAAATCGCCGCATACGCGGAACACCTCGGCCTGCTGGTAGAAGGCCGCGCCCGCGGCGTACTGGTTCGCCGCCGCGGCCAAGCGCTCGCACGCTCGCTGCGCCTCTTGTACCGCCTGGGGCCACTGTCCGTGCAGCCGCATGATCTCCGCACGATGGACCAGGCACTGGCCAGTGAACGTGACGATGCCCTGCTGCCGGTCGCACCAGTTGCTCAGCGCGGTGGTCCACTCGTGTGCCCTACGCAGCTCGGCGATCTCGTGGCAGGCTTCGATGACGCTGCAGTAGACCGTGCCTGCCACAGGCGGCGAGAGCTCACCCGCGACGACGCCCACCATAGCCTCATCGAGCAGCGCCAGGCCGCGCCCGGCTTCGCCTTCATAGATGAGCGCGCGGCCCTCCAGATTGAGGGCCAGCGCCACCAGGTCGGCATCGTGGAAGCGGCGCCCAAGCGCGGCGGCATCCGCGGCGAGCGTGCGGGTTGTCCGGAAGTCACCGCTGTAGACGCTCTGGAACGCGAGTGGCAGAAGCAGGTAGCCGCGCTCGGCACATTCCTCCGGCGCATCCGGGAGGAGTCGATTGGCGCGGGTCAGCCACCCGTTGGCCTGGGCAAAGTCGCCGCGGTTGATCAGGTGGAACACCAGCCAGAATGCGCAGCGGAGGGCGCGCAGCGGGCGCTCGCTGGCGAGGAAGAGCTGGAACGCCCGGCGCAACGCGTCCAGACTATGCTCGAGACGCCCCAACAGGAATGCGGCAGCCGCCAGAAGCTCGAGGTCCTCGGCGCCGAGCGACGATGCCTGGTCGGCCGCTGCGAGCGACGAATAGGCGTCCGACCACTCCGAGCCGGCCGCGGCAGCACGAGCGCGCTCGAGATCGGCGACTACCACGGTGATGACGTGTCTCCCAAGTCGAGCGCGATTGTGCCCCAACACACGGCGGCGTTCTAGTCGCCGCCGCGTTGGTCATTCACGGTGCTATAGGCGCGATGGGGTCGATGGAAATGGCAGACGGCACCTGTGGTACCGCGAGATCACCGGCACCATCGATCAGCACTGTCGGGCAGGGCGCCGAGAGTGTGCCAAGCATGGCGTTCAGGGCGGCGAGCGGAGCGCTGATGCCTGCCAGGAGCTGCTCCTGCAGATCGGGCATGAAGGTACCCGGAATGTCGAGACCGTATGGCGTGTATTCACGCCCGATCACATTCAGGATTGAAACGCTCAGTCGACCGCTCGAACATGCGAAGCGGGCGTCGAAATCGACGTCGAATTCGCCGTCTGGCCAGTTGTTATAGATCCTGGTCAGGTCGAGATCGAAGTGGACAGTTCGATCGTCCTTCGGCATGCCCTCGACGTAGCGTGAGCCGTACAGATGCCCCCACTTGTAGGTGCTATCGACACCTTCAATCCAGTTGCCCACGATCGCTTCCACGCGACGTTCGAGTTCGGTCCGCGTGATCTTGGTCGGCCGGTCCGGTGGCGTGTACGCCTGCCACAAGGAGTTGGTGCGCAGCGTCATGCCAGAAATTGTGAGCGCCGGCGAGTGGCCATCGTCGGCGTCGATCCAGTGACACGCCGTCGTGGAGGTCTTGAACGACCGGTAGTAGATCGACTGGCCGTTGATCAGGAGGGCGACGCTCTCGACGCACCAGCCGTTGGTTCCCGTCTTCTGCACGGCCAGGTACTTGATGTCAGTCAGCGTGCGGAGGTTGGTCAGCAGCAGGTCGTAGGTAAAGGTGTCGCCTGTTTCGAAATCGTCGCGGCCATAGTCCAGCCAGGTGCGATTTGTGTCGTTCAACGACACCTGGATGTCATCGTCGGTGCCGCTGTCGGAGTTGCTGCTGCTGGTCACGAAACGCACCTGCGCGCGCCAGACGCGCGTGGATTCCGACGGCGCCGCACTGGCCGGGACGAACGTTGCGAGCAACAGCGTCAGGGCGAGCAGGAGCGGAAGGCCGCTTGGCAGGCGGCGAAGAGGCTGAGAATTGACGGGTCGTGACATCGGCGTCCTCGCTTGCTATGGCAATGATCAGGACCCGAACGTAGCCCTTGGCAGGCTGCCGAGCATCGGCCGACCTACCCAGACACGCCGGCTGGGCGGCATGGGTAGTTCACCCCACGGGGAGCATTGCCACTCACAAAAAGAGGCCGCGGTTCGCCATGAGCAAGTCGCCGTTCGCGCCGCTTCTACTTGCCAACGTTCGAGCACGTCCGCCACCGCGTGATCCTCAAGATCCACATGTCGACTGCCTTCCGATCGACACGGTCAGTCCTGCAGCCACCTGCACCTGCGGCCCGAGGCGGCGAGCCCGGCGCTTGTTCGTCAACGACACGGACAAGGGCGATCAGCTACTGAGGCGGCCGCATGATCTGGCGCTCATCCAGAAGCGCTCGGGCGTCAAACGGCTCGGCAGCCACCTGGTCCACAGCTACGCGCAGAACATGGCCCGCAAAGGTGCGCCCGTCGCGGATATCCAGGACGTGCTGGGCCACGAGTCCGACAAGATGGCCCGCCATTACGCAGGCGAAGCGAGGAAGTTCGCCACCGCCGACCTGATGGCGAAGTGCAGCCTTGCCAGCTAGAAAAGTTGGTTGGTGCTACCCCCCAATAGTTGGTTGGTGCTGCCATTCGGCTGAGGGAAGTTGGGTGGTCTCAAACCGACGATTTCAAGTTCAGAAGCTCCGCGATCAGGATTCGAACCTGGAACCTACCGGTTAACAGCCTGATGTACAGCTGAACCATCCAACTTTGCCTTCCGCGACACACTTTGAGATTGCGGTGCGCGACGTACCTCGGTCGGCACTCAGGGAAGTTGGGTGGTCACACTCTGTAGGTCAAGAGCCATCAGGGTTCGTTTGCGCGCCCCAGGGCCTGGTGGCGGAGTGCTAGGCGCCGTTGCAGCAGGTGCAAAACCAGCGGCTGAATGAACGCGTCGCATACCGTCGTTGGGGTCGTGTCCAATTCGGGACCCTGTCCAGGAGCTCGTGATCGCTTGGCTCGAGGTTGCGATAGACGAGCGCGTGGCGAAGATCTCGTCGGCGCCTTCGCCGCCGATGCATGAACCAGCACTGGGATACGGCGCAGAGGGTCGCGCGAGCGACGACGCTGAGAGCCTGGCCAACCGCTAGCTCAGAGTACAAATCCAGACCAGCTGGTGCTCGAGGCTGTCTGCATACGGCCGGTGTTAGGTGTTTAACGGATGCGTTGGAAGGCGACGGGCCGAGTGGTGCTAGCACATCCGCTGAAGACGCCGGTCCAGCTTATGCCGGACCGGGGAGAGCCGCGCAGATAGTAGACACCGTTTGGTACCCACTCGTCGCCGCGGATGGCTGCTTCGGCCAGCGCCTAACATCCAGGGCGCTGGGCGGTGATGAGGGTGATCGGCAGGCTGCCGCCGAGGTCGACGCGCTCCACCCGCTCGTAGCCCGCGTCGTGCAGCCAGTCGAGGTAGGTGGAGAACGGGTACACCTGTCCACGGCTCGTCCGCAGCAGCAGGCCGAGCGCGTACAGCATCACGGTCCGCGGGCTGTCGAAGCGCTCGTTCGGCACCGCGTCGACTATCGCCAACTGACCACCGGGACGCAACGCAGCCAAAAGCCGTCCGAGCAGAGCACGATTCTCGGGCTCGCCGAAGAGGTGGCAAAAGTTGGCGATGATCGCCAGGTCGTATGCAGCCGCCGGCAGGTGCAAGGTAGACGCGTCGCCATCCAGATAGGCGAACTGCTCCCGTAGGCCGGCCGCCTCCACGGCCCGCCGGGTCATCTGGAGAACGGCCGGCACATCGACCGTCGTCACGCGACAGGTGGCGTCCCGCGCCGCGATGGCCCGACTCCAGGGCGCGGCACCGGCGCCCACGTCCACGATGCGCAGGCCGGGTCGGGCCAGGACGCCGGCGGCGCATTCGGCGGCTTCGGCGAACCATGATGCGAGCCGCGGCACCACCGCCGGGTAGAGCGCCTGGGCACCGTCCGGGGTGTCACCACGCTCGGCCGGCTCGCCATGCTGGATAGCGTCGGTGAGATGGTCCCACGGGGTCAGCAGCGAACCGAGGACGGCCAGGTCCGCGGACGCCCGAAAGGCGCCGCCATCCATGGCTTCGACCAGCCCCACGCCGGCGAGCGCGCCCAGGAGGGCACGGGTTCCGCGTTCACTGATCGCGCACTCGCGGGCCAGCGTGGCAGCGTCCCTCGGCTCTTCGTCGAGGCAGGCGAGCACCCCGAGGGCGTTGGCCGCGCGCAGCGCAGCGGCGGCGCTGACGGCTTCCTGGACGAACACCAGCTCCTGTAGGGGCAGGCTCGTTGCTGGGGCGCTCACGCGGAAATCCTCACCACCCCGGCGTCGCCGTTCACCGTCACCACCTGGCCATCACGCAGCTGGGCAGTCGCATCGCCCGTCCCGACCACGCACGGGATGCCGTACTCGCGCGCCACGATCGAGGAGTGGGAACCCACCCCGCCCGAATCCGCCACCACCGCCACGGCCCGCGCGAACAGCGGCGTCCAGGCGGGCGTCGTCGCCGGCGTGACCAGCACGTCGCCCGGCCGCAGCCGATCGAACTCCTCCAGCCCCCTGATGACTCGCACCGGCCCGCTCGCCTGCCCGGCGCTGGCCGGAATGCCGCGCAGCCCTTCCCCCTCTCCAACCTTATTGCCTCCCCGAGCAGCCGCCTCGGCCTCATCGAAGATTCGGCGCATGAGGGGCGGGAGCTCACCCAACAGCAGCGGTGGGGTCAAGCGGCGCTGGCGCTGCCAGCCCGCGCGGCGCTGCCCGGCTTCTGCCAGCCCGCTCGCGGAGCGATCGTTGCCTTCGTCCAGCGCACCCAGTAGCTCGGCGCGGGTCAGGAAGAACACGTCGTCGGCCTGAGTCAGCACGCCGCGTTGTTTCAGCTCCGCACCAAGCCGCAGCACGGCGCGCCGCATGATGGGCCAGGAGAGGGTGAAGGAAGCGGTGTGCTCCTCGCGCAGCGCCCCAAAGCGCTGCGCCGTGCACAGCAGGCGCTCGAAGCGGGCCAGTAGCCTGGGCTCATGCGCCAACGCCGCCCGCGCCCGGTCCTCCGCTTCGCGGCGGCGCCCGTCTGCACGTTCACGCGCAGCCGCACCCTCCACCCGAGTGTCAGGCAGTTGTCGCTCGCGTTCGCCCAGGGTGGCGTGGAACCAGTCGAGGCTCTGCACGGCGTGGCGGTAACCGCTGCTCGCGGGCGAGCGCAGCCCGGCTAGGAGCTCGAGGTGGCTGCCGCCGATCCGGGGATGCAGGTGCGTCCGATAAAAGGCTGCGAGGGGCCGCGCGGCCTTGGCGGAAAAGCCAGCCACGGCGGTCACGGATGTGTAGTAGTCGCCGGCCGCGTCGGCCAGCCCGTCCACGATCTCCACGAGCTCGCGCGGCGACGCGGCCTCCACCCGGCGCTCCCCGTTGGTCGCCAGCTCGACATACCGTGGGAGCAGCACCTGCCGCCATTCCCGAACGAAGAGGTCGACACCGAAGTGGGCTAGAGGCGGAATCATCATGGCCACGCGCCGGGGCCGGGTCAGCAGCCTCGGGAGGACGTGACGCAGCAGCAGCCCCAGCATCGCCGCCGGCCCGGTCAGGAAGTTCATGCCGCCGTAGAAGTACCAGCCGTGGACTACTACGTGCAGCGGGCGTCGCGATGGGATACCAATGTAGCGCTCGTAATTGGCGTGCAAACGGTCCTCGATGTGCGTCAGCAGCCAGGTCTCGAAGAGCGGTGTGACCGGGTCGCCGAGCCACTCGCCGAGACGGAAATTGCGTAGCCACACTCCAGGCAGTGCCGCCGCCCATTCGACCTGCTCCGGTAGCGCCGTCATCGGCCGCGCCTGCAGCAGGAACACCTCGCCTTCGGCGGTGATCGCCCACTCGATGTCCTGGGGCGCTCCGCCGAAGAAGCCCTCCACCCGCCACGCCAGGTCGGCTACCGCCCGGGCCTGTGCTTCGGTGATGGCACCTTCCGGTGCCGCACGACACTCGGCCGACTCGCCACGAACTACCCACTCGTCGGCGGCGGCCTGGCCGGAGACGAGCCGCTCCCCCAGCCCCTTGACAGCGTTCACCACCGTTTCCGACCGGTCGCCCGTGATCGGATTGGCCGTGAACGCCACGCCTGCCGCCTCGGCAGGCACCAGGCGCTGCACCAGCACAGCCATGCTCCGTAGACTGTGACCCTGGGCCGTCCCATCCGCGTACGCCGCAAGGCGCTCACCGAAGGCCGAGGCCCAGCACCGCCGCACCGCCGCGGCCAGCGCCTCTGAACCTCGAACGTCGAGCACGCTCTCGTATTGGCCGGCGAATGACGCGCCGGCCAGATCCTCCGCGACGCCCGACGACCGCACCGCAAGCGGCTCATCGCCAAGCCGCTCGGCGGCAGCGTTCAGGGCAGCCGCGATGTCGGCCGGAAGCGGGCCCGTCGCCACAACGTCGGGCGTGCTGCCTGGTCCGAGGTGGTTGGCGTTCAAGAACTGCTCGAAGGCCGCCGTTGTCAGCACAAAACCATCCGGGACCGGAAAGCCCGCCCCCGCAAGCTCCGCGAGGTTGGACGCCTTGACGCCGACGGACGGGGCGTCGATCCCGCGCGTGTCCGACAGGGCGCGGGTAAAGCGCGGGCCCGCCTCGACAGCCGTAAGCGTCGCCATGCTGGTGGTCCTCCCTGAGAGCACTAGGTGGTCGCCAAGAGGGCGAGGAGGATGGTGGACCGGCATCTCATGATGCCAGCGGGACGTCGCGCAGGGAACCTGCCGCGACCCTCGTCCCGATGGGGTTTCGCCAGAACGTCCAGGCGATCGCGAATGGCAGGGCAATGGCACCCACCACCACGTGCAGGAGCAAGAGCGGGAAGAAGAAGGGGGCGCCGATCGCGGTCAGCGTGAACAGAAGGAGGGAGGTGGCGCCGGGGATAGCCACCCACCAGGCCAGCCAGCGGGGAAACGCGATTAGCCCCAGCGCGACCGA
>DASXRR010000140.1:0-17899 GCA_036506475.1 Chloroflexota bacterium
CGACTACGAGATCCTGCAGGCGGCCTCAGACGTGCTCGGGCAGGATGAGGTCAAGTCGTGGCGGCCGTCGCTGTCATATCTGCCGCCCGAGCAGCGCGATGGCGAGTATCACGTCACCATCTACGCCAAAGGCGCATGCGAGACCTGCCCGATCAAGAAGTCGCACGTCGCGACGATCGAGCCCAAGCTACGCGCCCTGGTTGGTGCGGACAACATCTTCGTGCACGACTACTACGACTGGTTCGACAACCAGTACACGCTGCCGTACGGCGAATAGCCCCGCCAGCTGGCCAGGCCGCGGATCCGTCCGACAGCCGATGCGGGCCGCCGCCAATACCTCATGCTGGAGCGCGTGATCCCCGAGCAGCCCGCTGGCACCCTCAGTCGTAACAAGTCGCAGCGAAGCTGTAACACCGGGACGCATGATGTTGGTATGCATGCTGCGAATAGCTTGCCTGCGTGGCGACGGGGGTCAAGGAGAAACGAGTCATGAGCACAAGTCCGGCACCGGTCGAAGCCGCGCGTGTCGCCATCTGGCGGCTGTTCGAGGAAGGCTACGTCGACGAGGACATGGCGACGGCCGGCTTGCTGGCTGTGGACGTCGGTACGCGCCGCGCGCGACGCCGCTCTGATAGGCCTTTGGAAGCGTCGCCTCCGCCGAAGCGTCGCCAGAACTGACCGGTCACTGCCGAGGTCTCACACCTCGACGGCGTTCACCGATTCTGCTGTACCGGCCGCTCGGAAAGCGTGACCGTCAGATCGACGCGCTGCCCGTTGCGCAGGACCGTCAGCGTCACCGTGTCGCCCGGATGGCGCTGGTTCTCGATCCAGCCGCGCAGATCGCCACCGGTCGTCACCGTCTGGCCGTCGATGGCGACGATGATGTCGCCGCCGACGAGCACTTGCTCGTTGCCGATCGTGACCGTGCGCGAGCCGGGCTGGACGCCAGCTTGCTGCGCGCCCGCAGTCACTTGCTGCACCAGCAGCCCCTTCTGACTGGCCAGTAAGCCAAGTTGCTCTTTTGCTTGTGGACTGAGATCGGACAGTGGGAAGCTGGTCACGCCAACCTGGGGATGACGGTAGCGGCCGGACTGAATCAGCTCGGGTGCGACGCGTTTGACGACGTTGATCGGGATCGAAAAGCCGACGCCCTCGTTGCCGCCGGACTGCGACAGGATGGCCGAATTGACGCCGATCACCTGGCCGGCGGCGTTGAACAGCGGTCCGCCCGAATTGCCGGGGTTGATCGCGGCGTCGGTCTGAATCGCGCCGCCCAGCAAGTCGAGCTGCTGCCCGGGCACTGACGATTCCTCACCCGGATTGCGCCGCGCACTGACGATACCTTCGGTCACGGTCTGCTGCAACCCCAGCGGTGAGCCAATCGCCACTGCCGTCTCGCCAATCGTGACCTGATCCGAGTCGCCCAGGACCGCGGGCTTGATGCGATCGCGAATCTGGCGCCCGTCCGAGTCGGTCACGTTTGGATCGACCTGGATTACGGCCAGATCGTTGTCCGGGTCGCGGCCGATGAGCTGCGCCGGAATGGTCGTCCTGTCTTGCAGCGTCACCGCCAGTTGAGCGGCGTCCTGGACAAGGTGGTTGTTGGTCACGATGCGCCCATCGGTGTCGATGACGAAGCCTGAACCCATGCCCTGCGCCTGTTGGGTCGGGCCGGCCCGCGTCCGCACCACGGCGAGACTGGTGATGTTCACGACCGAGCCGCCGTTCTGCTGGTAGACCGCTACCGCGGGATTCACGAACCCGGCCTGTTGCGCGAGTGGCGCGGCGCTGACGACAGCGACCGGTGCCGGCGCTTGAAGCTGGCTGGCCGAAGACTGACTTGCGACCGCGGCCGTGGTCGGATTCGGCTCAGTCGCGCGCGACGGGTTTTGCACGGCGCAGGCGCTGAACACAAGGGCGGTGGTAGCCGAGCTGACCAGGGCCACCAGCGCGGTTCTCAGAAGCGCACGCACGAACAACCTCCTGGATAGAAAGAAGCGGTCCCGACCGAGTACGCATGACTCGGACCGAGACCGCCCTGCACGCCTCAGGCTACGCGCCTGGGCTACACCTCGCGATATTCGCCTTCGACCGTGCCCTGCTCGGTCGAGCCTTTGCCACCCTGACCGTTCGCACCTGGCTCCTGGTCAGGTCCGGCCTCACCACCACCGCCATAGGCTGCCTGGCCAACGGCCAGCATTGCCTGCTGCAGCTCCTGGAGCGCTGTGCGCATCCCATCAACGTCGTTCGCATCAAGCGCGCGCTTGACCGCCGACGACTTCTCGGCGACCTGAATGCGCACTTGCTCCGGGATCTTGTCGCCCTGCTCGCGCAGCAGCTTCTCAGCCTGATAGTGGGCACTATCCGCTTGGTTGTGCAGCTCGATCTCTTCGCGCCGCCGGCGATCGTCCTCGGCGTTCTCCTCGGCGTCCTTGACCATTTTCTGGATCTCGGCTTCGGATAGGCCGCTGGACGATTGGATGACGATCTTCTGCTCCTTGCCGGTCGCCTTGTCCTTGGCCGAGACGTTCAGGATGCCGTTGGCATCGATGTCGAAGGTGACCTCGACCTGCGGGATGCCGCGTGGCGCGGGCAAGATGCCATCCAGGATGAATCGACCGAGCGACTTGTTCTCAGTCGCCATCGGGCGTTCGCCCTGCAGCACGTGCACTTCGACGCTCGTCTGTCCGTCGGCGGCCGTGGTATAGGTCTCCGTCTTCGAGGTGGGGATGGTCGTATTGCGCGGGATCATGGTCGTCATGACGCCGCCGTACGTCTCGACGCCGAGCGTGAGCGGCGTGACGTCGAGCAGCAGGATGTCCTTGACCTCGCCCTTGAGCACGCCCGCCTGAATTGCGGCGCCGATGGCGACCACCTCGTCAGGGTTGACGCCCTTGTGCGGCTCCTTGCCAAAGACCTGCTTGACCATCTCCTGCACGGCCGGCATGCGCGTCTGGCCACCGACGAGGACGACCTCGTTGATGTCACTCGGGTTCATGCCTGCGTCCTTGAGCGCCTGCTGCACTGGGCCCTTGGTACGCTCCACGAGGTCGCCGACAAGCTGCTCGAGCTTGGCGCGCGTGAGCTGCAAGCTGAGATGCTTCGGGCCACTTGCATCGGCGGTGATGAAGGGCAGGTTGATCTCGGTCGACTGCGTCGTGCTGAGCTCGATCTTGGCCTTCTCGGCGGCTTCCTTGAGCCGCTGCAGGGCCATGCGGTCCTGGCGCAGGTCGATGCCCTGGTCCTTCTTGAACTCGTCGACGATCCAGTCGATGATGCGCTGGTCGAAGTCGTCGCCGCCGAGGAACGTATCGCCGTTGGTCGCCTTGACTTCGAAGACGCCCTCGCCGACGGACAGGATCGAGATGTCGAACGTGCCGCCGCCCAGGTCGTAGACGGCGATGACCTCGTCCTTGCCCTGCTTGTCGAGGCCGTACGCGAGCGATGCCGCGGTTGGCTCGTTGATGATGCGCAGGACTTCGAGACCGGCGATCTTGCCAGCATCCTTGGTCGCCTGGCGCTGGCTGTCGTTGAAGTAGGCCGGCACGGTGATGACCGCCTGGGTGATCTTCTCGCCCAGCTTGGCCTCGGCGTCGGCCTTCATCTTCTGCAGGATCATGGCCGAGACCTCGGGCGGACTGTAGTCCTTGCCGGCCATGGCCCCGCGCACGTCGCCGTTCGCGGCTTTGGCCACCTTGTACGGGACGAACTTGAGCGCCTTCTGGACCTCGGCATCGTCGTACTTACGGCCCATGAAGCGCTTGATGCTGAAGATGGTGTTTTCGGGATTGGTGATTGCCTGTCGACGGGCAACCTGGCCCACGAGACGCTCGTTGGTCTTTGGATTGACCGCGACGACCGACGGGGTCAGCCGGCTGCCTTCGGCGTTCTCGAGGACGGTCGGCTCGCCGGCCTCCATGATTGCCACGACCGAGTTGGTCGTGCCCAGGTCAATGCCTAGAACTTTTGCCATCGTCCTCTCCACTTGCTTGAGATCTCTAAGTTCATTTCGAAACTGGTGCTTCCACTACCACTCGCCGAAGGCGGAATACGCAACTCCGGCGCAAGCATTGCGCCTGGCGGCGGTGCCTTGGAAGTCGGTGCGGTTGATTGAAAGGTACCGTTCGTGATCATCAGTTATGCGACTAGTCCAGTGCCCCGAGAGTTGCGAAGGCTTGGCGCAGCGGGGCTTGGAGCCGGCGTCGGAGTGAGTCGACGTCGGAAGCCTGATCTACCTGCGTAGCAATGTCGCGCAGTATGGTGGTTAAGTCTAGAGCCATTTGCACGCCGGCCAGATTCATCTCGCGTTGCTCGACCAGGCGCTTGATCTGGCGCAAGCGGCGAATGTCGGCATGTGAATACAGGCGCGTGCGGCCGGGTGTGCGGCTCGGTTCGAGGAACCCGACACGTTCATACTTGCGCAGGGTCGTCGGATGCAGCTCGACCAGTCGAGCGGCGACACTGATGACGTACAGTGCTGCCGAAATATCCCCTGAAAGTTGATGCGGGTCACGATACATTTTGTGCGCAGCACATCATATACTTTGATCCACCGAGCGAGCAACCCGCGCCGCTCGGCCTGAGGATTTCCCAATTCATATGAACGCCCCTCACGACCCGATTACCGAACCCAATGGCCCGCCGGCGGCCGATCCGGCCAACCAGACCGTGGACGGCGCCGCGGCCGACATCACTCCTGACGGCCCTGAGGACGTCGAGACGCTGCAGCGTGAGCTGGCCGAGCTGAGCCAGAAGGCGGATGAATACTTGCGCCTGGCCCAACGCAGCCAGGCCGATTTCATCAACTACCGCCGCCGCGTCGAAGAGGAGCGCGCCCAGCAGGCGCGCGATGCCAACGTGACCTACCTGCTGCGCCTGCTGCCGATCCTGGACGATTTCGAGCGCGCGTTGGCCAACGCCGCGCCTGAAGACCTCGAGTCGAACTGGGGCAAAGGCGTGCTGCTGGTCGAGCGCAACGTGCGCTCGCTGCTGGCCGCCGACGGCGTTGAGCGCCTGCCGGCCGAAGGCGCCGAGTTCGATCCGCGCGAGCACGAAGCGCTCGGCCGCCAGCCGAGCTCGGACGTGCCCGACGGCCATGTCCTGCACGTCGTCCGCCCTGGCTATCGCAAAGGCGACCGTGTTATTCGGCCCGCCCAGGTCATCGTCGCCGCGCCGCCCTCGGGTTAGGGCGACGCCGGCGTCGGCGTGGCCAGGAAGCGGCCGGGGTAGCGGTCGGTGGTGGCTAGCGCGATGGCGTCGCCGACGCGCTGGCTGAGTCTCGCGGCCTGGTGAATGTGGCTGTAGGCACTGCCCCAGTCACGCGCGACGAACGAGTCGGCGGCCGCGAGCAGCTCCTGGTCCGCGGCGCGCAGCTGGGCTGAGATGATGCCTTTGGGCAGCAGCGGATTCGCCGTCGCCAGCAACGCGTCGAGGTCGGCCCGAGCCTGATCAAGCGCCACGGGCGCGAGGGGGCGATTGGTGCTCAAGAGCGCCGTGGTGTGCTCGTGCAGCACGCTGGCCAGGCCACGCGCCATCGGCTCGCCATAGATCGGCGCGAGCTGCTGCGCAAGCTCGTCGAGTGGCGCGTTGGGCGCGTCTGCGTTGGTCGGCCCGCCCGGGTGGAGGGCAAGCCCGAGCAGCAGCACGTGCTCTTGCACGTGGCGATCGACGGCCAGGCGCAGCTGCGTCTCGGGCTCGTCGGTTGGACCGGCGAGCTGGGCGGCGGCGCGCTCGGCCAGGTCGGCCGCCAGTGGCCGGGCCACGTCGTCCATGCCTGCCAGCGTGTTGCGCAGCGTGGCCAGATCTATGGGCGTGGCGTTCAGGACGAGCATGCGCAGCGCAACACCACGCGCCCGGAGGACGGGGTCCGTGGTGTCCACATCGAACGTCGCGCCTTCGCCACGCGCGGCGCTGAGGACAGTCGCGATCTGGGCCCGCAGCCCGTCGAGCAGCGTCTGCTGCGCCTGGCTGCCGCGCACGGCGCCAACAATCGCGGCGATGGTCGACGAGGTCTGGTCGAGCGTGCGGCTCAGGCCGGCCAGCTCATCAGTTCGCTGCGCGGCTGCCGCGGCGATCGCCGCGGCCGTCAAGTACAGGTTTTCCTCGAGCGCCAGGTCGAGTCCGACGCGTAGATCGGAGCCGCTGTAGCCGACGAGCACCGACAGCGGCAGCGCGATCGGACTGGGGCTGGCAATCGGGCGAACGAAGACCGCCGGTGCTGGCGAGCGAACGGCCTGCACCTCAGGTGTGCCCTCAGACTCGGTCGGAACGGGCGACGGCGACGCTGCCACGAGCACGCGCGGCGCAGGCGTTGGCGGCTCCTCGACAGCGCCGCGGCAACCAGCCACCACCAGCAGCAGCAGGCACGAGGCAATGCACAGGCCGCGCACGCGTGCAAGCGTAGGTCGCGCGCGAGCGCGGCTGCCCGAAAGGGCAGGCTGTTAGTGGCCGAGCAGGCCGATGGTGACGATCCAGGTGATCAAGCTGAACAGCCCGATCGCCAGGAGCAGGCTTTCTTCGAGGGCGTCGATCCAGGTGGGCTTCATGGAACGCGAGGCAGCCGGAGCCCGCACGACGCGTGCCGCCGACCGACTGAGCTAACTATCCTGAGGCCGATGCCTCAGACAGCAGTGTTGATCACTGGCGCCGCCGGGCGGATTGGAACGGCTATGCGGCCTCTGCTTGGCCCGACCTATCGGCTGCGCCTGGTGGACGTGCGCGTGCCCAGCGAACCAGGCGACGACTTCGTCCAGGCCGATACCAGCGACCTGGCGGCGATGCAGGCCGCCTGCTCGGGCATGGACGCCGTGCTCCACCTGGCCGGCAATCCCAATACCGCGGCGACCTGGGACGAGGTGCGCGTCAGCAACGTCGACAGCACGTACTGCGTGTTCGAGGCGGCTCGTCGCGCTGGCGCCCGCAAGGTCATCCTGGCCTCGACCAATCACGTCATGGGCTTCTACAACCTCGAGCGCACGTACCCGATTCGAGTCGATGCACCTATTCGCCCGGACAGCCTGTATGGGGTCAGCAAGGCGTTCGGCGAGGCTTTGGCGCGCTACTACTCGGACGCGTTCGACATGTCCATGATCTGCTTGCGTATCGGCTGGTTCACGCCGCGCGACCCTACCGTACCGGGGTTGCAATCACTGTGGATCAGCGCGCGCGATCTGGCGCAGGTGATCGGCCTGTGCATCGAGACACCGCGTCGTTTTGGCATCTACAACGCCACATCCAACAATAAGCAGGGCCACTGGGACCTGCAGGCGACGCGCGACGAGCTCGGCTACGCGCCACAGGACGACGTGACCACCCTCAATCTGGCCGACTCGGGCGAGTATCGCCCGGACCTGCCTTACGTAGAACCGCCCGCGGGCGTCCTGCGCAGCCTGCAAGCCTAGACGGGCGGCAGCGAGTGCGCTTGAGGCCTTTTCGGCCGCCGTCTAGGCTTGTCCATCAAACGGAGTTCGGCCGCGACCCGGCTCGGCTCTGTGGCTCTTCGGCCGAACTCCTGGTCGCGCGCGGCGCGGGTTGTACCATCGCCGGGCCGTGCCGGCACCTGCGAAGGCGGACGCAGCGGAGCTGCGCCAGTATATGGACGAGCTGTGGCAGCGCCTGCGCCTCGTCGCCCGTCATTCCGCGCCGCTACCCGCGTCCGCGCCAGGCTCGGTGGATTGGCTGGCCAGCGTTGGCCGATTCTGGTGGCAGGCACGCGAACGAGCCGGACTCAGTCGCGCAGACCTCGCACAGCGGCTTGACCGGCCGCTCAATCAGGTGCGCTTTTTCGAGTTCGGCCTGTTCTCGATCCAGGAGCTCAAGAACGGGTTCCTGCTCGATTACGCGCGTGCCCTGGGCGACCCTGAGCTGGTCGCCCGCTTCCGCGAAGAGTTCGAGCTCTAACCGAGTGCGCCTGTCGCCGGCTCGCCGTCAAGAGACGGACATCGATTGGCGTTCGGCGCGTTCTCGACGAGCCGTGGGCATGCGCTGGCTGGTTCGTCAACTGGCAACGATTATCCTGGCGCACGCACTGATCGTGCTCGCGACGTTCTTCCTGCTGCTTCTGGGCGACGCGTTGTTTACCAGCTATGCCCTGGTGCTGCGCGACGCTGTGTTCGTCAGCTACGTTGCCCAGCTGGGCTGGCTGCAGCGTATGGCCGCCGAGTTCAAGGCCGCCGTGGCGTTCGTGGTCGCCGTGAGCGCCGGGCTGCAGATGCTGCTGGTGCTGTGGCGGGCGGTCAGCGAGTGAGAGTCTGGCTTGCCGACGCGATGTTCCACCTGGCCACCGCGTTGCGCAGCGTCGGCGTCGGCCTGGCGACCGCGGCCTGGGTTTCGGTGCTGACCGCGCACATCCAGCTGCCGACCGAAGCGCGCACCTACGCTGGCATCGGCGCATCACTGCTCGCGGCGGCGGCGACGCACGTACTCTTCGGGACGCGGCCGCCGTCGATGACGGTCGTCGAGCTGCTCCGGCCGCTCGAGCGCGACATCCTGGCAGTAGCGCGCGAGCATGCCGCCGGCGATCAGGAGAAGGTGCGCTACATCGCCGCGGCGCTAACTGCTCGGGCGGCGGCCGATATTCGCCACGGACGGCGGTTGCCGGGCGATCGGCGGGCGTGGTTTCGCGCTCTGGCCGACACCGTCTCAGGCGGGCATCAACCGTACGAGCCCGCCGACTAACTTCACGTGAACGAAGCCGGCCACAGTCACCGCCAGCAGAAACACAACGGATGTCGGCAGGAACGGCCCCCAGTGCAGCGTCAGTGCGACCATCAGCAGCACACCCAGAATGCGGTGGATCCAGAGGCGCCAGAAGGTGTTGTAGCTCGTAATCAGCCCGAGCAGGCCGGCTACAGCCAGGATCGCCGTTGCGGCAATGCCGGTCCATTGGGGCAGCGTCTGGCCAGGGATGAGCAAGTAGTAGACGCTGTGCGCTCCGGCGAAGGCCAGACCCAGCCAGCCCAGGATGCGGTGGTGGCGGCGCAGCGTCAGGAAGACCGATTGCACGGAGCCTTGCGGTTCGAAACGCACGCGTGAGGCACGCCCCGAAAAGAACCGAATGAAGTACAGCACGCTGCTCGCGAGCAGCGCGATCATCGACGGCAAGAGCAAGAAGTTCGAGAATTCGAGCTCGTTCAGCAAGTCCGGGATACGGTCGTTCGTGGGCAGGGCAGTCCACACGATAGCCACCGACTCGAGCGTGGCGCCTGCCGCGGCGACCTGGCCCACCGCGCGCAAGCACTCGCCCAGGCCCGGGAAGCACGCCAGCGTGAGCAGGATGCCGCTCAGCACGGCGCACAAGGCACCGCTCAGCGCAAGCGTGACCGGGAGGCTCGGGTGTTGGCCAATCTTGCCGCCGACGAACACTCCGAATAGCGCGCCCGTCCAGATCAGCGTCAGCGCGAGCGACGCCAGCCCGATATGCGACCTGCGATGCACCGTTGGTTATTGTTGCCGGTCAGGCACGGGCGACACGAGCGCCAGGACGATCCGCCCGCCTGCGCGCGCTTTGAGCTCGGCGACATGTTGGTCAGCGCGCGGGCCGAGCCAGCCCGACCAGTACGCGCGCATTGTCGCCAGCACGAGCTCCGTCGGCACAGTCTGCGTTGGCTCTCTCGCGCAGAACAACAGGTCCATGTTGGTGACCGGCCCGCCGTTTGGTCCACCGACCGGCTGCTCGTAGCGAATGTCGACCTGCCGGAAGCCGAGGTGCTCGAAGACCCGGCGTCGAGCAGTCGGGTCCGAGCCCACTTTGGCCTCCCTGGCGAGCTCAGCAGCGCTCAGGCGCGTTGGATTCACCACGTCGATGAACACACCAGCCACCCGCCCACCCGCGGCACGATCCAGGGTCGCGAAACGGGCCTCGTGCAATCGTCGGGCGATGCCCTGCCCGCGCGCCGAGCGCGCCACGCCCATGAAGCTCGAGAAGCCGCTGCCGGCCGCGGCCAGGTAGTGAAACACGGTGCCGCCCAGCAGTTGATCGTCGTCTTCGGCCACGAGCATGAAGTTCGCGCGCGCGCCTGACTGCTCGTGGAGCAGCCAACCCAGCATGGAGCCAGGAATCAGGGTATCGGGCTCGAAGTAGATCGCCCGCTGCAGTTTGCCAAAGGCGGCCAGGACAGGGTCGTCGGGGTCAGTGACCTCACGGATGTCCACCACGGATCACGATAACCGTGTCGATGGGATCGGGTGCCGATTGCGGAACGTCGATGACCCAGCCGTCCCCGTCCTGCCGAATCGAAAGCTGACTGCCGTCGGCGAGCAGTTGCGCCTGGCTCACCTTGCCGATCGACGCCGGCACGTGCAGCTGGCCGCCCGCCGGCCAGTCGAAAACGTGCACGTACACGTCGTCACCCTTGCGCGTGGTGCGCAGCTCGTCGATACCCTGAAGTGGACCGGCCCGCGTGCCGTAGATGGCCTCGCCGTTGGTTTCCAGCCAGCGGCCCATCGCCTCGAGCCGTTCGACGCTCGGCTGCGGAATCACGCCCTCGGCGGTCGGGCCGACGTTGAGCAAGTAATTGCCGTCTTTGCTCGCGACGTCGACCAGTTTGCGGATCAGATCGGGCACTGACTTCCAGTTGTCGTCGTCGGACTTGAAGCCCCACGTATCGTTGATGGTGGCTGGTACTTCCCAGTCGAAGTCAACACGCGCGCCTGGGATCACGTTGTCACGCGACTGGCCGTAGTCGCCCAGGCCATTGCCAATCCGGCCGTTGACCACGCAGTCGGGCTGCACCTCATGCACCAGGTCGACCAGCTGACGACTCTGCTCGACGGTCATGCGCTTGGGCGTATCGAACCAGATCATGCCGATCGGGCCATAGTTGGTCAGTAGCTCACGTACCTGCGGCTTGACGTAGTCCTCGATGTAGCCGGCGAAGTCCTTCTTACCTTCGTCGTAGTCCCAGTCATTACCGTCGCCATCGGGATGATGCCAATCCTGCGTTTGCGAGTAGTAGAAACATAGCTTGACGTCGTACTTCTGGCACGCTCGCGCGAGCTCCGGCATCGGATCGCGCGCAAAAGGAGTGGCATCGACGATGTCGTAATCCGTCACTTTCGAGTCGAACATGCAGAAACCGTCGTGATGCTTCGACGTGATGGTTAGATACTTCTGCCCGGCTCGTTTCGCCAGTGCGACCCACGCATCGGCGTCGAACTTGACTGGATTGAAGTGCTTGGCAAGCTGTGCGTATTCGGCGACGGGAATGCGCGCGCGGAGCATGATCCATTCGCCAATGCCCGGAATCGCGGCACCGTTCCACTGCCCGGCAGGTATCGCGTACAGGCCCCAATGGATGAACATGCCGAAGCGGGCCGCGCGCCACCACTCCATGCGCTGTTCGGCTGCCGCGCCGGGACGCTGCTCGGCACCAACTCGAATCGGTCCTTCGTCGACTGGCGTCACGTCGATTTCGGTACTTTCATGAACCACTCGGTGAACTGCGTGCACCGACCGTCGCTGTCGAACTGCATCACGAAGCAGTTGTAGTACTCGCGCTTGAGCACACCCGACTTCGTGAAGTAGCTCGAGCGGCCGGTCGCGACCGCCACGTCGCCATCGATCGCGATCGGCTCGTACTGTGCCTGGTAGGTGCCAGGCGGATCCTTGGGCTCGGACCAGGCCTTCACGATTGCGGCCCGCCCATGCGCGACAGCCCCGTTCTTGTCCCACGGATGAAACGCGTAGGTGGCGTCGTCGCTGAAGAGGGCGCCAATTGCGTCCGGCTCATAACTGAGCCAGGCCTGAACGTAGGCATCCAGCCACCGCTGGACGGTGTCCCTCTCCAGCGCCATGTTGGTGTGTCTTCAGGTTACGGGCTCAAGCGACGCGCCGCTCCACCGCATCCAGCTTGGCCAGCGCCGCGTCGCGCTCGTCTATCAGCTCGTGGATGATGCTCTCGAGGTTGATCGCCACAGCCGGCCACGAATCCCAACCCCGATCGACGTATGCCTTGGGTACGCCATTGACTTCGACCGGGGCCGGTTCTTCCGCGTGCGGTTCGACTACCACAGGCGTGGTGCCGAACGCGTCGAGCTGCGCGCCATTGGCGGTCCCCATCCGCCATAGCGAAACGGAGGCATACGGCCGCTGCTCGCACCAGGCGATGCACGCTTCCATATCCGCGCGGCGCGCGTTGTAGGGCAGGATGGGCTCGGTCGGACCGAGGGGCTCGACGTTGGCCGCTGCGTTCTCCATGACTTCAAGCCACGGGCGCTGGAAGTCGGTCCAGTAGTTCTGCGGCAGGTACGCAGTGAGACCGCTGATCAGGTCACGCCGATAGTCGCGTCCGACCTGGCGCGGATCGGGCGCGACGGCGACCCACAGGCCATTGCCGGCCGCGGCGCGCATCTTGTCGAAGTAGCCTTGCGCCTCGTCCAGCGAACCTTGCCAGAACCCGCCATACAGGTACTCGAAGTCGATGACCACGGCGCCCGCGGCAGTGCCGCACGCGCTGTGGGCGTCGGCCTCGGCGGCCCTGAAGCGGTTGACGACCCATGGGATCAACTGCACACCGACGTTCGAGAATTCGATCACCAGCTGCGCGAGTTGAGTTGCGTTGGCCGGCGCGAGCGGATGGTCATAGAAGTTGCTCATCCAATCGGTGCCGTCCATGGCCTTGACGTAGATGCGGGTGATCCCGCGCGCCGTAAGAGTCGTCGCGATGTCTTCAGCAGTTCGCTCGCCGAGCTGGCTGAATTGATGAATCCAGATACACCGTTCCACGGTGAGCTCCCTCCAGATTTCCGTGTTCCGCCTATGAAGGTAGGGCGATCCTAGGCCTGTTACCCGCACCTGGCTGTGAGGTACTTCATAGACTTGGTGCCGCGTGCCTGCCTGGACGTGCCCTGAGTGCCACCGCCAATTCGGACGCCGTAATCAGTCGCACGAGTGCGCGCCGGGCATGTCCGTGGCCGAGTACTTCTCCGTCGGCTCGCCACTTGAACGCTCCATCTACGACCTCGTGTACGCGCATCTTCGGGGCGTTGGTCCGCTGACCGTCGAGTTCCTGTCGGTCGGTATCTTCTTCAAACGCGTGCGCACCTTTGCCGAGCTGCGCCCGCAGCGCGATCGGCGCCGACAGGTGCGTATCGTGCTGTCGGTCCTGCTGTCGCGCGTCGTGCAGCACCCGCGCTTTGCCAGGACCTGGCATGGCCCCGGCAACCGCTCCGCCTACTTCATCGACCTGCGCGACCCGAGCGATGTGGACGACGAGGTGCGCGACTGGCTCACCGAGGCCTACGCGGCCTCGCCCACCTGAGCCATACGGTTCGCAAACAGGAGCTTCTGGACTTGCGCCCGACGCGCTGGTCTACGACCGAGCCACCTTTCTTACTGCGAATTACGTAGCTGCGCTGACCACCTCAGGCGAAGCGCGCCTGGCTAGCGACGAGGACGTCGGCCGCTGCCAGAGAACGGGTGAAGAGCTGAACCCCTTCGTGATCAGCCACACCCCGATGAACAACTCCCACAGGCCGCCCGGAATAACGTGCATCAGGTTCAGGCCGAACCCCAGGACCTCCAACACGGACCCGCCGAGATGGATCGCGTAGCCGACGAGGCCCCAGACGGCCACGAACCGCGGAACCAGCCGCGCCGTGTACAACACGTAGCCCAGCGTCACCCCGGCGACCCCGACGAACATCATGGCGATCTCGTAGGCATATTGGCTTGCCTGTACGGACACGGCGCTCAGGGCTTGCAGGTAGGACGGATCGGCGCCCCCTGCTTTCAGGTACTCGCGGCCTAATGGAATCTGAAGCAAGAGGAAGAGCACCCAGAGCCCAACGAACGCGGCGTCCACGATCCGGAAACCGAGGTAGCTGAGGGCGAGGCGCTCGCCGCGTCGCTTCAGGATCGGGAACATCAGGATCCCGTGAGCGGCGTCGCCGACGCCGGCGAGCAGCATGAGCATTAGACCACCCGCAAGTAGCAGGCTATTCGCAGTGACAATGGACAGATGATCTGGCGCGCCAAGAATGGACTGGACGAGTCCATTCCCACCTATGCCTACGACCATCCCCAACAGGTACACGACACCGACCGTTATCGCGGTCTTTCGGTATGAATCAAAGCCGTTTCGACCTTCAAGGGTTTGCTGCGTCTTCATGCCTATCTCCTTAGCTATGGTTGAAATCGGGGTTCAACAGGCGTGACCGAAACCAATGGCATGCCCAAATCACGCACCTTTCTGAGCAATCCGTGGAGCGCGGCCTGGTCGATCACCGGGCCGCTGAGCAGCGTGTCGCCACTTTCGTCGAGCGTGATGGCGAGGCCCTCAAACCACGCGGTCCATTGATCACCCAGATGGCCCTTGATCCTGATCCGATAGACCGTTGGTGGGCCTGGATCGAATTCCGAGTTGACCTCGCTTGGCATCACCCGACACTCTCCTTTAGTCGTGGCGGGTCCAAGCCCTCTGCGCCACTTGCTCGACCTACAGCGAGCATGGCTCCGCTGTGGCGTTCACACGGAGACACGAAAGTGTTGTTCGAGGTGTTGTTGTAGGGAGCTGAGAGGGCGGCGGTTCTCGAGCTGAGGCTTACCGGATCACACGCGTGATTGCCCTGAGGCAGTGCTCGCCGACAGTCTGACGGTCCAGGCTAGGACAGACCCAGCTCGCGCGAACGTGCGGCGGCTTCGGTGCGCCTCTGGACCTGGAGTTTGCCGAAGATCTTGCGATTGTGTCCCTTCACCGTGTCCAGTGCGAGGAATAGCCGTTCGCCTATCTCGTGGTTCGAGAGTCCTTGAGCAATGAGGCGCAGGACTTCTAACTCGCGAGGGCTCAATGGCTCGATCAATGGGCGAATCTGGGGCTGGGCGGGAGGGCGATCCGACGTACCTTCGCTGCTCTGCTTGCCAGTGTCCATTACCGTCAGCAACTTCTCGATGTACTCCAGCATCCTCCCGCGACCAGCGGCCGCGAACAGGAGATCGGCCATCGGTAGGCCTTCGTCGACGAAGCTGCGGACGCATCCGGCCGGCTCAGCAAGTGTCAGCGCCTCCATGAGCACGTTCACCGCGCTGACAGTATCGCCGTGTGCCTGGAGAGCGAGCGCTTGGAGAACCATGACCTTGAGCCGTTCATCCACCCAGCCCTTCGCGTCTACGTGCTGTCGCCATGGTTCGAGCAGCTCCAGTGCCGCCGAGGTATCCCCCTCGGCCAGGTGGACGCGCGCCCGGCTGGTAGGGAGATCGTATGTCCCAGCCACGAGACCCGCTTCCGCCAGATGGCCCTGGCGAAGCAATGTCAGCACCCGTGCAGCGGCAACGTCGGGCATCCGAAACAGAAAGTTATGTTGGCGCACGAACGCTTCGGCCTCGTCGAGAGCGGCGACCGCGCCGGCCACGTCATCCTGGGCAAGTCTCAGGCGAGCGACAAATACCCCATATGCAGCGACGGTGTCGGCGCTGTCCATCTGGCGCGCGAGTTGGCTGCCTTGTAGCCCGTGCCGTTGGGCCGCCTCCAGGTCGTTCCATTCGTAGGAGATACGCGCCAGTCCGAGATGCGCTTGGGACGCAAGCCCCCGCGGCGGATCACCTACCAGTTGCAGAACGTGCCGGTAGGTCTTGATCGCCAGTGACAGCTGGTTGTCTAGTTCCTGTACCTGGCCGAAACCGAGTGTCGCCGCGACGGTGTAGATGGAATCGGCGAACGACTGGCTGATAGATAGGACATCGGAATAAGCTCGGCTGGCCGCCGCTCGGTCTCCCTGGAGCTGATGGGCATACCCCAGCGTGTAGGCAGCCGCGGTCCGTATGGGCAAGTTGTCAGGGTGCAGATATTCCAGGGCGCGGCGCGACTGGGCGACGATGGCTTCTGCATCGTGCTGCATGATTGCTAGCGTCGCCCGAATGGAGGCAATACGTCCTACAAGGTCGCGCCACGCGTCGTCTTGTTCGGTACCGCGCAGGGCCGCTTCAGCGGCCTGCAGTTTCTGCTCGACGGCGGTGTGTCGGCCGCTAAAGAACAACGCCGTGGCATACGTCACCCACAACGATGGTCTGGCGTCGAGTACCGTCGTTGGCAGCGACTCCAGCCATTTGAGTACCCGTACCCCCGCGCCCCGATATTGCAGGGGCACCCCGTGTCCTTCGACGAGCCGCTCGGCGCGCTCTACATCGTTCGCAGCCGCGGCATGGAGAAAGGCTTCAATCTCCAGACCGGTGTCCTCATACCACTGGCTGGCACGACGGTGTAATTCGGTGACCTCGCCGTTGGACCTGGTGCCACTCTGGTGAAGCCGCTGTCGTAGCAGGTCGGCGAAGAGATGGTGATAGCGGTACCAGCGCCGCTCGCTGTCCAGTGGGACCACGAACAGGTTGGCGCGTTCGAGGTACTCCAGGGTTGCCTGTCCGGAGGCAGTGGCGTCGCCAAGCACGGCGTCACACAGTGAGCCGCACATCTGGTCGAGGATGGATGTGCGCAACAAGAACGTCTGAACGCTGTCAGACTGCCGCTGCAGGACTTCCTCGATGAGATAGTCGAGTACGAAATGATGGCTGCCGCTGAAGGATTGGATGAAGCTGCTGGCGTCTGCCTGGCCCTGCAGTGACAGAGCGGCCAGCTGCAGGCCAGCAACCCAGCCTTCGGTGCGGGTTTCCAGGGCAGCGATGTCTTCGCTTGACAGCTCCAGACCCTTCGCGTCGTTGAGGAGTGCCGCCGCTTCGGACTGACTAAAGCGCAAATCCGCGACGCGCAGCTCAGACAACTGGCCCCCGCCACGTAACCGTGCCAGCGGCAGCTGTGGATCCTCACGACTGGCCACGACCAGGCGCATTCGGGGTGGCAGGTGCTCGAGCAAGAAGCTGAGCGCATCGTCAACTGGTTTGGCATCAATAACGTGGTAGTCGTCGATGACCAGCACGAGTGAGTCCGGGATCGTCGTAATTTCATTGAGCAGAGCGGTTAGTGCTGATTTCGTCGAGGGCGGCTGAAGCGATTGCAGCGCGCCCAACACCGCTTCTCCGATAGTCGGGGCAATGGTCCGCACGGCAGCGACGAGGTAGCTCAGAAAGCGTGCGCGGTCGTTATCCCCTTCGTCCAGTGACAGCCAGGCGACCTGCTCGTCGCAACCAGCAACCCATGCGCTGAGCAGTGTGGTCTTACCGAAGCCGGCGGGGGCAGAGACGAGGGTGAGTTTGCGGTGCAGACCCTCGTCTAGCCGCTCGATCAAACGTGGACGGAGTACGGCCTTGGGCGGGAGTGGGGGGATATAGAGCTTGGTAGCTAGGATCTGGGTCAGCTGCACCGTTCGGGCCTTGATCGCGTCGTCCTCATCCCAATGCCGGGACAGGTGCGGGATCCGCCGTGGCGGGAGCGCGATCCGCGGGCAGCGTGCCCGCGGTGCGGCGGACGGCGAGAGCGTTCATACGTGGACCTTCTTGGGCAGGGGGCGCGGGATCGACGGTGAGGTTGAGAACCTGCAGCATCAGGGCGACGCCGCGGTCGAGCTGGCTGGCACCTACGGGCTGGCCGCTGACCTCCAGGCTGGGCAGCCAGAATTCGCTGATCAGCCAGCACAGGTCGGCGAGTCGTTCAATCGCCGCCGTGTCCGCGGGGGCGGCCACCACGCCGGCGCTAACGAACTCCACGATGAGGTCGCGAAAGCCGGTGTAGCCACGCTGCCGGACCTCGAGCCAGCGTTCGCGCAGGATTTCGTCGCGGCGGAGGAGCGCTGCTAGCTCGCGGTACGCGAAGCGATAGTCCCACAGCAGTTCGAAATTGACCCGCACCAGGCGGCGCAGGTCCGCGATCGTCGGCGCGTGGTTCTCCGGCAGAGCGAAGACGCGGTCGTACGCGTCGCACAGCCGCTCGAAGAGGGCCTGAACAATCTGCTCCTTGTTCCGGAAGTGGTAGTACAGGTTGCCCGGGCTGATGCTGGCCGCCGCCGCGATGTG